>NZ_JBQEOV010000002.1:0-392056 GCF_052045435.1 Acidovorax sp. 22279
ATCGGCTTCATCGGCATGGGCGCCAAAAGCGGCGAAAGCGGCAACAGCGGCGACGGAGAGGAAACGGGCGGTCTTGTTCATGATGAAAATCCTTAAAAAAACTTAAAAAGCGTCTCAAAAAAGCCGGGTCAGAAACCGTTCCTGAACCGGGTTCGGTGAGTCGCCTTGCGGGTTCGGCTCATCGATGGGATGAACTGTACGCCGATGGTGTTCAGGGAAAAACCACCCAGTCGTAAACTAACTGTTCCAGTATTGGGAACAATCCGCCGACCCGTCGCCGGGCTGCCAAACCGCCTGTGGCAAACTCGCGCGCTTCGCTTTTTTGTTTGACCGAGTCTCAGAGAGTCCGCCCCACCCATGCAGCAGATCGTTCGGCAGTTGGCCGCAGAAATCAAAGTCAGTGAACAACAGGTGCGCGCAGCGGTGGAGCTGCTGGATGGCGGTGCCACGGTGCCCTTCATTGCGCGCTATCGCAAGGAAGTGACGGGCGGGCTGGACGACATTCAGCTGCGCGAACTGGAGGCGCGCCTGTCCTATCTGCGCGAGCTGGAAGACCGCCGCGTGGCCGTGCTCAAGGCGATTGACGAGCAGGGCAAGCTCACCGATGCACTGCGTGCCGCCATTGCCGCCGCCCCGACCAAGCAGGAGCTGGAAGACATCTACCTGCCGTTCAAGCAAAAGCGCCGCACCAAGGGCCAGATCGCCCGCGAGTTCGGCATCGAACCGCTGGCCGACAAGCTGTTTGTCGACCCCACACTGGACCCCGCCGTCGAAGCTGCGGCGTTCACCAAGCCACCCGAAGTGCTGGATGACGGCAAGCCTGGTGCCGATTTCTCTACCGTGCCCGCTGTGCTGGATGGTGTGCGCGACATCCTCAGCGAGCGCTGGGCCGAAGACCCGGCGCTGGTGCAGAACCTGCGTGAGTGGCTGTGGGCCGAAGGCCTGCTGCGCAGCAAGAAGGTGGACAGCAAGAACGAGAACGACCCCGAGGTCTCCAAGTTCCGCGACTACTTCGACTACGACGAACCCATCGGCCGCGTGCCCTCGCACCGCGCGCTGGCTGTGTTTCGCGGGCGCGGACTCGAAATTCTGGAAGCCAAGCTGGTATTGCCGGTGGAGCCCGAACCCGGCATGCCCAGCATCGCCGAAGGCAAGATCGCCCTGCACCTGGGTTGGAGCCACCAGGGCCGCAAGGCCGATGACCTGATCCGCAAGTGCGTGGCCTGGACCTGGCGCGTGAAGCTCAGCCTCTCGACCGAGCGCGACCTGTTCGCCCGCCTGCGCGACGAGGCCGAGAAGGTGGCGATCAAGGTGTTTGCCGACAACTTGCGCGACCTGCTGCTGGCCGCACCGGCCGGCCCGCGCGTGGTGATGGGGCTGGATCCAGGCATCCGTACCGGCGTGAAGGTGGCCGTGGTGGACGCCACGGGCAAGCTGGTGGAGACGGCCACCGTGTACCCGCACGAGCCCAAGCGCGACTGGGATGGCTCGCTGTTCACCCTGGCCAAGCTGGTGGAAAAACACGGCGTGAACCTGATCGCCATTGGCAACGGCACAGCCAGCCGCGAGACCGACAAGCTGGCCGCTGACCTCATCAAGATGGCCGCCAAGGCCGACCGCGCCATCGAGAAGGTGGTGGTGAGCGAGGCGGGGGCTTCGGTCTATTCCGCCAGCGAATATGCGTCGCAAGAGATGCCCGATGTGGACGTGAGCTTGCGCGGTGCGGCCTCCATCGCCCGCCGCCTGCAAGACCCGCTGGCCGAGCTGGTGAAGATCGACCCCAAGAGCATCGGCGTGGGCCAGTACCAGCACGACGTGAACCAGAGCGAGCTGGCCCGCACGCTGGGCACGGTGGTGGAAGACTGTGTGAACTCGGTGGGTGTGGACCTGAACACGGCCAGCGTGCCGCTGCTCAGCCGCGTGTCGGGCCTGTCCGGCAGTGTGGCCAAGGCCGTGGTGCGCTGGCGCGAGGCCAATGGTGCTTTCAAGAGCCGCAAGCAGCTCATGGATGTGGCCGGGCTCGGTGCGAAGACCTTTGAGCAGAGCGCGGGCTTCTTGCGCATTCGCGGTGGTGACAACCCGCTGGACATGACGGGCGTGCACCCCGAGACCTACCCGGTGGTCGAGCAGATCATGGAAAAGACTGGCAAGCCGGTGGCCGAGATCATGGGCCGTGCCGACATGCTCAAGACCCTGAAGCCCGAGCTGTTTGCCAACGAAAAATTTGGCGTGATCACTGTCAAGGACATCCTGGCCGAGCTGGAGAAGCCCGGCCGCGACCCGCGCCCCGACTTCAAGGTGGCGCGCTTCAACGACGGCGTGGAAGACATCAAGGACCTCAAGGAAGGCATGATCCTGGAGGGCACGGTGAGCAACGTGGCCCAGTTTGGCGCTTTCATCGACCTGGGCGTGCACCAGGACGGCTTGGTGCATGTGAGCCAGCTGGCGCACAAGTTCGTGAACGATGCGCGCGAGGTGGTCAAGACCGGCGACATCGTCAAGGTCAAGGTCATGGAAGTGGACGTGGAGCGCAAGCGCATCGGCCTGTCGATGAAGCTGGATGCCGCGCCACCGCGCCAGGGCGGCGACCGGGGTGCACCCCGTGACAACCGCTTTGAGGGCGCAGGCCGTGGCTACGCACAACCCCAGCGCCGTGGGCCCGAGCCTGTGCAGCAGTCGGCCATGGCGTCCGCATTTGCGAAGTTGCAACAGGCCAAAGGCCGCTGACGCAGCCGGCTGTACCGCCGGTGGTTTTTTGGCCGTGCAGGGGCCCATAATCGCCAGCACCTGAACCAACCACCGGCGCCGTACCCCATGGAGTTGAACGCACTGCTGGCCCAACCTGTGGCACTGCCCAGCCTTCCGCGCGCCGTGGCGCTGCTGATGAGCGAGCTGGCCCAGAACGAACCCAGCTTGCGGCGCCTGAACCAGCTGTTTGGCACCGATCCGGCCCTCGCGGCTCGTTTGCTGGAACTGGCCAATTCCCCCACCTTCCAGCTGCCCGGGCAGATCGCGGGCATCCCCGAGGCGCTGGCGCTGCTGGGCACCGCACAGCTGCGCACGTTGGTCACGTCGGCGCCGCTGGGCACCACGTCGCGCTCGGTGCCCGGGGTGAACATGCAGCAGTTCTGGCGCTACAGCCTCAACACGGCCAAGCTCGCGCGGTCGCTCGCTGGCATCGTCCATCACAACCAGATCGCGGCCTATACCGCCGGTTTGCTGCATGCCTTGGGCGAGCTGGTGATCCATCTGGCGGACCCCGAGAAGGCCCAGTCGGTCAACACCCTGGTAGCCCCGTTTGACCTGCGCCGCGACAAGATCGAGCAACGCATCTTTGGCTACAGCTACGGCCAGGTCACTGCGGGCTGCGCGCGCCGCTGGCAACTGCCCGAGGTGGTGATTGACGCCCTGCAGCACCAGCACGCACCGTTTGACAACAAGGTCTACGAACCCCTGGCGGGCGTCATCCACCTGGCTGCCTGGCGCGCCCGCGCCCGCGAGGCGGAGCTGAACGAAAAAGAGCTGGCCGTGTCCTTCCCTGGCGAAGTGGGGCTGGCCCTGGGGCTCGACATCGACATGGTGCTGCAGCAAGACCCCATTGACTGGACCGCTCGACCGGATGCGGCGGCGGATTTCATCGTCTAGTTGCCCGGTAGCGGGTCAGGCGGTTGCTGGGGAAGGCGCTGTTGAGTAAGGTCTACGGATTGACGGTGCTGCCCCAGCCGCTTTGCGACAATCAGCGCCATGAAAGCATTGCGCATCCATGCTGGCCCCCGCGCCCGCCAACACCTGGAACAACAGGGCCTGCGGCCCGCTGACGTGGGCGTAATCCCGGCAGCGGCTGGCGGTCCCAAGGGACTGATCCTGGGGCCGATGGACCGGTTCATTTTTGGGGAGTGGCTGCCGCGCTCCGATCAGCCAGTGCACCTGGTGGGCGCCTCGATTGGCGCCTGGCGCATGGCCACGGCCTGCCTGCAGCAATCGGTGGCGGCTTTTGAGCGGCTGGAGCACGACTACATCCACCAGGACTACGAGCTGCCACCCGGCAAAAAGCGCCCCACGGCCGCCCATGTGAGCGAGCGGTTCGGCCAGAACCTGGAGGCCTTCTACGGCGGGCGGGTGCAGGAAGTGCTCAGCCACCCCCGCTACCGCCTGCACATCGTCACGTCCCGGGGCCGCCATGTGCTGGGGCGCGAGCATGCGCTGGGCACGCCGCTGGGGTATCTGGGGGCGTTTGTGACCAACACCGTGCACCGCAAGGCGATGGGAGCCTGGCTGGAGCGGGTGGTGTTTTCCTCGTCGGGTGCGGCCTTGCCTTTTGCCACGACCGACTACCGCACCCGGCAGGTGGGGCTGAACGCAGACAATTTCATGCAGGCGCTGCAGGCCAGCTGCTCGATCCCGTTTGTCTTGCAGGCCGTGCACAACATCCCGGGCGCGCCCCGGGGCGCCTACTGGGACGGTGGCATCACCGACTACCACCTGCATCTTGCCTATGGCCTGCCGAACGGTGGTGCTTCTGAATTGATAGCTGCTCAGGCAATGAGTACTAGCGCTTCCGGCGAAAAAGACTCAAAAACTGCGTCTGATCGGCTGCGCGCGGTTGCTGGCGGCCTCGTGCTCTACCCCCACTTCCAGCACCGCGTGGTGCCGGGCTGGCTGGACAAGGGGCTGAAGTGGCGCCACAAGGCCACGTCCGCGCTCGACAACATGGTGGTGCTGTCACCCGACCCGGACTGGGTGCGCCGATTGCCCAACGCCAAGCTGCCCGACCGCAACGACTTCACCCACTACGGCACGGACAGCCGTGCCCGGGCCCAGGCGTGGCTCGCGGCCACGCGTGCCAGCCAGCAGCTGGTGGACGAGTGGCGCGAGTGGCTGGAGCGGCCTGACATGGGAGCGGTGCAGCCGCTGTAGGCCGCCAGAGCGGACGCGCCTCTGGGGCGCATTGGGTCTCCTGCGCTGGCCGCAGGCTCTCAGAACCTGTTCAAAGTCTTTTTGGAGTTGCACAAGTACCTTGCCGGGATGGGATGCCAGGCGCGGTGCGCCGCCGATAGCCCGTGCTATCGGCAAGCGCCGCAACGCCGCAGACCGCCCGGCAAGGCACTTGCCCGCAGGGTTGGAGTGAAATCGGGCGATTGAACGCCCCGGCTGCTTGCCTGGGCACGAGCCCATGCGGCGCATCCGAAGCATCCACTCATCCCGATTGCACTTCAATGCAATCTCCAAAATGACTTTGAACGGGTTCTTAGGTCGAAGCAGGGCGACGTGCCGCCTCTTGCACCGCCCTGGCAGCATGGCGTACAGCGTGGTCCCGGGCCCAAGGCAGCACGTCGGCCGCGGGCATGGGTCGGGCAATGCCATAACCTTGTGCGCGTTCGCAACCCAGCTCTAGCAGCTTGGCGCAGTGCTCGGCGGTTTCGACGCCTTCGGCCACCACATGGCGGTGGAACGCAGCCGCCAGCGCCACGATGGCTTTGACGAGGGTGAGGTCGTCGCCGTCCTCCAGGATGCCGCGCACGAAGGACTGGTCGATCTTGATGGTCTCGGCGGGCAGGCGCTTGAGGTAGGACAGGGACGAAAAGCCGGTGCCGAAGTCGTCCAGCGCAAAACGCACGCCCAGGGCCTGACAGCTTTGCATCATGCGGCGCATGTACTGCATGTCTTCGAGCGCGGCGGATTCCAGGATCTCCAGCTCCAGCCGCGAGGGAGACACCTCGGGGCAGGTGTGCAGGATGTCCTTGAGCCGCTGCACAAAGTTGGGCCGGTGAAAGTGGGGCGCCGCGATGTTGACGCTGACCTCCCATCCCATGCCCGCATCGCTCCACACCCGCATCTGCGCCAGGGCCTGGCGCAGCACCCATTCGCCCAGTTCGACCTGCAGGTCCGTGTCCTCCACCAGCGGCAGCACGTGCTGCGGGCCCAGCAGCCCCTCTTGCGGGTGTTGCCAGCGCAACAGGGCTTCGAGCCCGATGATCTCTCCCGTGCGCAGGTTGACCTTGGGCTGGTAGTGCAGCACCAGTTCGCCCGCGTGCAGTGCGCGGGCCACCCGGGTCTGGCGGGTGTGCTGGGTCTGCACGGCGTGGTCGTGTTGCACGTCGAACACGTGCAGCTGGTTGCGCCCGAAGCTCTTGGCCTGGCACATGGCCTGGTCGGCATGGCGCAGCAGGGTGTCGGGGTTGGCGTCGTCTTGTGGAAACACGGCCACGCCAATGCTGACGGTGATGTTCACCAGGCGGTCGTCAATCGCATAGGGCGCGGCCAGTTGCTGCATCAGCACGGCCAGGCGCGCCTCGATGGCGGGCACATCGGGCTGTTCGCCGAGCAGCAGCACAAACTCGTCGCCGCCCATGCGGGCCACGGCTTCGTGGGCCGTGATGAACGCGCCCAGGCGCCGCGCCACTTCCTTGAGCAGACGGTCGCCCACGCGCTGGCCAAAGGTGTCGTTCACGGCCTGGAAGTGGTCCAGGTCCAGCATGCACACCGCCAGCAGCAGCTGCTTGTTGCGGGCCACAAACAGGGCGTGTGTGAGCTTTTCGGCCAGGGCCGCACGGTTGTACAGACCGGTGAGCGCGTCGTGGCGGGCGTGCCACGAGATCTGGTGGCGCAGGTTGCGTGTTTCGGTCACGTCGCGGAACACCAGCACGCAGCCCGCCGCGTGGCCGCTTCCTTCGCGGATGGCGGCTGCCGTGTACTCGATGGCATAGCGCTCGCCCGAGCGATGGATCAGCACCTCGTAGGTGGCCTGCTGCAGCCCACCCGGCTGGGTGTCGCGTTCGGCGGCTGCGCTGGCTGTGCGGCTGGCAGGCTCTTCGTACAGACGAAACACGTCGTCCAGCTGCCGGCCCAGCGCCTGGTCGGCCGTGAACCCGGTCATGAGCTGTGCGGCCTCATTGATGGTCTCGATGCGCCCGCCCAGGTCGGTGGTGATGACCCCGTCGCCGATGGAGGCGAGGGTGACCTCGGCACGTTCCTTTTCAGCGCGCAGGGCTTCCTGGGCGCGCTTGCGCTCGGTCACGTCCACCAGCGTGCCGATGGTGCCAGCCAGTTCGCCGTTGGTGCTGGTGAAGGGCGCTTCGAAATACGCCATGTCCAGCGGGGGCTGGTGGGGCGGGCGGATGCGGATCTCGTTGTCGTGCGCGCTGGCGATCCGGGCCGACCGTTCCGGGGCCAGTTCGGCCGGCAGGCTGGCCCCTGCAACGCCGTCAGCACCTGGCTGTGACTGGAACAGGCGCTGCCATGCGCGGTTGGCGTCCAGGTAGGTGCCGTCGGCATGGCGCACAAACACGGGCAGGGGCAGGGCATCGATCAGCTGGCGGGTGAAGTGCAGTTGCTCGCTTTGCTGGCGCTGTGTTTCATGCAAGGACAGCACCAGAGATTGCACTTTGCCCGCCATGTCGTTGAAGGTCTCGGCCATGGCACGGGACTCCAGCGTGCCGGTGACCTCCATGCGCGTGCTCAGATAGCCTTGGCGAAACGCGTCGGTGGCCTGGGCCAGGCGCTGCAGCATGCGGGCATTGGCCCGCAGCAGCAGCGTCAGCAGAAAGAAGATGGTGAAGATGTTGAGTGCCGAGATGCGTGCCTGTACCAGCACGGTGCCCCACACCTGGTCCGCCAGGGGCTGCGGGTGGGCCGTCACCGTCAGTCGGCCCGATGTGCCGTCTGCCAGCGCGAGGCCGGACTGCTGCACAGGGGCGGAGAGGTCCAGCCAATCGGTAAACCATTTCGGAGCATTGGCGGGGTAGGGGAGGGCGGTGACCTCAATGGCGGGCTGGTCGGCGGCCTGCCATTTGATGGACGCCACTGCTGGCGCTGCCTGCGCCAACCCCTCGGTCAGGATACGGGTCACGGTGTCGGCATCGGGCGCGGGCATGGCGGCCAGGCGCAGCTGCAAAGGATCGCTGGCGCGCCGCAGTTCGGTAGAGCCTTGCTGCAGGGCTTCGTCGATTTCTGCGGTCAGCAGGTAGTGGTAGCGCACCCCAGTGACCAGCAGGATGATCGCCACGATGGACACATACAGCCGGGGGTAGGTGCCCCGCAGAAGCCAGGTGGTGAGATTTCCGGTGCGCATTGACGGTGGTCCTCCCCCACAACCCCAGTGGTAATGAATGGTTAATTAATTGTTGACAGCGGCGAGTCTATCTTGTGAGAAGTTGTGAGCGTGGTTTTGCATCGCGCTACCGGCGCGGTGTTGCTGATGTGTGACGTTTTGTAAAACTGCGGAGCTGCCAGCACGCGCAATGCGCGCCTGACAAGTGCACGGGCACGCGCTGGCTCTCTGCCATGTGCCGCCGCGCTCAGGTGCGCGGCGGTGGTACCGAGGGGGAGGCGGCTGGGTTCAGAGCGACTGGGCCAGCATGTCGCGGTATTCCTCGGGGGTGGCGATGCGCGGGTTGGTCTTGTGGCAGTGGTCGGCCATCGCGCCCTTGATGATGTCGTCGAACATCGCCTCGTTCACGCCCATGGCGGCCAGGCCGGTGGGCAGGCCCAGGCGGGCGTTCATGTCGCGGATGGCTTCGGGAATATCGCCTGCGCTGGCCAGGCCCATGGCGTGGGCCATGCGTTCCAGGCGCTTTTCCTTCTGCACCGATTCCGCCTGTGCATTGAAGCGCACCACGGCGGGCAGGAACATGGCGTTGAGCGTGCCGTGGTGCAGGCGCGGGTTCACGCCGCCCAGGCTGTGGCTGAGCGAGTGCACGGCGCCCAGTCCCTTCTGGAAGGCCATGGCGCCCTGCATGCTGGCGCTCATCATGTGCAGGCGTGCATCGCGGTCGCTGCCGTTTTTGGTGGCCTGCTCGATGTTCGCCCAGCCGCGCGTGAGGCCGTCCAGCGCAATGCCGTCAGCGGGCGGGTTGAACGCGGCGGACATGAAGGTTTCCATGCAGTGCGCAATCGCGTCCATGCCCGTGGCTGCTGTGAGCATGGGGGGCAGGCCGAGGGTGAGTTCGGGGTCGCAGATGGCGGTCTTGGGCACCAGGTTCCACGAGTGAAAGCCGAGCTTGCGGTGGTCGTCCACGATGATGATCGCGCCGCGCGCCACCTCGCTGCCCGTGCCGCTGGTGGTGGGCACGGCGATCAGCGGCGCGGCGCGGTCGGTGATGCGCGGCGAGCCGCCTTCGATGGTGGCGTAGTGCGTCAGCGGCCCCTCGTGCGTGGCGGCAATCGCGATGCCCTTGGCGCAGTCGATCGCGGAGCCCCCGCCCACGGCGATCAGCCCATCGCAGCCCTGGGCCTTGTACATGTCCACGGCGGCGCGCACGGCGGCCTCCGTGGGGTTGGAGGGGGTCTGATCAAACACGGCCACCGTCATGCCGGGCAGCGCGTCCAACGCCTTTTGCAGCACGCCGGCGGCCTTCACACCGGGGTCCGTCACGATCAGCGGGCGGGTAATGCCCACGCGCTCGCATTCCTGCTTGAGCAGCTGGACGGCGCCGAATTCAAACTGGATCTGGGTGACGTAGTAGATGAAAGCCATGGTGCAACAAGGTGTGTGAATGGGAGTGCCAGCGATTACGATAGCTCGCCAGCCTTTGAAAAGGTTCTGAGCCCACTTTATAAGGAGGAGACAGCCTTGAAAACGAAGCAAACCCTGATGGCGGCCCTGGTGGCCGTCGCATCTGTGACAAGCGCCCAGGCCCAGTGCCTCACGGACGCGCAGGCCGCCGACCTGGTGGCTAACTATGTGGCCAAGACCCCGGCGGCCAACCCCGAGAACCTGACGGACGCCGACGGCGCCTGCACACGCGGCAAGGTCAACGCCTTGCTGGCCCAGCGCATGGGCAAGGTGATTGGCTACAAGGCGGGCTTGACCAACCCCGCCGTGCAAAAGCGCTTCAACACCGACAAGCCCGTGTGGGGCAAGCTCTACGAGGGCATGGTGCTGCCCAGTGGCGCCACGGTGGATGCAGCCTTCGGTGCCCGCCCCCTGTACGAGGCCGACATGCTGGTGCGCGTGAAAAGCGCCGCCATCAACCAGGCCAAGACCCCCATGGACGTGCTGGACGCCGTGGACCAGATCATCCCGTTCATCGAGCTGCCCGACCTGATGGTGCAGGCGCCGCCCAAGCTCAACGGCGCGGGAGTGACGGCCATCAACGTGGGTGCGCGCCTGGGCGTGGCCGGTGTGCCCATCGCCGTGCCGGCGTACCGGGGCGAGCGTTTTGCCATGCTCCAGGCCCTGGCCGACATGAACGTGTCGCTGACCGATGGCGCGGGTGCGCGCCTGGGGAGCGGCAAAGGCAGCGACATCCTGGACCACCCACTCAACGCGGTGGTGTGGCTGTCCGGTGCGCTCGCGCAGGAAGGCCTGGCCATGCAGCCGGGCGACCTGATCAGCCTGGGCTCGTTCTCCGCATTGCTGCCGCCCAAGGCTGGCTTGTCGGTGACGGCCACCTACGACGGCTTGCCCGGCGCGGCACCCGTGCGACTGAGCTTCAAGTAACCCACCCCTGATCGGCCCGCCGCCTTGCGGGCCGTTGTCTTTTCTGCCGAGACCCTGACCGTTGACCGACCTGCACATCCACCACACCCGCCTGACCCCCCAGATGCGCAGCGTGCTCGAACGCATGGCCCGCGCCGGGCACCCGCCGCTGCACACGCGCACACCGCAAGAGGCACGCATCGCCTACCAGGCAGGTGCCGACGTGCTGGAGGTGCCCAAGGCAGCCCTGGCCCGCGTGGAGGACCTGCAGATCCCCACCCGCGATGGTGCCCAACTGCCCGCACGGCTGTATGCGCCCAACACCGACAAGGGCCTGCCCCTGCTGCTGTACACGCACGGCGGCGGCTTCACCATCGGCAACATCGCCACGCACGACATCCTGTGTCGCGAGCTGGCGCGTCTGGCCGGTTGCATGGTGGTCTCGCTGGACTACCGGCTGGCGCCTGAGCACCGCTTTCCCACGGCCAGCAACGATGCGTGGGATGCGCTGCAGTGGCTGGCTGCCAACGCCGAGCGCCTGGGTGCCGACCCGCAGGGCCTGGCCGTGGGGGGCGACAGCGCGGGGGGCACGCTGGCCGCGGTCAACGCCATCCTGGCGCGCGATGCAGGCCTGCCTCTGGCGCTGCAGCTGCTGATCTACCCCGGCTGCGCAGCCCACCAGGACACGCCTTCGCACGCCACCTTTGCGCGCGGGCTGGTGCTGGAGGAGCCCGCCATCAGCTGGTTCTTTGGCCACTACGTGACCACCCGCGAGGAGCGCGAGGACTGGCGTTTTGCCCCGCTGCTGGCGCCGGACGTGGAGGGTGTGGCGCCCGCCTGGATCGGCCTGGCCGAATGCGACCCGCTGGTGGACGAAGGCGTGGACTACGCAGACAAGCTGCGCCTGGCGGGCGTGCCCGTGGACCTGGACATCTACCGGGGCGTGACCCACGAATTCATCAAGATGGGCCGCGCCATCCCCGAAGCGCGCAAGGCCCATGCCGACGCAGCCCGCGCGCTGCGGCTGGCTTTTCACCTGGAGTAAACGAACCCATGCAACGCAGTGATTTCCGTTGTTTCCACCGCCTGCGCGTGCGCTGGGCCGAGGTGGACATGCAAAAGATCGTGTTCAACGCGCACTACCTCATGTACGTGGATACCGCCATGTCCGAGTACTGGCGCGCGCTGGCGCTGCCGTACGAGGCGAGCATGCTGGCGCTGGGCGGCGAGATGTATGTCAAGAAGGCCACGGTGGAGTACCACGCCTCGGCGCGGCTCGACGACACGCTGGACGTGGGCCTGAAGTGCGCGCGCATCGGCAATTCGTCGTGCCTGTTCACGGCGGGCATTTTCTGTGGTGACCGACTGCTCATCTCTGCCGAGCTGGTCTACGTGTTTGCCGACCCGGCCACACAGACCTCGCGCCCGGTACCGGCCGCACTGCGTGCGATCTTTGAAGGTTTTGAAGCGGGCGCCGAAATGGCCGAGGTGCGCACGGGCGACTGGAACACCCTGGGCCGCGATGCCGGCCGCGTGCGCATCGATGTGTTTGTGCACGAACAGGGCATTCCGGCCGAGGTCGAGGCCGATAGGCATGACATCTCGGCGCGCCACGCTGTGCTGTACAACCGGCTGGGCATGCCCGTCGCTGCGGGCCGCCTGCTGCAGCACGCACCCGGAGTGGGCCGCATCGGCCGCATGGCGGTGGACCGGTCGGTGCGCGGTGCGCAGTGGGGCCGCCAATTGCTGGATGCGCTGGTGGACGCGGCGCGTGCCCGGGGCGATGCCGAAGTGCAATTGCACGCCCAGCGCAGCGCCGAGGGCTTTTACCGCCGCGCGGGGTTCACGGTGGTGGGCGAGCCGTACGAAGAGGCGGGCATTGCGCACATCGCCATGGCCCGCAAGCTCTGATGGTTTGCTATTAAAAGGGGAGCTGCTCGGGCATGTAGGACTAGCGCCTGTGCCCGATTTGGCTCAAATATCGTCCAGCAGCGGGTAGGGCAGGGGCAGCAGCGACAGCGCCACGCCGCCTTCTGCGCCCACTTGCAGAGAGCCCTCTTGGGCAGCGCTGATCTGCAGCGACACGATGGTGTCAAACCCGCCGCCCGGCGCAGCGGCTACTTGCACCACGGTGCCGCAGGGTTGTTCGAGGTCGCTGGTGCTGAACACCTCGGCGCCCACCGCCACCTCGGCTGCTGCGTGGGCAATGTAGGCGCGGCGCTTGAGCGTGCCACGGAACTGGCTGCGCGCCACCACTTCCTGGCCGGGGTAGCAGCCTTTCTTGAAGTTCACGCCGCCCACAGACTCGTAGTTGAGCATCTGGGGCACAAAGGCTTCGACCACCGGCGCGGTCAGCGTGGCGACACCGCTGATGGCTTCGCTCCAGAGCCACAGCGTGGCCTCCAGCGCAGGGCCGGCGGGCGCGGGCTCTGTGGCGGGGGCTACCCAGAGGGCGCGCGGGGTGCCATCGGCGGGGTACAGGTGCACCACGGTGGCGGCACCCACATCGGCCTTGGTCCAGGCGGGCTGGGCGCTGCCAGCTACGGAGTTGATAGCGTCTCCGGCAACGCCATAAAGGGAGATGTCACCGGTGGCATCCGTCAGCTTGGCCTTGGCACGCAGCACAAACATCGACAGGCGCTTGAGCGTGGCAGGCAGCAGGTCGCGGCTGCAGACCAGCAGCACCTCGGTGGCGCTACGCTTGAAGCCGATGAAGCTGGCCTGCATGCGGCCCTTGGCCGACAAGAAGGCCGCGAGGCGGGCCTGGTCCATGCCGAGCAGGGCGAAATCCTGGGTGAGCTGGCCGTGCAGAAACTTGGCGGCGTCTTCGCCTTCCACGCGAATCACGCCGAGGTGGGACAGGGGGGCTATGCCATTCAAGGGGTAGGTCATCGCTGAATTATGATGCCCTGATTCATACATATTGGTGGCAGGGTTGTGCGACGTTTACTGGCTTTGATCGTGTTGGTGGGGATCGCACTGGGCGGCGCTGCGTATTGGTGGCTGCACCAGCCGCTCGACGTGGGCCCCGAGCCGCTGGAGCTGGCCATCGAGCCTGGCACCACTCCGCGCGGTGTCGCCCGCGATGTGGTGGCGGCCGGGGTGAAGACGGACGCGCGCCTGCTCTACGCCTGGTTCCGTGTCTCGGGGCAAGACCGCGCCATCAAGGCGGGCAACTACGAAATCCCGCCCGGCACCACCCCCATCAGCCTGCTGCAGAAGCTGGCCCGGGGCGAAGAGGCCTTGCGCGCACTCACCCTGGTCGAAGGCTGGAACTGGCGCCAGGTGCGCCAGGCGCTGGCCAAGGAAGAGCAGATCAAACACGATGCTGCCGCCTTGACCGACGAGGTGCTGATGGCCCAGCTGGGCCGCCCCGGCGTGGCGCCCGAGGGGCGTTTCTTCCCGGACACCTACACCTACGCCAAAGGCTCCAGCGACATCGCCTTGCTGCGCCGGGCGATGCACGCCATGGACCGCCATCTGGAGGCTGCCTGGGCCCAGCGCGCGGCCGACACCCCGCTCAAGTCGGCGGACGAGGCGCTGACGCTGGCCAGCATTGTCGAAAAGGAAACTGGCAAGGCCAGCGACCGGGGCCAGATTGCAGGCGTGTTCGTCAACCGCCTGCGGGTGGGCATGCTGCTGCAGACCGACCCCACGGTGATCTATGGCCTGGGCGAAAAGTTTGACGGCAACCTGCGCAAGCGCGACCTGCAGACCGACACCCCCTGGAACACCTACACCCGCCCCGGCTTGCCGCCCACTCCCATCGCCATGCCCGGCAAGGCTTCGCTGCTGGCCGCCGTGCAGCCGCAGGCCACGCGCGCGCTCTACTTTGTGGCCAAGGGCGACGGCACCAGCCATTTCAGTGCCTCGCTGGAGGAGCACAACCGCGCCGTCAACCGCTACCAACGCGGGCAGCAGTAAACAGTTTCTTGAACCAAGGCGCCCATGTCACGACCCGGTCTGTTCATCACGTTTGAAGGCATCGACGGTGCGGGCAAGTCCTCGCACATCGAAGGCCTGGCCGCGGCCTTCCGCACCCAGGGCCGTACTGTCACCGTGAGCCGCGAGCCCGGCGGCACGCCGCTGGCCGAAAAGCTGCGCGAGATGGTCCTGAACGACCCGATGGATGCGCTCACCGAGTCCTTGCTGATCTTTGCGGCCCGCCGCGACCACCTGCGCAACGTGATCGAGCCCGCGCTGGCACGTGGCGACGTGGTGCTGTGCGACCGGTTCACCGACGCCACCTTTGCCTACCAGGGCGCGGGACGGGGCTTCGACCTGGGTGTGCTATCAACTTTGGAGCGCCTGGCGCAAACCGGACTAGCGCCTGAGGCCAGTTTGATGCGTGAACCCGATCTGACGGTGTGGTTTGACCTGGCGCCCGAGGTGGCGGCCGAGCGGCTGGCCGGTGCGCGTGTGCCTGACCGCTTCGAGGCCCAACCGGTCGAGTTCTTCCGCCGCGTCGCCCAGGGCTACGCTGACCGCGCAGCCGCTGCACCGCAGCGGTTTGCGCGCCTGGATGCGGCGCAAGACCGCCACCGCGTGTGGCAGCAGCTCACCAGCGTGTTTGTGCGCAAGGGCTGGCTTGCCATCATGGTGGCTACGCAGGGAGGGGCGCAATGAGCGAGACCGCCGTGGCCCTGGCGCCCTGGATCGCTGCGCAGCGCACCAGCCTGCTGGCCCAGCGCGGCCACGCGTGGCTGTTGCAGGGGCCGTCGGGTCTGGGGCAATACACCCTGGGGCTGGAAATGGTGCGCGCGTGGCTGTGCGATGCGCCGACAGAGCAGGGCGCCTGCGGCCACTGCGGCAGCTGCCACGCCATCGACGTGCGCACCCATGCCGACCTGTGCGTGCTGATGCCCGAGGTGCAGATGATGGCGCTGGGCTGGCCCCTGTCGGAAAAGGCCCAGGCCGACATTGACGACAAAAAGCGCAAGCCCAGCCGCGAGATCCGCGTGGAGGCCATGCGCGATGCGGTGGAGTTTTCGCAGCGCACCTCGGCGCGTGGCAAAGGCAAGGCCGTGCTGGTTTACCCCGCCGAGCAGATGAACCATGTCACGGCCAACGCGCTGCTCAAGACGCTGGAAGAACCGCCGGGCGACGTGCGTTTTGTGCTGGCCAGCGAGGCTGCGCACCAACTGCTGCCCACCATCCGCAGCCGCTGCCTGGGCCACACCATGGTCTGGCCGGTCGAGGCCGATAGCCTGGCGTGGTTGCAGGCCCAGGGCCTGGCCCTGGATGCTGCAGCGTCGTTTTTGCGCGCGGCAGGCGGGCGGCCTGAGGACGCCTTGGCGCTGGCCCAGTCAGGCCGCAGCCCGCAGGCCTGGTCTGCCTTGCCGCAGGCGGTGGCGCGGGGCGATGTGACGGCGCTGGGCGACTGGGCTCCGGCCCAGGTGATCGACGCGCTGCAAAAGCTCTGCCACGACCTGCTGGCCGCCAGCGTGGGCGCCGCGCCGCGCTACTTTGCGCAGGCCGACCTGCCCAAGACGCCGCCACTGGGTGCGCTCACACGCTGGTCTCGCGCACTGTCCAAGGCGGCGCGCACGGCGGACCACCCGTTCAATGGCGGGCTCATGCTGGAGGCGCTTGTCGCCCAGGCGCGAAACACCCTACACTCCAGACACTAAGCCGCACACCCACCCATGAGCAGTCCATCCACCGCGCCCCGTCCCAGCGTCATGCAGCTGGCCATTAAGGAAAAGGCCGCGCTCTACGCCGCCTACATTCCTTTTTTTGCAGAAGGGGGCATCTTCGTGCCCACCCAGCGCGACTACAAGCTGGGCGACGATGTGTATGTTCTGCTGACCCTGCCCGACGACACCCAGCGCTACCCCGTGGCAGGCCGCGTGGCCTGGGTGACACCGGCCCGTGCTGCAGGCAACCGCACCCAGGGCGTGGGCATCCAGTTCCCCAAGGACGAAAAATCCCGCCAGCTCAAGGCCAAGATCGAGGAATTGCTGGGAACTGCGCTGGGCTCCGACCGTCCTACCCAGACGATCTGACCGCGCCACCGCCGCCCCCGTGCCGACCCGCGCTGGCTGGTCGGCTTTTTTGTTTTTCATCACATGTTCACTGATTCGCACTGCCACCTCAACTTCCCGGAACTGGTCAGCCAGCTGCCCGCCATCCGCCAAGCCATGGCCGAGGCGCAGGTCACCCGGGCCCTGTGCATTTGCACCACCATGGAAGAGTTCGAGGGCGTGCACGCCCTGGCCCTGGCCCATGACAACTTTTGGAGCACGGTGGGCGTGCACCCCGACAACGAGGGCGTGACGGAGCCCAGCGTGCAGGATCTGCTGGACCGCGCGGCGCTGCCCCGCGTGGTGGCGATTGGCGAGACCGGCCTGGACTACTACGGCATGGAAGATCGCAAGGGCGGGCGCAGCATTGCCGACCTGGAGTGGCAGCGCGACCGCTTCCGCACCCACATCCGCGCGGCGCGCGCCTGTGGCAAGCCCCTCATCATCCACACGCGCAGTGCCTCTGACGACACGCTGGCCATCCTGCAGGAAGAGGGCGAGGATGGCGCAGGCAATCTGGCGGGTGGCGTTTTCCACTGCTTCACCGAATCGATGCAGGTTGCGCGGGCCGCGCTGGATCGGGGCTACTACATCTCGTTCTCGGGCATCGTCACCTTCAAGAGCGCGCAGGAGCTGCGCGATGTGGTGGCCTTTGTGCCGCTGGACCGCATGCTCATCGAGACCGACAGCCCCTACCTGGCCCCGGTGCCCTACCGTGGCAAGACCAACAATCCGTCGTATGTGCCCCATGTGGCCCGGCAGGTGGCCGAGACCAAGGGCCTCACGCTGGAGGTGGTAGCGCAGGCCACCAGCCGCAATTTCGACCGCTTGTTCCCTGAGGTGATGGCATGAGCCTGCAACGACGTTCTGCTTTGGCCGCCGTGGCGCTGGGCCTGGTGTCTGTCCGGGCCAGGGCCGGTGCCTATGAAGACTTTTTTGTGGCCGTCCTGCGCGATGACGGTGATGCAATCACTGCGCTGCTGCGCCGGGGGTTTGATCCGAACACCCGTGATCCCAAGGGGCAGGTGGCGCTCACGATTGCCCTGCAAAACGGCGCGAACAAGGCCGTTGCTGCGTTGCTGGCATCCCGTCGGCTGAATGTGGAGGCCCGCAATGCCAAGGACGAAAGCCCGTTGATGATGGCTGCCATCAAGGGCAACGTGGAGGCCGTCAAGGCGCTCATCGCGCGCGATGCCGATGTCAACAAGACGGGCTGGACCCCGCTGCACTACGCCGCGTCGGCAGGTTCGCCGCAGCATGCCGTGATCATTTCATTGCTGCTCGAAAACCACGCCTACATCGATGCAGCATCGCCCAACGGCACCACGCCGCTGATGATGGCGGCGCATTACGGCTCTACCGAGGCCGTGCAATTGCTGCTGGACGAAGGGGCCGACCCTACGCTCAAGAACCAGCTGGGCTTGACCGCCGCTGATTTCGCCTTGCGCGTGAGCCGTACCGAGTCTGCGGAGAGAATCGCTGCGGCTATTCGGAAGCGCCAGCCCAACCGGGGCAAGTGGTAGCCAAGGCTGGCGACAGCAGCACATTGCGGGCTGGTGCAAAGAGGCCCGTCGGGACTGGTTGGAAGTCAGCGAAGGCCAGCGCCGGTCGTGCCGTGCCTAGTTACTCGGCGATGGTCCCTGTGCCCGATGCGGCGCGTGTCTGCAGCCGCGCATACAGCCCACCCTGCGCCATCAGCTCGCTGTGGGTGCCTTGCTCGGCGATGCGCCCGCGCTCCATCACCACGACGCGGTCGGCATGCTCGATGGTGGACAGCCGGTGTGCAATGACCAGGGTCGTGCGGCCCTGCATCAGGCGCTGTAAAGCTTCTTGCACCAGGCGTTCCGATTCGGTGTCCAGGGCAGACGTCGCCTCGTCCAGGATGAGGATGGGGGCGTCCTTGTACAGGGCCCGCGCAATGGCCAGCCGCTGACGCTGCCCACCTGACAACTGCGTGGCGTTGTGTCCCACCACCGTGTGGATGCCCTGTGGCAGACCTTCTACATGCTCCGCCAGGTTGGCGGCAGCCAGGCATTCCCGCACCCGGGTTTCGTTCACGGCCTGGCCCAGCGCCACATTGGTGGCAATGGTGTCATTGAACATCACCACGTCTTGGCTCACCATGGCAAATTGCGACCGGAGGGAGGGCAGGTCCCAGTCCGGCAAGGCATGCCCGTCGACCGCGATGGTGCCCGCCGAAGGCATGACAAAACGCGGGAGCAGGTTGACCAGCGTGGTCTTGCCGGCGCCAGAGGGCCCCACCAGTGCCACGATCTCGCCCGGGGCCACCTGCAGGTTGACCCCGTCCAAGGCGGGGGCGTGGTCGGCGCCAAACGATACAGTGACATTGCTCAGCGTGAGTGCGCCTTGCACGCGGTCCTTGCGGTAGATGCCACCAGTTTCTGCACCCGTGTCGCCCAGCAGCCCAAGGCCGCGTTCCAAAGCTGCTACACCCCGGGTCACGGGGCTGGCCACATCAGCCAGGCGCCGGATGGGCGCGATCAGCATCAGCATGGCCGTAATAAAGGACACAAACCCGCCCACGGTCACGTCCTTCGTATCGACCGCACCCCGGCTCTGCCAGAGCGCAATGCAGATCACCACCGACAGCGCAGCGGCGGCCAGCAACTGGGTCAGCGGTGTCATGGCTGCGGAGGCGATGGTGGACTTGATGGCCAGGCGGCGCAGGCTGCGGCTCAGGTCGGCAAAACGCTGCGCCTGCCCGCCTTGCGCGCCATGCAGGCGCACCATACGATGCGCCAGCACGTTTTCTTCGACCACATAGGCCAGCTCATCCGTGGCCTGCTGGCTGCTCTTGGTCAGGTGGTACAGCCGCCGCGATAGGGTCTTCATGATCCAGGCGACCCCCGGAACGACGACGGCCACAATCAGTGTGAGCTGCCAGTTGAGGTACAGCAAATAGACCAGCAGCGCGACCAGCGTGAAGCCATCGCGCGACAGGCCGAGCAGGGCCTGCACTAGCAACGTGGCCCCGGTCTGCACTTCATAGACCACGGTGTTGGAGAGGGCGCTGGCCGACTGGCGCGCAAACAATCCCATCTCTGCGGCCAGAACACGATCAAACAGCGCCTGGCGCAGTGTCAGCATGCCTTCGTTGGCGATGCGCGCCAGTGCATATTGACCCACAAACTGGGCTACGCCGCGGACGAAGAAAACCCCCAGAATCGCCAGGGGCACCATCCACAGCTGCAAGGTCCCTTGGGTAAAGCCCTTGTCCAGCAGCGGCTGCAGCAGGGCAGGGATGAGGGGTTCGGTGATTGCACCCACCAAGGTTGCAACAATGGCCAGACTCCAGGCCATTCGCTGGTCGCCAAAGTACACCGACAGCCGCCTTAGGCGCGCCATCAAGGTTGTGGGGGGAGTAGGGGCTGTGGCGGGCTTGGTGCCCGTGTCGGTGGCTTGCATGTCGCCCGGATTCTACGTTTGTGCCATGCGCAGCCTGTCCGGCACGGTGTGTCGCGCACAGTTTGTCACAGGGGGCTCGCCGCTGTGTGTAACATTCGGGTTTGCCCTTTCGGCACTTGTTCGGCCACTGCTGGATGCCAATGACCACAGATCGAATCTCCCAACACCCATCTTCCGCAGCTCCGCTGCTTCCCCTGCGCCGCCAGTTGCTGGCCGCACTCATCGCCTCACCATCCATTCCAGCGCTTGCTCAGTTCCGTGTGGAGGTCACCGGCGTTGGGCTGACCCAATTGCCCATCGCCATTGCGCCGTTCCGGGGCGAGGCGCAATCGCCCCAAAAAATTGCGTCCATCGTTCAGGCCGACCTGGAGCGAAGCGGGCAGTTCCGCGCCATTGACGCCTCCGGCGCAGCGCTGGACGAAACCGCGCGGCCAGACGTCGCACTGTGGCGCCAGAAAAGTGCGGATTCGCTGGCCACTGGCAGCGTCACGCGTTTGGCCGATGGGCGTTTTGATGTGCGGTTTCGTTTGTGGGATGTGGTCAAGGGCCAAGACCTGGGCGGACAGAGTTTTGTGGTCACGCAGGGCGACCTGCGCCTGGTGTCGCACCGCATTGCCGACTTCATTTACGAAAAGCTCACGGGTGAGCGCGGTATCTTCTCGACGCGCATTGCCTATGTGACCAAAACCGGCCCCCGTTACAGCCTTTGGGTTGCGGATGCCGACGGCGAGAACGCCCAGTCCGCACTGTCCAGCCCCGAGCCCATCATCTCGCCTGCATGGTCGCCCAACGGGGGGCAACTGGCCTATGTGTCGTTCGAGTCGCGCAAGCCGGTGGTCTATGTGCACGATGTGGCCACAGGTCGCAGGCGCCTGATCGCTAACTTCCGTGGCTCCAACAGTGCGCCAGCCTGGGCGCCGGATGGCCGTACGCTGGCAGTCACGTTGAGCCGCGATGGCGGCTCGCAGCTGTACACCATTGATGCCAACGGCGGCGAGCCGCGCCGCCTGATGCAAAGCGCAGGCATCGATACCGAGCCTGTGTTCTCGGGCGATGGCCGCAGCATTTTCTTTGTGAGCGATCGGGGCGGTGCCCCGCAAATCTACAAGGTGGGTGCGTCCGGTGGCAATGCGGAGCGCGTGACCTTCACTGGCACCTACAACATCTCGCCCAGCGTGAGTCCCGACGGTCGCTGGCTGGCCTACATCTCCCGCGTGGGTGGCGCATTCAAGCTGCATGTGATGGATCTGTCCACGGGCACCGTCAATGCGGTGACAGATACGACGGCGGACGAAAATCCCAGCTTTGCGCCCAACAGCCGGCTCATTGTTTACGCGACCCAACAGCAGGGCCGTGAAGCCCTCATGACCACAACCCTGGACGGCAAGATCAAGGCGCGTCTCGCCGGTCAGGCGGGCGACATCCGCGAGCCGGACTGGGGCCCGTTCCAAAAGCAATGAACTTATCTGCACTTTCAGTTATCAAGCCTTCAGGAGAAATTTGGATGATGAAACGTATTACCCTTGCCCTCACCGTTGCCGCTCTTATGGCGGGCTGCAGCTCTGGCGTTAAGCTGGATGATGTGCCGGTCGAAGACAAAAATGCCACCTCCACCATGGGTGGAGCCAACAACGGTGCGAACTCCGGCAATACCTCGCAAAGCGGCGTGGCGGGCGTGGACCTCGGCCAGTCCGGCCGTGACGGTGCAGGCCCCGTGGGGGTCGCGCGCGTCGTGTACTTTGATTACGACAGCTACGTAATCAAACCCGAGTTCCAGTCGCTGATTGAAGCGCATTCCCGCTTCATCAAAGCGGCCCCCAACCGCAAGGTCATGATCGAAGGCCACACGGATGACCGTGGTGGCCGCGAGTACAACCTGGCACTGGGCCAGAAGCGCGCAGAAGCAGTGCGCCGTTCGCTGGGCTTGCTGGGCGTGCCTGACAGCCAGGTCGAGGCCGTGAGTTTTGGCAAGGAAAAGCCAGCAGCCCAAGGCGCTACCGAAGATGCACGCGCCCAGAACCGCCGCGCTGAACTGTCGTACCGTTAATGACATCCGCTGCACCGGTTTTCTCGTTGCGGGCGCAGGTCACGGCGGCATTGCTCGCCGTGTCGCTGTCTTCTGCCCATGCCGCCATCTTCGAAGACGGCGAAGCGCGACGGGCTATCCTGGAGATGCGACAGCGCGTTGATGGTCTGCAGTTGTCTCAGCAGCGCTCTGCCGAAGAGGTGCGCAAGCTGGGCGAAGAAAACGCTCAGTTGCGCCGCAGCCTGCTGGATTTGCAGACGCAGATCGAGACCTTGCGCGCCGAGCAAGCCAAACTCAACGGCCAGAACGAGCAGCTGTTGCGCGATGTCGGTGAACTGCAGCGTCGGCAGAAAGACATCGCGCAGGGCGTGGATGAGCGATTGCGGCAGTTCGAGCCCATCAAGGTCAATGTGGATGGCCGCGATTTCCAGGCAGATCCTGCCGAAAAGCGGGATTTTGAGGCGGCTCTGGCTGTCTTTCGCTCCGGCAAATTCCCTGATGCAAGTGTCGCTTTCGCGGGCTTTGTGCGGCAGTATCCGCGCAGCGGCTACGTGCCCTCTGCGCGTTTCTGGTTGGGAAATGCCCAGTACGCTACGCGTGAGTACAAAGAAGCCATCGGCAATTTCAAACAAATGCTGACCGACGCCCCCACGCACGCCCGTGCGCCTGAGGCAGCTCTGTCCATCGCCAATTGCCAGATTGAGCTCAAAGACACACGCACCGCGCGCAAGACACTGGAAGACCTCATCCGGGCTTATCCGCAGTCTGAGGCCGCTGTGGCCGCTAAAGAACGCCTGTCGCGGCTCAAGTGATGGAGGGTGATGTGGCTTTTGCCTCGCAGGCTGCGCCAGATGGTGGTGCGGAGTACGCTTCGGAGCGCCGCTTTGGTGGGCTTCAGCGGCTCTACGGAGTGCAGGGCGCAGCCAGAATTCGCTCCGCGCACGTGGCCGTGGTTGGTATTGGTGGAGTCGGGTCGTGGGCCGCAGAGGCCCTGGCGCGCAGCGGCGTCGCGCAAATTACCCTGATCGACTTGGACCATGTGGCTGAATCCAACATCAACCGACAGATCCATGCGCTCACCGATACGGTGGGACAGGCCAAGGTTTTGGCCATGCGTGATCGCATCGCACAAATCCACCCGGACTGCATCGTTCATTGCGTGGAGGAGTTTGTGGAGCCTGGAAACTGGCCGGCCTTGCTGCAAACGCCCGTAGACGCTCTCATTGATGCCTGTGACCAGATCAAAGCCAAAACTGCACTGTCCATATGGGCGCAGGCCCATGGGGTGCTGCACATCACCGTGGGTGCAGCAGGGGGCAAGCGGCATGCGCACAAGGTGGATGTGGATGATCTCGCACTGACCACCCATGACCCGCTGTTGGCCCAAATGCGCTATCAGCTGCGCAAACACCACGGCGCACCGCGGGAGGGCAAGAAGATCGGGGTCACCTGCGTTTTCAGCCGTGAGGCCGTAGCTCCGCCAGATGCTTCCTGCAATATCGATGGCGATGGTTCTTTGAACTGCCACGGCTACGGCTCGGTGGTCGCTGTGACCGCGACCTTCGGCCAATGTGCCGCAGGCTGGGTGCTCGATAAACTTGCAACCAATTTCAAATCGGCTGGAAAAAAGACGCTATAATTCAAGGCTTTGCAGCAATCGACACGATAGCTGCAATCGGTCGGGACGTTAGCTCAGTTGGTAGAGCAGCGGACTTTTAATCCGTTGGTCACAAGTTCGAATCTTGTACGTCCTACCACCCGATTCAAAGCGCATCATTGAATGTGTTTTCAGCCAAAAGCCTCCCTTGGGAGGCTTTTGTTTTTTGCGGCCATTTAAAGCGCCAGTAAAAGACCATCGATGCCCCCTGACTGGTACACGTGGCCGAGGCGGGGGGATCACCGGGTGGGTGCGTCCGCCTCCGGCGGTGGTGAAAAAAGGTCCCAGCTGGCCATGAACAGTGCAGCTATCACTGGACCGATCACAAAGCCCGTGAGTCCGAACAAGGCCATGCCGCCCAGGGTAGAGATCAGCACGATGTAGTCGGGCATCTTGGTGTCTTTGCCTACCAGTATGGGGCGCAAGATGTTGTCCACGAGTCCGATCACGCAGATGCCGAATGCAGTCAGCACCACGCCTTGCCACACAGCGCCTGTTGCCAGAAAGTAGATGGCCACAGGCACCCAGATCAGCCCGGCGCCCACGGCTGGCAAAAGGGACAGGAAGGCCATGAGCACCCCCCACAGCACCGGTCCCTGGATGCCCAAGATCCAGAAAATCATGCCGCCCAGCGCGCCCTGAGAAGCCGCCACCACAATGTTGCCTTTGACCGTGGCCCGGATCACGGTCGTGAATTTACCGACCAGCTGGCGCTTGTGCGCTTCTTCCAGGGGGGTGGCCTGCCCGATACGCTGTGCCAGACTGGCTCCGTCTCGCAGCAGGAAGAACAACAGGTACAACATGATGCCGAAGCTGACAATGAACTCCAGGGTGTTTTGACCGATGCTCAGCGCCTGTGTCGCAACGAATTGACTGGCCTGTACCGCGAAGGACGAGAGCTTTTGCTGCAACTCGCCTACGCTGGTCAGTTGGAGGCGGTCAAGCAGGCCTGCAGCCCAAGCTGGCAGTGCAGCAATGACCTGCTGCAGGTACAGCCCAAAATTGATTTGGCCTGAGCGCACCCGCTCGTAGATTGCGGTGGCTTCCTGAATGAGCGACACCGTGATGGCCGTCATCGGCAAGATCACCACCACAAGGCACAAACCGAGTGTGCATAAGGCCGCAAGCGTGGGCCGCTTGGGCATTTTTCGCAGCAGTTTGCGGTGCAGTGGGGCAAAAAGAATGGCGAGGATGACGCCCCAGAAAACGGCTCCGTGAAACTGCCACAGGATCGCACCGAACGCGACGGTGACGAGGGTGAGCAGCAGCAAAAAGGCTTTGTCCTGGAGGTGTTGATGCGGCATGGAGTGGGGTTTGCAATGGGATACCCGGAATGTACGCGAGGCGCTGATCGGCGCAGCTTCTTGTGCTGTGCGGCGATGGTCTGGATCCACTTTTTGGGGGTGGGCTTCGGTTCGGTGGCACAATGGCGCCCGTACCAAGGCCCTTCCCCAGCCACAGTCGCATCCGCCAACCGGTTCAGCCGTGTCGCGGAAGGTTTCTCAACCAGCTAATGCTTTCCCAAGGAAAGCGGAGGTCAGCGGAATATGAGCGATACGACATCCGTCTATCAAGCCTACCAAGGCAACACCTACCTCTTCGGCGGCAATGCGCCCTATGTCGAAGAGATGTACGAGAACTATCTCGCCAATCCCGGTAGCGTGCCAGATACGTGGCGCGAGTACTTTGACGCGCTGCAGCATGTCCCCGCCGTGGATGGCAGCAACGCCAAAGACGTTCCCCATCTGCCTGTCATCAATGCCTTTGCCGAGCGTGCCAAGCAAGGCGGCACCAAGGTTGTGGTTGCGACGGGCGCCGACTCTGAACTGGGCCGCAAGCGTACCGCCGTTCAGCAGCTGATCGCCGCTTACCGCAATGTGGGTCAGCGCTGGGCCGATCTGGATCCGCTCAAGCGCACAGAGCGTCCCGCAATTCCTGAACTGGAGCCTTCGTTCTACGGTTTCAGCGACGCTGATCAGGAAACGGTGTTCAACACCAGCAACACGTTCTTCGGCAAAGAGTCGATGACGTTGCGTGAACTTATCAACGCGCTGCGTGAGACCTACTGTGGCTCCATCGGCGCTGAATACATGTACGCCACCGACCAGAACCAGAAGCGCTGGTGGCAGGAGAAGCTGGAAAAGATCCGCAGCAAGCCCAGCTTTGGTACTGACAAGAAAAAACAAATCCTTGACCGCCTGACGGCTGCTGAAGGGCTGGAGCGCTTCCTGCACACCAAGTACGTGGGGCAGAAGCGCTTTTCGTTGGAAGGCGGCGAAAGCTTTATTGCTGCGATGGATGAACTCATCCAATCTGCAGGCGCCAAGGGCGTACAAGAAATCGTGATCGGCATGGCCCACCGCGGCCGCCTGAACGTGCTGGTCAACTCGCTGGGCAAGATGCCCAAGGACCTGTTCGCTGAGTTCGATCACACCGCTCCCGAAGACCTGCCTGCGGGTGACGTGAAGTACCACCAGGGCTTCAGCTCGGATGTGACGACCCCCGGCGGCCCGGTTCACCTGTCGCTGGCATTCAACCCCTCGCACCTGGAAATCGTGAACCCCGTGGTCGAAGGCTCTGTGCGTGCTCGAATGGACCGCCGTGCCGATCCACACGGCAAGCAGGTTTTGCCAGTGCTGGTGCACGGTGACGCAGCCTTTGCAGGCCAAGGTGTCAATCAGGAAACTCTGGCGCTGGCCCAGACCCGTGGCTACTACACGGGTGGTACGGTGCACATCATCATCAACAACCAGATCGGCTTCACCACGTCTGATCCACGTGACACCCGCTCCACGCTGTACTGCACCGACATCGTCAAGATGATCGAGTCGCCCGTACTGCACGTGAACGGTGATGATCCGGAAGCCGTGGTCTTGGCCACTCAGCTCGCGCTTGAGTTCCGCATGGAGTTCAAGAAAGACGTGGTGGTGGACATCATCTGCTTCCGCAAGCTGGGCCACAACGAGCAGGACACCCCGGCTCTGACGCAGCCGCTGATGTACAAGAAGATCGGCGCACACCCCGGCACACGCAAGCTGTACGCCGATAAGCTGGCGGCGCAGGGTCTGGGCGAGTCACTGGGCGACGACATGGTTAAGGCCTACCGCGCTGCTATGGATGCGGGCAAGCACACGGTCGATCCCGTGCTGACCAACTTCAAGAGCAAGTACGCGGTGGACTGGAGCCCGTTCCTGGGCAAAAAGTGGACTGATGCTGGAGACACGGCTATTCCTCTGGCCGAGTGGAAGCGCCTGGCTGAGAAGATCACCACCATCCCCGAGAGCGTGACGCCGCATCAGTTGGTGAAGAAGGTGTATGACGACCGCGCGGCCATGGGCCGTGGTGACATCCCTGTGGATTGGGGCATGGGTGAGCACATGGCATTTGCCTCGCTGGTGGCCAGCGGCTATCCCGTGCGCCTGTCCGGTGAAGACTGCGGCCGCGGCACGTTCACGCACCGCCACGCCGTGATCCATGACCAAAAGCGCGAGAAGTGGGACATTGGTACCTACGTGCCGCTGCAGAACGTGGCCGACAACCAGGCCCCATTTGTTGTGATCGACTCCATCCTGTCCGAAGAGGCCGTCCTGGGCTTCGAGTACGGCTATGCGTCGAACGACCCCAACACACTGGTGATCTGGGAAGCGCAGTTCGGCGACTTCGCCAATGGCGCCCAAGTGGTGATCGACCAGTTCATCGCCTCCGGCGAAGTGAAGTGGGGCCGGGTAAACGGCATCACCCTGATGCTGCCCCACGGCTACGAAGGCCAGGGCCCGGAGCACAGCTCTGCCCGCCTGGAGCGCTTCATGCAATTGGCTGCCGACGCCAACATGCAGATCGTGCAACCCACTACGGCCAGCCAGATCTTCCACGTGCTGCGTCGCCAGATGGTGCGTGATCTGCGCAAGCCGCTGATCATCATGACGCCCAAGTCGCTGCTGCGTAACAAGGATGCGACCTCGCCGCTGTCCGAGTTCACCAAGGGCAGCTTCCAGACGGTGATTCCCGAGCAGGATGAAGCCATCGTCAAGAAGGCTGCCAAGGTCAAGCGCGTGATCGCATGCTCTGGCAAGGTTTACTACGACCTCGTGAAGAAGCGCGCAGAGAAGGAAGCCGACGATGTGGTGATCCTGCGCGTCGAGCAGTTGTACCCCTTCCCGCACAAGGCGTTTGCCGCTGAACTGAAGAAGTACCCCAACGCTACCGACGTGGTGTGGTGCCAGGACGAGCCGCAAAACCAGGGTGCCTGGTTCTTCGTGCAGCACTACATCCACGAGAACATGCTCGAAGGCCAGAAGCTGGGCTACTCCGGCCGCGCTGCTTCGGCATCGCCAGCCGTGGGTTACTCGCACCTGCACCAGGAACAACAAAAGGCGCTGGTGGACGGCGCGTTTGCCAAGCTCAAGGGTTTTGTCCTGACCAAGTAAGGCCAGCTGCGACCCGACAACAGAACAAAACCCCATTCCGAAAGAATTGATATGGCTATCGTAGAAGTCAAAGTCCCCCAGCTGTCCGAATCCGTGGCCGAAGCCACCATGCTGACCTGGAAGAAAAAGGCCGGTGAGGCCGTGGCCGTGGACGAGATCCTGATCGAGATCGAAACCGACAAGGTTGTGCTCGAAGTGCCCGCACCGTCCGCTGGCGTGCTGGCTGAAATCATCCAGGGCGACGGCGCCACGGTGGTTGCCGACCAGCTCATCGCCAAGATCGACACCGAAGGCAAGGCTGGTGCCGCGGCTCCTGCTCCGGCAGCAGCAGCTCCTGTTGCCGCCGCAGCACCTGTTGCTGCTCCTGCCGCTGCCGCTGCCGGTGGCTCTAAGGGCGATGTGGCCATGCCTGCCGCCGCCAAGCTGCTCGCCGACAACAACCTGTCTGTGTCGGCCGTGGCCGGTTCGGGCAAGGATGGCCGTGTGACCAAGGGTGATGTGCTGGCCGCTGTGGCCGGTGGCGCCAAGGCTGCCGTGGCAGCCCCCAGCGTGATCCCCACCGGTGTGCCCTCCAAGACACTGCCCCAGGTGGCAGCACCCGCTGGCAAGGAAGACCTGAGCGGCCGCCCCGAGCAGCGCGTACCCATGAGCCGCCTGCGTGCCCGCGTGGCCGAGCGTCTGCTGCAGTCGCAATCGACCAACGCCATCCTGACCACGTTCAACGAAGTGAACATGGCTCCGGTGATGGACCTGCGCAAGAAGTTCCAGGACAGCTTCACCAAGGAGCACGGCACCAAGCTGGGCTTCATGTCCTTCTTCGTGAAGGCTGCTGTGCATGCCCTCAAGAAGTACCCCGTGCTGAACGCCTCGGTGGACGGCAACGACATCGTCTACCACGGCTACTTCGACATTGGTATCGCCGTGGGCTCGCCCCGTGGTCTGGTGGTGCCCATCCTGCGCAATGCAGACCAGATGAGCTTCGCCGACATCGAGAAGAAGATTGCCGAGTTCGGCAAGAAGGCTGCCGAAGGGAAGCTGGGCATTGAAGAAATGACCGGTGGTACGTTCTCCATCTCCAATGGCGGCACGTTCGGCTCCATGCTGTCCACCCCCATCATCAACCCGCCCCAGTCGGCCATTCTGGGCGTGCACGCCACCAAGGACCGCGCCGTGGTCGAAAACGGCCAGATCGTGATCCGCCCGATGAACTACCTGGCCATGTCCTATGACCACCGCATCATCGACGGCCGCGAAGCCGTGCTGGGCTTGGTGGCGATGAAGGACGCGCTGGAAGACCCATCGCGCCTGCTGTTCGACATCTGATCCCCTGACTCCATCGACCCACCCGCGTGGCCCGGCCTCTGGTCCTGCCCGCCGGTGGGTCTTTCTCCAACTGACTGAACGAGATTTCCCATGAGCAAACAATTTGATGTGATCGTCATCGGTGGTGGCCCCGGCGGCTACATCGCCGCCATCCGCGCCGCCCAGCTGGGCTTCAACGTTGCCTGTATCGACGAGTGGAAGAACGAGAAGGGCGGCCCCGCACCCGGTGGCACCTGCACCAACGTTGGCTGCATCCCCTCCAAGGCGCTGCTGCAGTCGTCCGAGCATTTCGAGCACGCCAACAAGCACTTTGCCGACCATGGCATCACAGCCACCGGCGTCAAGATGGACGTGGCCAAGATGATCGCCCGCAAGGACACCGTCGTGAAGCAGAACAACGATGGCATCCTGTACCTGTTCAAGAAGAACAAGGTTAGCTTCTTCCACGGCCGTGGCTCGTTCGTGAAGGCTGCCGAAGGCGGCTACGAGATCAAGGTGGCAGGTGCCGCTGAAGAGACGCTTACCGGTAAGCAGATCATCATCGCCACCGGCTCCAACGCCCGTGCGCTGCCCGGCACGCCGTTCGACGAAGAACTGGTGCTGTCCAACGACGGTGCGCTGCGCGTTGGCGCAGTGCCCAAGAAGCTCGGCCTCATCGGCTCGGGCGTGATCGGCCTGGAAATGGGCTCGGTCTGGCGCCGCCTGGGCGCTGAAGTCACCATCCTCGAAGGTCTGCCCACTTTCCTGGGCGCGGTGGATGAGCAGATCGCCAAGGAAGCCAAGAAGGCCTTCGACAAGCAGGGCCTGAAGATCGAGCTGGGCGTGAAGGTCGGCGAGATCAAGACCGGCAAAAAGGGTGTGAGCATTGCCTACACCAACGCCAAGGGCGAAGCCCAGTCGCTGGACGTGGACAAGCTCATCGTCTCCATCGGCCGCGTGCCCAACACCATTGGCCTGAACACCGAAGCGGTGGGCCTGCAGCTCGACGAGCGCGGCGCCATTGTGGTGGATGCTGACTGCAAGACCAATCTGCCCGGCGTCTGGGCGGTGGGCGACGTGGTGCGCGGCCCCATGCTTGCCCACAAGGCCGAGGAAGAGGGCGTTGCCGTGGCCGAGCGCATTGCCGGCCAGCATGGTCATGTCAACTTCAACACCATCCCCTGGGTCATCTACACCAGCCCCGAGATCGCCTGGGTGGGCCGCACTGAGCAGCAGCTCAAGGCCGATGGGGTCAAGTACAAGGCGGGCAGCTTCCCGTTCCTGGCCAATGGCCGCGCACGTGCGCTGGGCGACACCACCGGCATGGTCAAGATGCTGGCGGATGCCGAGACCGACGAGATCCTGGGTGTGCACATCGTGGGCCCACAGGCCAGCGAGCTGATCTCCGAGGCCGTTGTGGCCATGGAGTTCAAGGCCAGCAGCGAAGACATCGCACGCATTTGCCATGCGCACCCCAGCTTGAGCGAGGCCACCAAGGAAGCAGCGCTGGCGGTGGATAAGCGCACGCTGAACTTCTGATATTGGGTCTCAATCGGCTGCAAGCGCATGATTAACATGCGCTTGCAGCTATCAATTTTGTAGTATCAGAGCAACCGCAAAGTGACCGTCAAACAGGCTTACCTGGCCGAGCTGGCCGCCAAAGGCTATCAAAGCGACCCCGCCCAGCTGCGAGCAGTGGAAGCCCTGCAGCGCTGTGCTGACGAGTGGGCCCAGTACAAGGCTCGGCGCTCCAACGCGATCAAGAAGCTGATCAACCGCCCGGAGATTCCCCGCGGTGTCTACATGTATGGCGGGGTGGGGCGCGGCAAGAGCTTTTTGATGGAGTGCTTTTTTGACGCTGTTCCCCTGAAGCGAAAGGTGCGCTTGCACTTTCACGAATTCATGCGTGAGGTGCATCGCGAACTGGCGGCCCTTCAGGGCACGGTCAATCCGCTGGATATGTTGGGCGAGCGCATTGCCAAGCGCTACAAGCTCATCTGTTTTGATGAGTTTCATGTGGCGGACATCACGGACGCGATGATCCTGCACCGATTGCTGGTGGCGTTGTTCGACAACGGCGTCGGCTTCGTGACCACTTCCAATTTCAAGCCTGACGACCTTTACCCCGGTGGCTTGCATCGGGACCGCATCTTGCCCGCCATTGCACTCCTCAACGAGCGGCTGGAGGTGGTCAATGTGGACAATGGCACCGATTACCGCCGGCGTACGCTGGAGCACGTAAAGCTGTATCACACGCCACTAGGCGCAGAGGCGGATGCCGAGATGAACCAGGCGTTCGACCAACTCGCTGAAGTGCACGATGAAGACCCCGTGCTGCATATCGAGGCGCGCGAAATTCGCGCCCGCCGCAAGGCTGGCGGGGTGGTGTGGTTTGACTTCAAGACACTGTGTGGTGGTCCTCGGTCGCAAAACGACTACCTGGAAATTGCGACGCAGTTCCACACGGTGTTGCTGTCCGATGTTCCTTACATGCCTGTGAGCATGGCGTCGCCTGCGCGGCGCTTTACCTGGCTGGTGGATGTGCTGTACGACCGCCGGGTCAAACTCATCCTGTCGGCGGCTGTACCGCCCGAGCAGTTGTATACCGAAGGGCCTTTGGCTCACGAGTTTCCGCGCACAGTGTCCCGGCTCAACGAGATGCAGTCCAAGGAGTTTCTGGCGCTGGAGCGCCGCATGGTGGATACGGGGTTGACATGAACAAGACCGGTGGTCGCTTTTTGGCGGTAGTGCTGGCGCTGGCTTGCTCAATACTGCCTGTGCTGGTAGCCCCGGCCCGGGCCGCGACGGGGGTAGAAGTAGATGCCGCATCCGCGTCGACCGCTGCACATCGCAAAGTGGAGCGTGACCGAATCAAAATGGAGCGCGAGGCACTGACGGCCCGGCGGCAGCAGGATGAGGCGGTGTGCTACCAACGTTTTGCCGTGGAGGATTGCTTGCGCAGCGTGCGTGCCAAGGCACGGGAGTCCCACGACCGATTGCGTGCGCAGGAAATTGAACTCAACGATGCCGAGCGCAGGGAGAAAGCGGCGGAGCGCCTGCGGGCCATTGAAGACAAGCAAATGGCCGTACCGCCAGCGAGCAAACGCGCTGACGCGCAAGTTCGCAAGCCATCCGCCGATCCGGATGTTGCCAAGGCACAGCGGGACCAGGACGCACACCAACGCGCGCAGCAACAAAATAGCCGTGCCCAGGTTCAGGCCAGTGAACAGGCGGCCCGCGCTGCGGGGACTGCCGAGCGCGCTGCCCAATCGCGTGCCAAACATACCCAGGCGCTCCAAGCGGCGGAGGAGCGCCGCGCGCGGGTCGAAAAATCTCAAGCTGATGCCCTGGCTCAGGGCCGCAAGCCTGCAGCGCCCTTGCCAGCGCCTGCTACTTCTGCGCCTCGCTGAGTTTGGAAGGGCCTCGAGCCAAGCAATCAGTGGCTGAGTGGTTGACGATAGGGTAGCGGCGACTACCTGCTGGTTGCTCGATGGGTTCGCGTTCACCCGTCGATACACCGATGGGTGGTGCAGACAAGGCCCTCAGGGCCGACCCGTGTCCAGCGGCGTCAGGCGCGCAATCTTTTTCTCTTCGGCCAGGGCTTCGATCTTGACGACCACCAGCGACAGGTTGTCGCCGCCTCCGCGTGCCCGGGAGCGGGCTTTTTCAATCAGGAACTCCGTCGCTTCGCGGGGCGACAGCGAATCGACCACCGATGCCAGTTCGGTGGGAGAAAAGTAGTGCCAGACCCCATCGCTGCAGGCCAGCAAGACATCGCCCGGCTGAAGTTGGGGAATGACGTGGGTGGTGATGGGCGGATCGCTCTCTGTGCCCAGGCAACCCACCAGAATGTTGGAATGAGGATGGTTGTTAGCCTCTGCTTCCGTCAGCTCACCCCGGTCCACCAGGGCTTGCACATAGGAGTGGTCGCTGGTGCGGAATGCCAGCCGTGAGCCTTGAAAGTGGTAGATGCGCGAGTCGCCCGCATGCACCCAATGGCAGTCGCCCCGGGGATTGATGAGAAACGCAGCGATGGTGCTGTGAGGTTCCTGCTCTGCCGATATGGCCGTCAACCGGATAACGATGTGGGCCTCTTCAACCATGTTCTTGAGCATTGCCACCGGGTCATCGGTGTCGGGCGAGTACCGCTCGAACAGTTGCCGTGCTGTCATCATGACCTGGTCTGATGCTTTGCGCCCCCCGCTGCGGCCGCCCATCCCGTCGGCAACCACACCCAGAACGCAGCCGTTGTGCCGCTCGTGGGAGATCAGGGCCACCTGGTCTTGCTGGTATTCGCGGTCACCCTTGTGGATGCCGGTGGAGGCGATGAGGCGAAACGCTTTGGTCATGCTGCAGATTGTGGGGGCGCCTACGCGAACGCCTGTCGTGGAAAGCGGGCCAAGCGCGTATTATCCGCCCGCCTGTGGCATTTTTGCCATGCCCATGGCCTCCTGCCTTGAAACCCAGCCTGCACTCTCCCCACCGTCAGTTGATCGAGCTGCGCATGGAACATGCCGATCTCGACGCACTCATCGACCGGTGTAAGCCCGAAGCGGCACCCGACGAACTCACCCTGCGCCGTCTCAAAAAGCGCCGACTCGTGTTGCGTGACGCGATGGAGCGGCTGGAGCGGCAACTTCAACCGCAAGAGCCCGCGTGATGTCACTGGAGGCCATGGTGCCCGAGGTGTTTGCCCCCGATGGTGTGCTGGCGAGGGCTGATGGGCATTTTCAACCGCGTGACGGTCAGACCCAGATGGCCATTGCGGTGGCCCAGACCATTACAGAGGGAGGGGCGCTGGTGGTGGAGGCAGGCACCGGAGTGGGCAAGACCTTTGCCTACCTGGTGCCGGCCTTGCTGAGTGGCGAGCGGGTGCTGTTGTCTACGGCCACCAAGGCCTTGCAAGACCAGTTGTTCGCCCGCGATCTGCCCCGCTTGGCGCACATCCTGGGGCTGCCCGTTCGCATGGCCCTGCTCAAGGGGCGCGCCAGTTACTTGTGCCTGCACCGAATGGAGCACGCACGGCAGGATGCCCAGGCCTTGGACCGAGGCGTCGCCCGTGTGCTGGCCAAGGTGGAGGATTGGTCGCGCCAGACCGTATCCGGCGATCTGGCCGAGCTGACAGGGTTGGACGAGCGATCGCCCGTGATCCCCCTGGTCACCTCGACGCGTGAGAACTGCCTGGGGTCTTCCTGCCCGCGCTTTCGGGAATGCCATGTTCATCGGGCGCGGCGCGAGGCGTTGGCGGCTGACATCGTGGTCATCAATCACCATCTGTTCTTTGCGGATGTGGCGGTACGCGAGTCAGGCATGGCCGAGTTGCTGCCGACGGTGCGTGTGGTCGTTTTTGATGAGGCCCACCAGATCAATGAGACTGGCGTGCAGTTTTTGGGTATGCAGATTTCCACGGGGCAATGGTTGGACTTTGCCCGTGACCTTTTGATAGCCGGGCTGCAGCATGCGCGCGGTCTGGCTGACTGGACAGGCCTGGCGCAGCTTCTGGAGTTGTCTGCACGGGACCTCCGTCTGGTCGTGGGCACCGCTGCTTTCCAGGGACTGAATGGCATTTCGGGAGGGGGCAGATTGCGCTGGACAGAGGAGGCTCCCGAAGGTGTCTCGGGCGCCGTATGGCAGTCCGCGCTGCGCGCACTGGCCTTGGCGTGTGCACAGGCGCTGGAGGCCCTGGACACCGTGAGCGAAATGTCCCCCGATCTGGAGCGCCTGTACGAACGGGGCAGTGCACTATTGGCCCGGCTGGCCAGGTTTTCAGGCCCGTGCCAGGCCGATGCGGTGCGTTGGCTCGATGTGGGCAACCAGTTGCGCCTGATCGAGTCCCCGTTGGACATTGCAGACGCCATGCGCACCCGGATTCTGGCGTCGCCCGCTGAAACCTCGGACGGCGAAGCTTGGCCCGAGGAGCCTGGCGCAAACGCCGGCAGGGCGTGGATTTTCACCTCTGCGACCCTCGGTGCGGACGAGGCGTTGACCTGGTTCACCGAACGAGCTGGGCTCACGGATGCTCGCGTCCTTCGGGTGGCCAGCCCCTTCGACTATGCGCGACAGGCGGCTTTGTATGTGCCGCGCCAGTTGCCGTCGCCTGCAGATCCGTCCCACAGCCGTAGCGTGGCTGACTGGGTTGCACTGGCCGCCGAGCCGCTGGGCGGGCGCACGCTGGTGCTGACCACCACGCTCAAGGCCTTGCGCACCATTGGCGACGCACTCAAAGCACGTTGGCAGGCTTCAGGCACGCTGGAGGTGCTGGTGCAGGGCGAGTGGCCCAAGCGGCGCCTGATGGAGCGTTTTCGCGAGGGGGCATCGCACGGGCGGCAGGGTTGCGTGCTGGTGGCTTCGGCTTCCTTCTGGGAGGGGTTTGATGTGCCAGGCGATGCTCTGCAACTGGTGGTTATCGACAAGCTGCCTTTTCCGCCCCCGGGAGATCCATTGGTGGAGGCTCGCACCCAACACATCGAAATGGCTGGTGGCAAAGCGTTCACTGCCTACGCTCTGCCAGAGGCGGCGGTGGCACTCAAGCAAGGTGCCGGGCGTTTGATCCGGCATGAAGCGGATCGGGGTATTTTGGTGGTGGGCGACACGCGCCTCATCACTATGGGCTACGGCAAGCGCTTGCTGGCAGCTTTGCCCCCCATGCGCAGGCTGGAATCGCCCGAAGAGTTTCAGTCTGCGCTGATGGCGCTTACCAAACCTTCCACCACGGATCCGACTTGCCTTTGACGCCGCCATTCAGATAGGCGCTTTGAGGGTAGGACTTGTCCATCACGCGGCGTGCATCGTCCCGCAGCTGGGTCATTCCGAGCGCGTCGTACGACTGGATCAGGATGTACAACGCCTCTTCCAGAGCGGGCACGCCCTGGTAGTCCGCCAATGCGACCTGCGCGCGATTGATGGCAGCCACATAGGCGCCACGCTGGAAGTAGTACCGCGCCACATGCACTTCATATTGGGCCAGCGAGTTGACGATGTAGGTCATGCGCTGGCGCGAGTCCTGCGCATAACGGGACTCAGGAAAGCGTGTGACCAGTTCGCTGAATGCTTCAAATGAATCTTTCGCCGCCTTTTGGTCACGCTCTGATAGATCCTGGCGCGAGATAAATGAGAACAGACCCAAGTTGTCGTTGAAGTTGACCAGGCCCTTCAGGTACAGCGCATAGTCCAATGCAGGGCTGGCAGGGTGCAGCTTCATGAAGCGGTCCAGCGTTGCGACGGCTTGCGCCTTTTCGCCCGCCTTGTAGTGGGCATAGGCTTTGTCAATCTGGGCCTGCTGTGCCAGTGGCGTGCCTGCCGCGCGGCCTTCCAGCTTTTCCAGCAGAGGAACGGCCTTGTCATACGCCCCGCTGTTCATTTCGTCCTGGGCTTCCGAGTGGATGCGATTGGGACTCCAGCCTGCCGTTTTATCAACTGTGGTGCTGGAGCAGCCAACCAGCAAACCCGCCAGCAGCAGGGCGGAAACAAGGGGCAGTGGGGCACGCAGCATCGCAAGCAGCTTTCAGCAAAGAAGGAAAAAGGTGCACAAAGAAAGGCCCGAGGGTTCAGTCATAGGGGAGTGCGCTTGGCGTACTCGTCACGGAACCCTTCGGCGCCATTTCGGGCACGAAAAAGCATTGTACTGGTGGCGCCAGCAGCGCCAAGGCGCTGCCGACGCAAGTCCTGTTGGAGAGTCGCAGGGGTTTCTACAATGCCTGCATGTTTGTTCATTTGCGCCTGCACACCGAGTTCTCCGTCGTTGACGGTACCAATCGCATCGACGAGGTGGCCAAAGCGGCCGCCAAGGACGGCCAGCCCGCTCTGGCCATCACCGATCTCAATAACCTCTTCGGGGCGATCAAGTTCTACAAGGAAGCGCGAGGTAAAGGTGTCAAGCCCATCTTGGGTGCAGAAATCTTTCTTGAGGGCGAGGCGGGAGGTGTCCCATCGCGCCTTATCCTCTTGGTGCAGAGTCGCCAGGGGTATCTGAATCTGTCGGAGCTGCTGGCCCGGGCCTGGACGCGCAATATCGTCAAGAATCTGGCGCTGAGCACCTGGACGTGGCTGGAAGAGCTGTCAGACGGATTGATTGCCCTGTCTGGCGCGCAGGCGGGTCCGGTAGGGCAAGCGCTGATGAAGGGGGATGAGTCAGGTGCCGCCGACGTTGCGTTGCGCTTGGCGGGCATTTTTCCGCACCGGTTTTACATCGAGCTGCAACGGGCCGGCCGAAACGACGATGAAGCCCATGTGGTGGCAGCCGCTCAGCTTGCTGCACGGTTGAACCTGCCGGTGGTGGCGACCCACCCCGTTCAGTTTGCCGAGCCGGATGATTACGAGGCCCACGAGGCGCGCATCTGTATCGCCGAGGGGGAAATCCTGGCAAACCCGCGTCGTGTCCGCAAGTTCACCCGCGACCAGTATTTCAAGTCTTCGGCGGAGATGGAGGCCTTGTTTGCCGACCTGCCATCGGCCATCGCCAATACGGTCGAGATTGCACAACGCTGCAACCTGACCCTGGTGCTGGGCAAGCCGCAGCTCCCGGATTTTCCGACGCCCAACGGCATGCCCATCGACGAGTATTTCCGCTACGCGTCGTTTGAAGGGCTGGAGGATCGCCTGAAACATCTTTTTCCTAACGAAGCTGAGAGGGACAAGGAGCGCCCGCGCTATGTCGAGCGCCTGGAGTTCGAGCTGCGCACCATCCTCAAAATGGGGTTCCCGGGCTACTTCCTGATCGTGGGTGATTTCATCCAGTGGGCGAAGCAGAACGGCTGCCCAGTGGGGCCCGGCCGTGGCTCCGGCGCCGGTTCGCTGGTCGCTTATGCGCTAAAGATCACTGACCTGGACCCGCTGCAATACAACTTGCTGTTCGAGCGATTCCTGAACCCGGAGCGCGTGTCGATGCCCGACTTCGACATCGACTTCTGCCAATCCAACCGCGACCGTGTGATTGACTATGTCAAGGACAAGTACGGCAAGAACGCTGTGAGCCAGATCGCTACCTTCGGCACGATGGCGGCCAAGGCGGCCATCCGCGACGTGGGCCGGGTCATGGACATGAGCTACACATTTTGTGATGGCATCTCCAAGCTGGTGCCCGGCAAGCCTGGCATGTCCTACACCCTGGCCTATCCGCCTGAGGTGAAAAAGGAAGGCGACAAGAACAACTATGCGCTGGAACTGGAGCCCATGCTCTACGAGCGCGTGCGCAAGGAAGAAGACGTCAAGACCGTCATCGAGATGGCACAAAAGCTTGAGGGTATGACGCGAAACATCGGCATGCATGCCGGTGGCGTTCTGATCGCACCTGGCAAGCTCACCGATTTTTGTCCGCTGTACCAGCAGCCGGGCAGCGAGTCCGCTGTAAGCCAGTATGACAAGGACGACGTGGAAGCCATCGGCTTGGTGAAGTTCGACTTCTTGGGGCTTGCCACGCTCACCATTCTGGAAATTGCACGCGAGTTCATCATGAAGCGGCACAAGGGTCAGGAGAATTTTGCGTTCGAGAATATTCCCCTCGACGACGGACCCACTTATCGACTGTTCTCTGAGGGTAAGACCGAAGCAGTGTTCCAGTTTGAAAGCCGCGGCATGCAGGGCATGTTGAAAGAGGCGCGCCCCAGTCGACTGGAAGACCTCATTGCCCTGAATGCGTTGTACCGGCCGGGGCCTATGGACCTGATTCCCAGCTTTGTGAACCGCAAGCATGGCAAGGAAGAGGTCATCTACCCCCACCCGCTGGTAGAGCCGGTGCTGGCCGAGACCTACGGCATCATGGTGTACCAGGAGCAGGTGATGCAGACCGCCCAGGTGCTGGGCGGATATAGCTTGGGCGGCGCCGACATGCTTCGGCGTGCCATGGGGAAAAAGAAGGCCGAGGAAATGGCCGAACACCGAGCCATTTTCCGCAAGGGCGCAGCGGAGAAATGCATCAGCCAGGAGAAGGCCGACGAGGTGTTCGACCTGATGGAGAAGTTCGCGGGCTATGGCTTCAACAAGTCACACGCGGCTGCTTACTCCCTGCTGGCGTACCACACTGGCTGGCTCAAGGTGCACTACACGGCCGAGTTCTTCTGCGCCAACATGACCGTGGAAATGGACGACACCGACAAGCTCAAGGTGCTGTTCGAGGATGCACACAAGATGGGGCTGTCGTTCGAGCCACCGGACGTGAATCGGGGCTTTTATCGGTTTGAACCAGTCACCGACAAGATCATCCGTTACGGTCTGGGGGCGGTGAAAGGCACTGGACAGCAGGCGATCGAAGCTATCGTCGCGGCCCGTGAAGGGCGCGGTGAAGGCCCCCAGGGTTCGACCAAAGGGCCCTTCAAAAGTCTGTTTGACTTCTGCGTGCGAGTGGACAAGGCCCGCATGAACAAGCGCACGGTCGAGGCCCTGATCAAGGCGGGTGCCTTTGATTCGATCCATCTCAACCGGGCGGCCCTGGTGGCCTCTATTGATCGGGCCTTTGACTTTGCTGCCGCAACGCTGGCCAACGTCAACCAGGGCGGGTTGTTTGACATGATGGGTGACGATGCCCATGGCTCCAGCACCCAGGAGCCCGATCTGGTGGACGCCACGCCCTGGGGTATCAAGGAACGGCTTACGCTGGAAAAAACCGCCGTCGGGTTCTACCTGTCTGGCCATCTTTTTGACGAAGTGGCCACCGAGGTGCGCCGCTTTGTGCGCACCCAGATCGATGAGCTGCTTGACAGCCGTGAGCCCCAGGTACTTGCCGGCATCATCAGCGACTTTCGGGTCATCAACGGGCAACGCGGTAGGCTGGGACTCTTCAAGCTGGACGACAAGTCTGCTGTGATTGAGGCTTCTGCCGATGAGGCGTTGCTCAATACCTACCGCAATCAGCTCAAGGAAGATGAGTTTGTAGTGATGATGGGTCGGCTGCAGCTGGACCACTTCAGTGGCGGTCTGCGCGTCAAGGTGCAGCAGGTGTGGGACCTGGCGGGCGCGCGTTGCCGGTTTGGCAAATACCTGCATGTGACTGTGGGTGATAAGGCGCCAGATGTGCCGCGCTTGGTGCGCGAGTTTCCGCCGTTGCGCGAAGAGATCGCCGAAGGGGAGTTGGTGCACGGGTTGCGCGTGCGCATGGGCGTGCGCTGCAAGTCGGACGATGCTGCTGCAGTGGCAGAGTTGCAACTGGGTGAAAACGCGCGTTTCTATCCCAGCGATGCTGCGTTGGCGGCATGGACCGCCCAAGTGGGGGCCGGTGCCGCCAATGTGGTGTACGAGTGATTGAGTTCCCCGCAGAAGTTTCTGTAAGCCGTGGGTTGAAAAATACCTGGTCAACAACCAGCTTCTCCTGCAGCGGCACCCTGTTCGGGTCGCTAGAATGATTTTCATGGCAACAAAACCACCTTCACCCCCCACCGCGCCGCCCGTGACCCGGCCTGCGCGGGATGATGGCGGTTCGGTCGTGCTCGAGAGGCGCACCCAAAAGACCCAGCCGCCGCAGATGTACCAGGTGGTCATGCTGAACGACGACTACACGCCCATGGAGTTCGTCATCGTGGTTCTGCAGGAGTTTTTCAGTAAAGACCGCGAAACTGCCACCCAGATCATGTTGAAGATCCACCTCGATGGCAAAGGCGTGTGCGGCGTTTATTCGCGCGATGTGGCAGCCACCAAGGTAGAGCAAGTGCTTGACGCCGCCCTCAAGGCGGGCCACCCACTGCAATGTGTCAGTGAGCCTGTTGAATAACAGGTCTTTTGTCCCGATCTAAAGTTATCCCTTCCACGCAAGCACAAAGGAGTTCACATGATTGCCCAGGAACTGGAAGTCAGCTTGCACATGGCCTTTGTTGAGGCCCGTCAGCAGCGCCACGAGTTCATCACCGTGGAGCATCTGTTGCTTGCATTGCTCGATAACCCCAGCGCAGCGGAGGTGCTGCGCGCATGTTCGGCCAATATCGATGATCTGCGTTCATCGCTGGCGAATTTCATCAAAGACAACACCCCGCAGGTCGCAGGTACCGACGAGGTGGACACCCAGCCTACGCTGGGATTCCAGCGCGTGATCCAGCGCGCCATCATGCACGTGCAGTCCACGGGCAACGGCAAAAAAGAGGTGACGGGTGCCAATGTGCTCGTGGCAATTTTTGGCGAAAAGGACTCGCACGCCGTGTACTACCTGCACCAGCAAGGTGTCACGCGTCTGGATGTGGTGAATTTCATTGCCCACGGTATCAAGAAGGGCGAGCCGCCCGAGCCCGCTAAGGCCGAGAATCAGGCCGAGGGCGAAGAGGGCGGTGGTGGTGAGCGTAACGAAAAGGCGTCGCCGTTGGAGCAGTTCACCCAGAACCTGAACCAGGCCGCCAAGGATGGCAAGATCGATCCATTGATCGGCCGCCATTACGAGGTCGAGCGTACGATCCAGATTTTGTGCCGTCGCCGCAAAAACAATCCTCTGCTGGTGGGCGAGGCAGGGGTGGGCAAGACTGCGATTGCCGAGGGCCTGGCTTGGCGGATCACGCAAAACGATGTGCCCGAGATCCTGGCCGAGGCAACGGTTTACTCCCTGGACATGGGTGCGCTGCTTGCGGGCACCAAGTACCGTGGCGACTTCGAGCAGCGCCTCAAGGGCGTGCTCAAGTCGCTCAAGGACAAGCCCAACGCCATCCTTTTCATCGACGAGATCCATACCTTGATCGGTGCGGGTGCGGCCTCGGGCGGCACGCTCGATGCCTCCAACCTGCTGAAGCCCGCGCTGTCCAGCGGCCAGCTCAAGTGCATCGGTGCGACCACTTTCACGGAGTACCGGGGGATCTTCGAGAAGGATGCTGCCTTGTCGCGCCGCTTCCAAAAGGTGGACGTGGTGGAGCCCAGCGTGGCCGAAACCATCGACATCCTGAAGGGGCTGAAGTCTCGTTTTGAAGAGCATCACAGCGTGAAGTACGCTGCAGCTGCCCTGCAGGCTGCGGCAGAACTGAGCGCCAAGTACATCAACGACCGCCACCTGCCCGACAAGGCAATCGACGTCATCGATGAAGCCGGTGCGGCCCAGCGCATCATGGTGCCGAGCAAGCGCAAGAAGACCATTGGCAAGGCCGAGATCGAAGAGATCGTGGCCAAGATCGCGCGCATTCCGCCTGCCAACGTGTCCAATGACGACCGCGGCAAGTTGCAGACGCTGGAACGTGACCTGAAAAGCGTGGTGTTTGGCCAGGACAAGGCATTGGAAGTGCTTGCCAGTGCCGTCAAGATGGCGCGTTCGGGTCTGGGCAAGGGCGACAAGCCGATCGGCTCGTTCCTGTTCAGCGGTCCCACCGGCGTTGGCAAGACTGAAGCGGCCAAGCAGCTTGCCTACATCATGGGCATCGAGCTGATCCGTTTTGACATGTCCGAGTACATGGAGCGCCATGCCGTGAGCCGCCTGATTGGCGCGCCTCCAGGTTATGTCGGTTTCGACCAAGGTGGTCTGCTGACGGAAGCCATCACGAAGAAGCCGCACGCGGTGCTGCTGCTCGATGAGATCGAGAAAGCACATCCGGACATCTTCAACGTGCTGCTGCAGGTCATGGACCACGGCACGCTGACGGATAACAACGGCCGCAAGGCCGACTTCCGTAACGTGCTCATCATCATGACCACCAACGCTGGCGCCGAGACCATGAACAAGGCGACCATTGGTTTTACCAACCCGCGGCAGGCGGGCGATGAAATGGGTGATATCAAGCGCCTGTTCACTCCTGAGTTCCGCAACCGGCTGGATGCCATCGTCAACTTCAAAGCGCTCGATGAACAGATCATCCTGCGCGTGGTGGACAAGTTCCTGCTGCAGCTGGAGACGCAGCTGGCCGAGAAGAAGGTGGAGGTCACCTTCACCGATGCCCTGCGCAAGCACCTGGCCAAGAAGGGGTTCGATCCGCTGATGGGCGCGCGCCCTATGCAGCGCCTGATCCAGGACACCATCCGCCGCGCCTTGGCTGACGAGTTGCTGTTTGGCCGCCTGACGGAAGGGGGACGCCTGACCGTGGATATCGAGATGAAGAAGGACGACAAGGGTGTAGAAACACCCGATGTGCTGCTGGATATCCAGCCTTTGCCAAAGAAGGAGCGTTCAGCGAAGTCCGAGCCTGCAGAGCCTGAAGAGGCGACGGCCGACTGACATCGGGTCCTCGCAGATCCACAAAAAGCCCACGGTTCACGCCGTGGGCTTTTTCATTGGCGATGGCCGCTGGGGCCCACACACCCGCAGAGGCGGTGTTGAACTGTTTTTTAGCGTGATGGCGTGCGTGCGACCGGCGCGCCAGCGCGCCCTGCCTTGACCGGTTGTGTAGCCTGAGCAAGCAAGGGCGCGCACTGCGCGTCGTCGTCAGCTCCGGGTACCGTTACAGGTAACAATGCCAAGGCGGCAGGCGCGGCCACCGCAGCGGCAATGGCTGCCCCGGCGCGCAACAGCAGGGGGCCTGGTTCTGCGCCCACATCGGGTTTGCCCAGCGTGCCGCGCACGTACAGCGGAGTGCGCAGCGAGAAGAACTTCCACTCCAGCGACGCTGGTTTCACGCTCAGGTTCAGGCGTTCCTCTGCCATGTCGATGGTGCCCGTGACATCCACCACCGCCTCGTTGGTGCTCAGCTTGGCGGTGCGGACCGTGGCAAGGCCTTCGCGCACCGCCAGATCTGCCACCGCGCAACGCAGTTGCACTTCTTTGTTGTCGCCAAACAGTTTGCCCACCACGATGCTGCCTACGTTGAGTGCAGCGCGGTCCAGTAGTTCGCGGCTCAGAGTGCCATCGCGCACATACAGGCGGGCCTCGCCGCTGCTGCTGCCAAGCCACTGCGCTACGGAATTCCCCTGGCCATTCAGCGCCATGGCGCCATCGAGTCGCCCCAGGCTTTTTTGAGTCAGTTCCACCTCGGGAAACAGCGCAGCGAGCCGCAGGTTTTGCACGCGGGTGTCCATGTGTACCGTCAGCGGTCGTTTGCGGCTGTCCAGCACCAGTTTGGATTCAATCTGGCCTTTGGCCACACCAAAATGCAAGGGTTCCAGGCGCAGCACGGCATCGTCCAATACGGCATGCACGCTAAGGTCCTCCAGCGGCAGGCTGTTGGGTCGGATCACACGCTGCCCCGCGAACTTGAGATCCATATCCATGGTGCTCCAGCGATCGGTGGCAAACGCAGCGTTGGGCAGCACCTTGCCATTGCGGCCAGGCTGGGCAGTCGCCGTGGTGGCTGTACCGAGCACTGGTCCCAGGTCCACCAGGCGCAACTGATTGGATGTGATAGCGCCTGAAAGTTTGCCGCGTGGCGCAGCCGACACGAAGCGCAGATTGCCGTGCAGATCGCTCTGGCCTACCGTACCAGTGAAGTCACGGTAGTCCCATACAGCACGGCCTGGTTGCAGACTGCCCTGCAATCGTCCCTGGGTCTGAAATGCGGGCGTATTGGGCAGGACAAGACCCGTGAGTGCATACAGGTCTGCCATGCTGGCGCCTTTGAGCATGACTTGGAAATCCATCCCTGACAGCGCACCAGGGTTTGCCAGAATGCCCCGAACGGCTGTTTCTACGCTGCCCGCCTTGGCGGTGAATTGCAGGGGGTAGTTCACCTCTTTGTCGCGCAGCGAGAGCACAGAGCCGGCCTGACCCTGACCCTCGATACGCGCCTTGCCCAGCGTGCCCTTGAGGTCGAAGCGCACGCCATAAACTGGGGTGCTAGAGGCACTCGCCGTGCCAGACGCAGGCGAAGCAGCATTCCCCGATGCAACGACTGTCTGCCCTTCGCTGAGGGTGTCGACGCGGGCGGTCAGATCAAGGTCTTGCTTGGCGTCGTTATATGCCAAATGCCCCCCGCGAACCGCTAGCTGATAAATGCTGAACGCCCAGCGCGGCGTGGCGTCATCGGGATCCCTCTTGGGGAGCAGCGTCCAATTGTTGCTGCCGTCGCGCAGGCGGGCGAGGGAGATGTCCGGGCCAGACAGCTCCAGGGTATCAATGACCACTTGCCTCGCCAGTAGTGGCCAAAGCTTGAGCGATGCGCGCGCCATCTCGGCGCGTGCCGTGGTTTGGGGCGTTGCGGCTTTGCCAGGACGGGCAAATCCTGGAGGGTCTTGCAAAACCAGCTGGGTTCCCTGCACAGTGATGCCAGGAACCCAGCGGTGCCACCCTTCTTCAAGGGGCTGTGGCCAGTGCCAGGATGCGGATAAATCGCCCTCCACCGCAAACTGTCGTCCGGTTGCCTCGCTGAGGGTTTGGTTGATCCAGGGTTTGGAGCGGTTCCAATCCCACTGGCTCAGCGTCACAGCGCCTATCAGCAGCAGTCCTACCATGACTCCCGCTACGCCACAGGCAATGCGGACCCTGCTATGGCCCTGCCTCGGGCGAGGCGTTGAAGTCACTCCCGCTGGTGCCATTGCCGTCGCCGTTGCGCGTGCAGATGTGGTGTGCTGGTCCGTTTGGGGTCTTGTCATAGAGCAGCCATGCTAGCCCGCAGAACGCAAATTTGCGTCGATTGCGTTGGCTAACAGGCCTTTTGGCGTGCTTGTCCTACAGCGCTGCTCTCCATGGGCTTTGTGCTCCACCTGTATGCGCGGGTGAAGCGCTATCCCCGGTCGGGACTGGCGTATCTTGACGCCGACCAACCCCCTAGAATTTGCACGCCATGCACAACCCTCGCCATCCCCATGTATTGCCCGTGCGCGATGGGGTGAGCCCCAGCTGCGTGGTACTGCCTGCGCGAGGGCAGGGCAGCATGCTGGATTTTTTGACAGAGCGACTGCCGGCCGTATCCCGTGAAGGGTGGCACGAGCGCATGGAGGCGGGTGTCGTGGTGGATGAACGCGGGCAGGCCGTGTTGCCTGATCGGGCTTTTGAGGGAGGTCTGCGCCTTTACTACTATCGAAGTCTTCCCGCCGAGCCCGCCTTGCCGTTCAGTGAAGCGGTGGTGTACCAGGACGAGCATCTGGTGGTGGCAGATAAGCCGCACTTCATGCCGGTAACGCCCTCAGGCCGGTATCTGCACAACACCTTGCTGGTACGCCTCAAACGCCGATTGGGGCTGCCCGAGCTCTCGCCATTGCACCGCATTGACCGTGATACGGCTGGGTTGGTGATGCTGTCAGTGCATCAGGCAACGCGCGGAGCGTATCAGGCGCTGTTCCGCGATCGACAGATCATCAAGCATTACGAGGCCGTTGCGCCGTGGCGCGCCGACCTGACCTTCCCGCGTGACCACCGCAGCCGGTTGGAGGAGAGTCCCCAGTTCTTTCGTATGCAGGAGGTGTCGGGCGAGCCCAATAGCTACACCCATATTCAGGTGCTAGAGGTCTCAGGCGACTGGGCTCGGTACCTGCTGTCGCCAGTCACTGGCAAGCGCCACCAGTTGCGCGTGCATATGGCGGCCCTGGGGCTGCCACTGCGCAACGACCCTTTTTATCCCGTCGTCAACGACCCGCCCGAAGGCGACTACTCGCGCCCACTGCAGCTGCTGGCGCGGTCTCTGGAGTTTGTGGATCCCGTCACTGGGGTGCAAAGAGTTTTTGAAAGCAGACAGGCGCTGAGCCTGCCTTGAACACGCTGGGACCTCGACGCAGACCTGCATGACGACTTCTGTGTGCAGCAGCGGGTTGTTGTTGTGGTGAATTTTTGCAAGGGTTTTCCCTATGTCTAAAAAGGCCATTGCACCGGCGATGGTTTTGTTTTTGCGCGACTTCGGGTACTTTGGTTCTCCGTATGCACGTTGATGCATAAATTACCCAAAAGCACCAGATGATTCCCTCAAGCTCCCGCCATTCCGTCGCCTTCAAGCTGTCCTTGACGGCTTTGCTCAGTCTGTTGGCGGTTTTGTTGGCCACGATGGGCATCGTCAGTACCCTGCTCTGGAAAGACTTCGGACGCCTCGCGCGTGGTGATGCCATGCAATACGCCGCCCAGGTACGCACTTTGGTCCAGACCTTTGATGAAACGGCGCAAGAGCAGGCCAAGCGCGACTTCACCCTGTTCAAGGCGAATTTCCCAGGTCAATTCACCGTCGCAGAGTCGCCTGGGGCCGATGGAAAGCCCGAGGCGGTGCTGTCTTTCCAGGGGGCCTCCGTCAACGGCGACTTTGAAGTGGTGGACCGATTCTCCAAGGACAGCACGGGAGCAGTGGCCACGATTTTCGCGCGCACCGGCGACGATTTCATTCGTGTGACCACATCCCTCAAAAAGCAGGATGGTGAGCGTGCTTACAAGACCCTGCTGGACCGTAAGCACCCGGCCTATGCCCTCATGAATGAGGGCAAAACCTATATCGGCCGTGCCAGCCTGTTTGGCCGTGAGTACATGACCGTGTATGAGCCCATCCGCGACGGGACTCGCACCATCGGCATCCTGTTCATTGGCTCCGACATGGGTGCCATTCTGGGCAAGCTCGACACCGTGATGGCGGGACAAAAATTGTTTACCTCGGGTGCTGTGTATGCCGTCAATCTCTCATCGGGCCCCGCACGGGGCAGTGTTTTCGGGTTGCCCGGCGCTGGCAAGTCCCTGAAGTTGGATGACAAGGACGACAACGCCAAGGCTTGGCTGGCGTCGTTGGCTGCGGTCCAGTCCTCTGGCGATCTGGAGTCCGGTTGGTCGCCCCGTCACAGCGGTGAGAGTGATACCGCCACCCGCTACGTGGCGGTTGAGCACTACAAACCCTGGAGCTGGGCCATCGTTGCCGAGGCGCCTTTGACAGAGATGATGAGTGAGGCGCGCGGCGTGCTCACCTGGCTTTGGCTGGGTGTGGCGGTGGCACTCGCGTTGCTCACAGTGGTGCTGTTGGTGGCTACGCGCAGGCTGGTGGGTGCCCCCGTGCAGCAGCTAAGCACGGCCCTTGGCTATCTGGCGCAGGGGGATCTCACGCACGCGGTGTCCGTCCGCTCGCGCGATGAAATCGGCTCTCTGGCCCAGGCCATGGAAGGCTTTCGCGTCCGGTTGGTGGAAAGTTTGGGCACGGTGCGTACCAGTGCCGACAGCGTATCTGCTGCCAGTACGGAGATTGCACAGGGTAACCAGGACCTGTCGGGGCGTACCGAAAGTCAAGCCAGTGCGTTGGAGCAGACGGCGGCCAGCATGGAGCAACTGGGCGCCACCATACGCCACAACGCCGACAGCGCAAGCCAAGCCAACCAACTGGCCGTGGGGGCCAGCCGGGTTGCCCAGCAGGGTGGTGAGGTGGTGTCCAAAGTGGTCCGCACGATGCAGGACATCAACAACAGCAGCCAGAGGATCGCCGACATCATTGGTGTGATCGACGGCATTGCCTTTCAGACCAACATCCTGGCGCTCAACGCGGCGGTCGAGGCAGCACGCGCGGGTGAACAAGGTCGCGGCTTCGCGGTAGTGGCTGCCGAGGTGCGCAACCTGGCCCAGCGCACGGCAGCCGAAGCCAAGGCCATCAAGGAGCTGATTGGCGCCAGCAGCGCCATGGTGCAACAGGGCTCGGTGCTGGCGGATCAGGCGGGCACCACGATGCAGGAAGTCGTCAGCTCTATCCAGCGCGTGGCCGACATGGTCTCTGAAATCAGCGCGGCCAGTAACGAGCAGACCGCCGGAGTTGGCCAGGTGGGTGAGGCTGTCACACAGCTCGACCAGACCACGCAGCAGAATGCGGCGCTGGTGGAGGAAATGGCTGCGGCTGCCAGCAGCCTGCGCACGCAGGCGCAGCAGATGGTTGAGGCCATTGCGCGGTTCAACCTGGGCCAGGATGCAACAACGGCGCGTATGCATGTGTCCGCACCGGACCGTGCCGTGCCAAAGCTCGGCGGCTAGAGAGCCCTCGACAGAAAGACGTCAGCCCATGAAAAAACCTGCCAGGCATTGCTGCCTGGCAGGTTTTATTGATTTGGAGCGGGTGAAGGGAATCGAACCCTCGTATGAAGCTTGGGAAGCTGCCGTTCTACCATTGAACTACACCCGCGACGCTCCGGATTATAGGCAGCATCCGCCAGCTGTCTGGCAAGCGCTTTGTGCAAGCGTGCAAAACGCATATCCATAGCCGAACATGTTGCTTGGGTGTGATCGCGTCGGGCTCTAAATTCCTTCCACCTGCTGCACCGCGCAGGCACTTCAAAGAAAAGGAAAGGATGCCAATGACAACCCAACGCACTCTCTCATCGCAATGGTTTGGACGCCGCTGGATGCGCGCCTCCTTGGCATCCTGCATGGCGTTGTTCGGTGGAACTTTGCTCGCTGCCACACCCATCCCCGCAGGCCCTCTGGTCACCACCGAATGGCTGGCGCAGAACCTGGACAACCAGCAGGTGCGCATTGTGGAGGTGAGCGTGAACCCCGGCCTGTACGAGCGCGGCCATGTGCCGGGTGCGGTCAACTTCTCGTGGCACCAGGACCTGAACGACCGGGTGCGCCGTGACATCGTGAGCAAGGAGGCGTTTGAGGCCCTGTTGTCCAAGGCGGGCGTGTCGCAAGACACCACGGTGGTGCTGTACGGCGACACCAACAACTGGTTTGCTGCCTGGGGCGCGTGGGTGTTTGACATCTATGGTGTCAAGAACGTGAAGCTGCTCGACGGCGGCCGCAAGAAGTGGGAGGCGGAGAACCAGCCGCTGAACAACCGCGTGCCCGAGTTTGCAACCACCAGCTACCGGGTGGCCAAGGTGAACACCGACCTGCGGGCCCGCCTGTCCGATGCATTGGCTGCGGCAGAGGGCAAGAGCAATGCAAAGCTGGTGGACATCCGGTCGGCCGACGAATACGCGGGCAAGATTTTTGCCCCGGCCGGTGTGCCCGAGCTGAGCATCCGTGCTGGGCACATCCCCGGCGCGGCCAACGTGCCCTGGGGCCAGGCGGTCAAGGAGGATGGCACCTTCAAGTCCGCCGAGGACCTCAAAAAGCTCTACGCCAACGCGGGCGTGGATGGCAGCAAGCCCATCATCACCTACTGCCGCATTGGCGAACGCTCCAGCCACACCTGGTTTGCGCTGTCCAAGATCCTGGGCTACAGCGTCAAGAACTATGACGGTTCGTGGACGGAATACGGCAATGCGGTGGGCGTGCCCATCACCAACCCGGCGGGCACCATCTGGGCCGCGAAGTGAATGGGCTGACCGACAGAACCTTTTGGGAAGAAGGTGCAATGCAAAACAAAGAGATCTTTTGAGTTTTGGTAGGGGGTCTCCTTTACAGCCCGCCTGGTGCGGGCTTTTTTTATGGGTGCGGTGCAATGACATACAAGATCAATTTCTCTGGCGCAGGAGCCCTGGCGTCGCTTGCAGCGCTGGCGGCATTGGGTTGGGCGGCCCAGGCGGTTCAGGGCTTGCCAGGCGGGCGCACGCTCGTTTTTGCTTTGATCACGGGCGCGGTGCTGGGGCTCGTGCTGCAGCGCTCGCGCTTTTGCTTTTACTGCCACGCGCGCGACTGGTTTGAAGACCGCAATCCGCGCGGGCTGCTGGCCATCGTGCTGGCGCTGGCGGTGGGGGTGGTGGGCTACACCGTGGTGCTGGGCAGCTGGCTGCCGGTGCCCCAGCCGGGTAAGCTGCCGCCCGACATGCACATCGGCCCCGTGAGCTGGGTGCTGGTAGCGGCTGGGCTGTCGTTTGGCACCGGCATGGTGGTGTCGGGCTCGTGCATCAGCGCGCACTGGTACCGGCTGGCCGAAGGGGCCACGGTATCGCCGTTCGCGCTGGCCGGGTCGGCACTGGGCTTCATCCTGGGTTTCAAGACCTGGAACCCCTTGTACAGCCTGAGTGTGGCCGATGCGCCCGTGGTGTGGCTGCCTGCCCACCTGGGGTATGGCGGCGCCTTGCTGGTGCAACTGGGTGGGTTGGCCCTGGTGGCTGCCTGGCTTTGGCGTGGCTTTGCGCAGGAGGCCGCCGCATCATCAGCGCCGGGTGCAGTCCCTGCCGTACCAGGACTGCGTGCCGTGTGGCGCAACCTGTGGACCGGGCGCTGGCACTACTGGGTAGGCGGGTTGGTCGTGGGGCTGATTGGCGCGTTTGCCATCGTGCGCATGCGACCCCTGGGCGTGACAGCCACGCTGGGCAGCGCCGCACGCCAGTGGGCACAGGGGCGGGGCTGGATTCCAGACCGGCTCGATGGGCTCGATGGATTTGCGGGTTGTGCTACCGTGCCGCAGGCCACCTGGGTTACCCCCAATGCCATGCTGTTGGTGGGCCTGGTGGCGGGAGCGTTCGTGGCAGCCACGGCCAGCCGCCAGTTTGTGCCGCGCTGGCCCACGTGGCGCGATGCTGTACGGGGCCTGTCGGGCGGCGTGTTCCTGGGCTGGGGGGCGATGACCGGGCTGGGCTGCACCATTGGCACGCTGCTGTCCGGCGGCATGGCGGGCGCGCTGTCGGGTTGGGTGTTTGGTGCCGCGGTGTTCTTCGCAGTGTGGGCCGGCCTGCGCGTGAAGGCGATGTTGCGTCGCTGACGAGGCCCTAAATTTTGAAGCTTTTTTGGCTGCTAGCGCTTATAAATTAAGCGCTAGCAGCTATCAAAAGCATATCAACGGGAAGCCGTTCTGGCGCTGGTCACTTCTGAATGTCGCCCAGGCACAGGTATTTGATCTCCACATAGTCGTCCATGCCGTAGTGCGAGCCTTCGCGGCCCAGGCCCGACTGCTTGACGCCGCCAAAGGGTACGTGCTCTGTGGCCAGAATGCCCACGTTGGCACCGACCATGCCGTATTCCAGCGCCTCGGTCACGCGGAAGATGCGACCCACATCGCGGCTGTAGAAGTAGCTGGCCAGGCCGAACTCGGTGTTGTTGGCTGCGTCGATGGCTTCCTGCTCGGTCTTGAACTTGAATACGGGTGCAAACGGGCCAAAGGTTTCTTCGCGGGCACACAGCATGTCGGCCGACGCATTGGCCACCACCGTGGGCTCGAAGAACTGCCCGGAGCCCAGACTCTTGAGCCGCTGGCCGCCAGCCACCACCTGACCGCCCTTGGCCAGCGCGTCGTCCACGTGGCGCTGCACCTTGGCCAGCGCGGCTTCCTCAATCAGCGGGCCCTGGTTCACACCGGCTTCAAAGCCATTGCCCACCTTGGCCGTCTTGACCTTGGCGGCGAACTTGGCCACGAACTCGTCGTACACGCCTTCCTGCACGTAAAAGCGGTTGGTGCATACGCAGGTCTGGCCCGCGTTGCGGTACTTGCTGGCAAAGGCGCCTTCCACGGCGCTGTCGATGTCGGCATCGTCAAACACCAGGAAGGGCGCATTGCCGCCCAGCTCCAGCGACATCTTCTTGACCGTGGGGGCCGACTGCGCCATCAGGATGCGGCCCACTTCGGTGCTCCCCGTGAAGCTGATGTGGCGCACCACGTCGCTTGCGCACAGCACCTTGCCGATGGCAATGGAGTTGTCGCTGTCCGCGGGCAGGATGTTGAACACACCGGCTGGAATGCCCGCGCGGATGGCCAGCTCGGCGGCGGCCAGGGCGGTGAGTGGTGTCAGCTCGGCTGGCTTGATGACCACGGGGCAGCCCGCAGCAAGCGCAGGCGCGACCTTGCGGGTGATCATGGCCAGCGGGAAGTTCCATGGCGTGATGGCCGCGCACACGCCGATGGGTTGCTTGAGCACCAGCAGGCGGCGGTTGTTGTCAAACTGGGGCAGGGTCTCGCCGTTGATGCGCTTGGCCTCTTCGGCAAACCATTCCACAAAGCTCGCGCCGTAGGCGACCTCGCCCTTGGCTTCTGGCAGGGGCTTGCCCTGTTCGGCGGTCATGATGCGGCCCAGGTCGTCCTGATTGGCCATGAGCAGGTCAAACCACTTGCGCAGGATGATGCTGCGCTCCTTGGCGGTCTTGGTCTTCCAGGGGCCCCAGGCGGCGTTGGCGGCGGCAATGGCGGCCTCGGCATCCTGCGGGCCCAGATTGGCCACGTCGGCCAGCTTCCGTCCCGTGGCTGGGTCGTTCACGTCAAAGCGGCTGCTGCCCGCCACCCACTGGCCGTTGATGAGGCCGTCAGTCTTGAGCAGCGTGGGGTCGTTCAGCAGTGCGAGGGGAGATGTCTTCATGTCCATGGGAATTCTTCCGGGAGAGGTGACGAAACAGAGGGCGAGCAGAAAAGAGAAGGGGAGCAGAGCGGGTAGCCAACGACCCGCGTACATCTAGCCAAAGGCTAGCATGGGCGGGGCTGCGCAATGCGTCGCCAAAGTGGCACCGGCAACAGCGGCATGGGTCGGGATGCGTGCACTGGTGAACACGGCTTGCGCCATCATGTGCGTCGGCCCCGCAGCCACTCCAGCGCCAGCAAGAGGCTGGTGGTGAAGAGGATGAGCAGTGTGGCCACGGCGGCAATGGTGGGCGAAATGTTCTCGCGGATGCCGTTGAACATCTGGCGCGGCAGCGTGGACTGGTCGGCCCCGGCCAGGAAAAGGGTGACCACCACTTCGTCAAAGGAGGTGGCAAATGCAAACAGGGCGCCGGAGATCACGCCCGGCGCAATCACCGGCAGCGTCACGCGGAAGAAAGTGTTGAGCGGTGTCTCACCCAGGCTCAGCGAGGCGCGCACCAGGTTGTGGTTGAAGCCCGCCAGCGTGGCCAGCACGGTGGTCAGCACAAAAGGTGCGCCCAGGGCTGCGTGCACGATGATGAGACCGAAGTAGCTGTCGGCCAGGCCCAGCGGCGCGAAGTACAGGTAGGTGGCCACGCCCACCACGATGATGGGCACCACCATGGGGGCAATCAGGATGGCCATGAGCAGTCCCTTGAACCGGAAGTCCGCCCGCGACAGGCCCACGGCGGCCAGGGTGCCGAGCACAGTGGCAATCAGCGTGGCTGCGGGCGCCACGATAAAGCTGTTGCGCGTGGCACGGGCCCATTCGGCCGACTCGAACAGGTTGCGGTACCACTTGAGCGACCAGCCGTGGATGGGGTAGGCGAGGAACGAGCTTTCGGAGAATGACAGCGGCACCATCACCAGGATGGGGGCCAGCAGGAACACCAGCACGGACACGCACAGTGCGCGCACGGCCCACCAGCCGAGCTTGTCGGCCAACGTGGCGTACAGGGGGAATTGGGGCAGGCGAAACATGGTCAGCGACTTTCAGCTTTGGAGGGAGTGATCAGCCCAGACTCAATTCGGCTTTGCCAATGCGGCGGTACACGCCATACAGCAGCAGCGTGGCTGCCAGCAGCAGGGCACCCAGCGCGCAGGCCATGCCCCAGTTCACTTCCACATTGGTGTAGCGGGCGATGTAGTAGCTCAGCATCTGGTCATCGGCCCCGCCCAGCAGCGCGGGCGTGACGTAGTAGCCAATGGCCAGGATGAACACCAGCAGCGCACCCGCGCCAATGCCGGGGTAGGTTTGCGGCACATACACCCGAAAGAACGCGGCAATGGGCGAGCTGCCCAGCGACACCGCCGCACGCAGGTAGGTGGGAGGCACGCTTTTCATCACGCTGTACAGCGGCAGGATCATGAACGGCAGCAGGATGTGCACCATGGCAATCACCACGCCCGTGCGGTTGAACAGCAGCGCCAGCGGCTGTTCGATCAGGCCCAGGCCCATCAGGCCCCGGTTGACCAGGCCTTCGGATTGCAGCAGCACGATCCAAGCGGCCACACGCACCAGGATCGAGGTCCAGAAAGGCACCAGCACCAGGATCATCAGCACGTTGGCCGAACGCGCAGGCAATGAGGCGAGCCACCAGGCCAGCGGGTAGCCCACCAGCAGGCACACCAGTGTGACCACCAGGCTGATGTGGAACGTGCGCAGCAGGATGCCGCCGAAGGCGCGCTGCTCCTCGGGCATGCGCTCGACCTGGCCCAGTGCATCGCGCTGCAGGTCCACCGATGCAAGCAGGTAGTCGGGCGTCCAGCGGGCGCCGTTCTTGGCGATGGTGCGCCAGAACGGTGCCTCGCCCCAGCGGGGGTCGGCGCCCAGCAGGCGCTCCCTGATGGCGTCGGCAGAACCTTCAAAAGGCATGTCGCGGTAGGCCCCCATCACCATGGAGCGTGCGCCCGGCACCTCGGAGTTGAGCCGGCGCGCGAGGGCGCCTGCGTCCGAACGGTCGGGCAGGCGGGCGAGATCGCCCACCAGCGCGGCGTAGGCCGCCGCAGGTGGTGCGTCGCGCCGGTCCCAGCCGTCCAGGGCACGCATGGTGCCGGGCAGTGCGTTGGCCACTTCGGGGTTCTCCACCGCGCGCTGCAGCAGCGCGGCAATGGGCACCAGCAGCGTGAGCAGCAGGAACACCAGCAAGGGCAGCGTGAGGCTGAACGCCCGCCATTTGCGCCGCACTTCGGCGCGGGCCAGGGCTTTGCGCAGCGCGCCGGGGGCGTGGCTGTCCTGTGCGCGGTGCGGGGCCATATCAGGGGCGTTCATGGCGATCACGCCGGAGTGGGCTTGCATGGTGGTGGGCTCTGTCTGCTGCTGGTGTGGGCTCATGGCTCAGGCGGGCGGGCGCAGGCTTACTGCGTGGCCCAGGCGGCAAAGCGCTTTTCCAGCGCCTCGCCCTGGTCGGCCCAGAAGCCCACGCTGAACTGCAGGGCCTCCTTGGCGTTGGTGGCCGAGGTGGGCAGGTCGTCCAGCACCTTCTTGTCCAGCGACGCCAGGGCCTTGGTGTTGGCCGGGCCATAGGCAATGTTCTGTGCATAGGCGGCTTGCTGTGGGGTCTGCATCGTGAAGGCGATGAACTTCACAGCAGCATCCTTGTTGGGTGTGCCCTTGGGGATGGCCCAGTAGTCCAGGTCGTAGATGCCGCCGGGCCAGTAGATCTTGAGGTTGCGGCCTTCGCGGTTGGCGGCGTCGATGCGGCCGTTGAACACCGTGGTCAGGGTCACATCGCCTGCGACCAGGAACTGCGGCGCCTGGGCACCGGCCTCCCACCACTGGATGTTGGGCTTGAGTTCGGTCAGCTTCTTGAACGCGCGGTCGGCGCCGTCCTTGGTGGCCAGCACCTTGTACACGTCGGCGGGCTTCACGCCGTCGGCCAGCAGCGCAAATTCGAGGTTGTAGCGCGCGCCTTTGCGCATGCCGCGCTTGCCCGGGATCTTCTTGGTGTCCCAGAAGTCAGCCCAGCTGGTGGGTGGGGTCTTGAGCTTGTCGCCGTTGTAGGCCATGACGGTGGACCACACGAAGATGCCCACAGCGCACTCGTTCACCGCAGCGGGCAGCAGGTCGGCCTTGGGCACGATCTTGCTGTAGTCCAGCTTTTCGTACAGGCCTTCATCGCAGCCGCGCGCGGCGTCGGGCGATTCGACCTCGACCACGTCCCAGGTCACCTTCTTGGCCTCGACCATGGCCTTGACCTTGGCCTGCTCGCCGTTGTACTCCACGGCCACGATCTTGTTGCCAGCCTTTTCGTAGGGCTCGTAGAAGGCCTTCTTTTGTGCATTGGCGTTGGCACCGCCGAAGTTGACGACGGTGAGTTGCTGCTGCGCCAGGCTGGGCAGGGCCAGGCAGGCAGACAGGGCAGCGCAGGCGATCAGGCTCTTGTTTTTCATGGTGCGGTTTCCTAGGGGTTGAGGGAAGGGGACGGGGAACAAAAAAATACGGTTCAGTGAACGGTGGGCGGGGCGTAGATGCGCACGGACTCCGTGGGGAACTCCAGCAGCACCGCATCGCCAGGTTCGGGGTGCGGGTTGGCGTCGGCGCGGGTCAGCGGCAGCTTGACGGTGGCTTGCGCCTGGCCGGCGCCGATGTCGCACATCAGGCGCAGGTGGTCGCCGTAATAGATGGCACGTGCCACCGTGGCGCGCAGGGCGGGGGCCTGGGGCGTGGCGCTGGCGGCATGCAGCGCAATGCGCTCGGGGCGGATGCAGGCCTCGGCCGGGGCGCCGGGTGCCAGGTGGTTCACATTGAGGCCGGGCAGGCGCTGGCCGTCAGGCAACTGCAGAGCCCACGCCGTACCACTGCCTTGCAGCGTACCGGTGATGACCGTGCTGTCGCCCACAAAACCCGCCACAAAGCGGTTGGACGGGGTCTCGTACAGTGACTCCACATCGGCCAACTGCTGAATGACACCTTCGTTGAACACCGCCACGCGGTCGCTCATGGTCAGGGCTTCGCCCTGGTCATGGGTCACGTACACAAAGGTCACACCCAGCTGGCGGTGCAGCTCTTTCAGCTCGATCTGCATGTGCTCGCGCAGCTGTTTGTCCAGCGCGCCCAGGGGCTCGTCCATCAGCACCAGCTGGGGGTTGAACACCAGGGCGCGGGCCAGCGCCACGCGCTGCTGTTGGCCGCCCGACAGGCGTGCGGGCAGGCGGTCGGCCATGCCCGACAGGCGGACCATGTCCAGCGCCTTCTTCACGCGTTCGGCCTGCTCGGCCTTGGGCACCTTGCGCACGGTGAGCGGGTAAGCCACGTTCTGCCCCACGGTGAGGTGGGGGAACAGCGCGTAGTTCTGGAACACCATGCCAAAGTTGCGCTTGTGTGGCGGCGTGCGCGTGATCTGCTTGCCATCGAGCAGGATGTCGCCCGCGGTGGGCGACTCGAAGCCGGCCAGCATCATCAGCGTGGTGGTCTTGCCAGAGCCCGAAGGCCCCAGCAGGCTCAGGAACTCGCCGCGCTGGATGTCCAGGTCCAGCGCACGCACCACAAGCTGTTCGCCGTCGTAGGTTTTTTGCACGCCGCTGAAGCGGACCAGGGGTTCTGCGTGGTTCATGGTGGTGGGGGCAATCAAGGGAGAAGGGATTCAGCCCACAGCCGCGAAGCTGTCGGCCAGGATGGCCAGGCCTTCGTGCAGCAGTTCGTCCGATGCCGTCAGGGGCACCAGGATGCGGATCACGTTGCCGTAGGTGCCGCAGGACAGCAGGATGAGCCCGCGCCGCGCGGCTTCGGCCACGACCTTTTTGGTCAGTGCGGCGTCGGGGCGGTGTATATCGCCGTTTTCAAACAGCTCGATCGCCACCATGGCACCCAGGCCGCGCACGTCGCCGATGGCGGGTACTTTGGCGGCCATTGCTTTCAGGGCACTGACCAGCAGCGCGCCCATGTCCTGGCTGCGGGCCAGCAGGTTTTCCTGCTCGAACGCATCGATCACCGCCAGGGCTGCCGCGCAGGCCACCGGGCTGCCCGCATAGGTGCCGCCCAGGCCGCCAGCTGCAGGCGCGTCGATGACGTCAGCGCGGCCCACCACGCCCGACAGGGGGAAGCCGCCCGCCAGCGACTTGGCGGTGGTGATGAGGTCGGGGGCCACCGGCCATTGTTCGCAGGCGAACCACGTGCCCGTGCGGCCCGCGCCGGTCTGCACTTCGTCGGCAATCAGCAGGATGCCGTACCGGTCTGCGAGGGCCTTGAGGCCGGTGATGAACTCGGGCGGGGCCACATAGAAGCCGCCTTCGCCCTGCACGGGCTCGACGATGAAGGCGGCCACGCGCTCGGGCTCGATGTCGTTCTTGAAGATCAGCTCCACCGAATGCAGGGCCTGCTCCACGCTCACGCCATGCAGTGCGTTGGGGAACAGCGCGTGGTAGGTCTCACCCGGGAACGGACCAAAACCCACCTTGTACGGAACGACCTTGCCGGTGAGGCCCAGCGTGAGGTTGGTGCGGCCGTGGTAGCCGCCCGTGAAGGCGATCACGCCAGGGCGCTTGGTGTAGGCGCGGGCGATCTTGATGGCGTTTTCCACAGCCTCGGCGCCGGTGGTGAGCAGCAAGCTCTTTTTGGCAAACGCGCCGGGGGCCAGCGTGTTCAGGCGCTCACACACTTCCACGTACGGTTCGTACGCCACCACCTGAAAGCAGGTGTGGGTGTACAAGTCCAGCTGGGCCTTGACGGCGGCGATCACGCCAGCGTGCAGGTGGCCGGTGTTGAGCACCGCGATGCCACCGGCAAAGTCGATAAAGCGGCGGCCCTCCACATCCCACAGCTCGGCGTTGCGGGCCTTGTGGATGAAGAGTTCATGGGCCTGGCCCACGCCCCGGGCCACGGCGGCGTGGCGGCGGGTGAGGAGGGCGGCGTTGGTGAAATGGCGGTCTTGCTGCATGGTGTGGGCGGTGGCTGTGAAGGACAAAAAAGGGAATGAAAACCAGGAATGGGGCGAATTCTGGAATCCACGCCACGGCCCGTCCATGTACAGCGCAGCGCTGTTTGGCGCGCACTGTGCAGGTCTAGAATCCTGTACAGGCAATCCCTGATTTGGTGTGCGCCAACCCAGTGCACAATTCGCCCCCTTTTTTGCTCCCCTGATGCTCACTCTCAGCCCCGACCTCCAGACACCTCTGGTCAGCCAGATCGTCGATGGTCTGCGGGGGCTCATCGCCGGGCAGGTGCTCAAACCCGGCAGCAAACTCCCGTCCATCCGCGCTTTTGCCGCTGCGCACGGCGTGAGCGTGTTCACCGTGGTCGAGGCCTACGACCGCCTGGTGGCGCAGGGCTGGCTGGTGTCGCGGGCCAATGCGGGCTTTTTTGTGAAGCGGCGGGGCGACGAGGGCGCTGCGCCCGGCACTGGTGCGCCCGAGCGGGCCGTGCCCCGTTTTGATGCGCGCTGGTACCTCAAACAAATTTTTGAAAACCGCAACCTGCCCATGAAACCGGGCTGTGGCTGGCTGCCGCACGACTGGCTGTTTGGCGATGCGGTCAAACGCAGCATGCGCCAGCTGTCGTCCGACGGGCCCGAACTGGACGGCTATGGCCTGCCGCACGGCCACATGGCGCTGCGCATGGTGGTGGCCGAGTCGCTGGCCGAACACCATCTGGCGGTGGACGCCGACCAGGTGCTGCTCACGCAGGGCTCCAGCCAAGCGCTGGACCTGGTGGCGCGTCGTCTCGTCAAGCCTGGCGATGTGGTGCTGGTGGACGACCCCGGCTATCCCAACCTGCTGTTCATGTTGCGCTTTGCGGGAGCGCAAGTGGTGGGTGTGCCGCGCACCGCCACCGGCTACGACCTGCCCGCACTGGAGGCTCTGCTGGCCGAGCGCCAGCCCACGGTGTTCTTCACGCAGCCGCGCCTGCAAAGCCCCACCTGCTCGGTGGCATCGGTGGCGCACCTGCACCGGCTGCTGCAATTGGCCGAGCAGCACAACTTCATGCTGGTGGAGAACGACATCTACGCCGACATGGACCCTGGCGTGCGCCCCTCGCTGGCCAGCCTGGACCAGCTCAACCGCGTGATCTACCTGGGCAGCTTCTCCAAGACGATTTCGCCCAACCTGCGCACCGGCTTTCTGGCGGCGCGGCGCGACCTGCTCGACGAGCTGGTGCAGCTCAAGATGATCTCGGGCCTGACCTCGTCAGAGATCACCGAGCGCATCACGTTTGGTGTGGTGACGGATGGGCGTTGGCGCAAGCACCTCAAGTCCCTGCGCGAGCGCCTGGCTGAGGCGCACCGCACGGTGGGGCGGCGCTTGCTGAACCTGGGGTTCGAGCTCTTCCATGAGCCCGAGGCGGGCATGTACCTGTGGGCCCGGCACCCCGACCTGCCCGACAGTGCCGAGCTGTCGAAAGAGGCCACCGGTGCGGGCATCATGCTCGGGCCGGGTCAGCTGTTTCTGGTGGAGCCCCGGCCTACGGGCTGGCTGCGGTTTAACGTGGCGTTCAGCCAGGACGAGCGGATGTGGCGCTTTCTGGAGCAGCGCATCGAGATGGGCCAGCAGGTGGCGGAACAGGGCAGTTCCCTGGCCTGAGTACGCGGTTTGAAGCGTTTTGGGGCGGATGCGCTAGTGCAATATGCCTGGATTGCTATCAAATAGATAGTGATTGACGCAACTGCCCGTGGCCCGGGGGGCTGGTCCATAGGGACCCTCTGCACGAATCACCGCGTCGTGTGCATCAGCGGGCTCGGGCGGTCTGCTGCGTTGCAAATACTCGCAATAGCTACGGCTATTGCTGCGTTTTGCGCCTTGCAACCCCTCCCGATCCGCTGCGCTCACTTGGCCAGCGAGATTCGTGCAGAGGGTCCCTAGCGGTCGATGATGTGCCGCGCGAAGCGCTCCAGGTACTCCATCAGCTGCTCCGCGCCCGCCACGGCCTGGGCCTCGTCGCCACTGGCAATGCCCTGCGCCAGTTGCATGTGCGCGCGGGCACCCTCTGACACCTCGCCTTCGTGCTGGTAGGCGTACCAGAAGCGGCGGCACTGCACGATGAGCGGTTGCACGCATTTGACGGCCGAGTGGTTCTGGCTGGCCTGGTGGGTGACGAGGTCCAGCTCATGGTCGGCCAGCATGTAGTCGTCGAGGTGGCCGCGCGCTGCGGCCTGCACCATGTTTTCCGCACACCGCACGATGGCCTGGCGCTGCGGCGCGGTAGCGCGGCGTGCGGCGTTGGAGGCCAGCAGGCGCTCCAGCACGCGGCGGGTCTGGATCACGTCCAGGTGGTCGGCCAGATCGATGTGCGACACCAGCAGCCCGCGCCGGGGCTGCTGCACGATCAGCCCGATGGACACCATGCGCAGCAGCGCCTCGCGCACCGGAGTGCGGCCCAGGCCCGTGCTCTCGGCGATCTCGGCCTCCACCACGGGGCTGCCGGGCTGCAGCTGCAGCGTGGAGATCATGGTCTCGATGGCGTCGTAGGCCACGTCCGCCGCGCGCCGCTTGGGCGCGGGGTCTTGCTGGGGGGAGGGGCGGCGGAGTGTCATCGGGCGTGAAGGACGTTGCGGGAGGCCGCATCTTATGGGATGCGGCCCTGGTGAACCTTGCGGACTGTCAGAGGCTTGCGCCCGCCTTGCGCAGCTCGGCAATCTGCGGCGCCTTGGGCAGCCACAGCTTGTCGAACTCCTGGATGATGCCGTCGGGGTTGAACGACGATGCCGTCTTGAAGGCGATGGACGTGCCCTTGAACTTCTCGATCAGCCCGGCCTCGGTGGTCACGATGTCATTGATCTGCGCATCCAGCGACTGGGCCACCAGCTTGCGGATGATGTCCTTGTCCTTGGCATCCAGCCCTTGCCAGATGCGGCCGGAGACCAGCGGCGCGAACGGCATGAACAGGGCGTTCATCTGCAGCAGGGCCTTGGCCACCTTGTCGAAGCGCTGGTTCCAGGAGAACTCGATGTCCGCCTCCAGCCCATCCACCTGGCCGTTGCTCATCGCGTCAAACACCTGGGGCGTGGGGATGGGCGTGGGGGCGGCGCCGAGCATTTGGTAGAAGTCGCGGTACACGGGCGTGGGGTTGATGCGCAGCTTCATGCCCTTGATGTCGGTGGGCACGGTGATGTCCTTGGTGGAAAACACCGCGCGCATGCCGGTGATGCCCCAGCCCAGGCCAATGGTGCCCGTCTCGCGCGGCAGCGCCTCCAGCAGCTTGGTGGCGGCGGGGTGCTTGACCAGTTTGGCTACGGCGGGGGTGGATCGCACCAAGTAAGGCGCATTGATGGCCGCGATGCTGGCCACGCGCGAGCCCAGCTCGGCGGCTTGGATCCAGCCCATGTCGAGCGCGCCGGACTGCAGCTGCTGCATCATCGCCGCCTCGTTGCCCAGCTGGCCCGAGTGGAAGACCGTGACGCTCAGGCGGCCATCGGTTTCCTTCTTCAGCGCCTCGCCAAACTGCACGGCAGCGCGGTTCCATGAGTGGCCTGCGGGCGTGATCAGGCCCAGGCGAAACTCCTTGGCGTCGGCGGCACGCACCAGGGCCGTAAAGCCCAGCCCCGTGACGGTGGCAGCGGCCACGGCGTGGCGCTGGATGAAATGGCGGCGGGTGACAGCGGGGGTGCGGGCGGGCTGGGTCGTCATGGTGAACTCCGTGTGAAAGAACTTTGGGAGGGGACGGGGGATTTGCTGGGCGGCGGTCTACTTGAGCAAACCGAGCGACAGGCTGGGGAACAGCGACAACATCACCAGCGCCACGCAGCTGATGATGAAGAACGGCAGCGTGACGATGAACATCTTTCCGGGCTTGGCCCCGGTGACGGCTGACGCGACAAAAAAGCTCAGGCCCACGGGTGGGGTCATCAGCCCCAGCACCAGGTTGACGACGATCACCACACCAAAATGGCGCGGGTCGATGTGATAGACCTCGGTGGCAATCGGCAGCAGGATGGGGGCGGTCATGATGAGACCGGGGATGCCGTCGATCACCGTGCCGATGACCAACAGGATGACGTTGGTGAGCAGCAAGAAGGTGACCGGGTCGTGCGCCACGGTCTGCACCCAGGCGGCCACCATCTGAGGCACCTTGCCGTAGATCAGCAACCACGAGAACACGGCCGCTGCCGCCACCAAAAACAGCACGATGGCGGAGTAAATGGCCGAGCGCAGCAGGATGGCGGGCATGGCGCTGAACCGGAACTCCTTGGTCACATAGCGACCCACCAGGGCCGAGGCCAGCGCGCCAACGGCGGCCGATTCGGTGGGGTTGGCCAGGTCACTCAGGATGGAGCCCACGATGATGATGGGGATCAGCAGCGTGGGGCTGGCCTGCACCACGGTGCGCGCGCGCTGGGCCAGCGTGCGCTTTTCGCTGCGCGGGTAGTTGTAGACAAAGCCCATGAGCGCGATCACGACAAAGAACAGCACGGTGAGCAGCACGCCGGGCAGGATGCCGGCAATCAGCATGTCGCCCACGGCCACCTGGGCCAGCACGCTGTAGACCACAAACATCACCGAGGGCGGGATGATGGGCCCCAGCATGCCGCCGTACACCGTGAGGCCGGCCGCAAAGGTCTTGTCGTAGCCCTGCTTTTCCATCTCGGGCACCATGACCTGCGACATGATGGCCACCTGCGCGGTGGCCGAGCCGATGATGGATGACACCAGCATGTTGGCCAGGATGTTCACGTAGGCCAGCCCCCCTTTGACGGAGCCGATGAAGGCCATGGACAGGTCCACCAGCCGCCGCGTGATGCCGCCGCTGTTCATGATCTCGCCGATCAGGATGAACAGCGGGATGGCGATGAGGCCATAGCTGTCCACCCCGCCGAACATCTGCATGGGGAACGACTGGAACAGCACCGGGCTGCCGATGCTGAGGATGTACACCGCGCCCGACAGGCACAGGCACACGCCGATGGGCACACCCACCATCAAGGCGGCGAGGAAGAACAGGGTGGTGATCATGGTCGGGCTCTGGTGGGTTTTGCGGGCGCAGGGGCGTTCAGTTCACGGCGTCGGCGTTGACTACGTCGAAGCCCGCGTGCTGCACACGCTCTGCGGCGCCCATGTCTTCGAACAGGTTGGCCAGTGCATGCACGCTGAAGGTGGCCGAGAAGATCGGCAGGATGAGTTGCAGCACCCAGGTGGGCCAGTTCAGCGTCTGGGTGCGCTCGGTGTAGATGAAGTTGAAGCTCTCGGCGGCAAACTCCTTGGCGTCAAAGCCGTAGCGCGCAATGCCGATGGGGTCCATCCACACCCAGCACATCACCAGCATGGCCAGGCCAAACAGCAGCACGCCGGACGTGGCCACTACCTTGAATGCCTTGGCGCCCCGCGCGCCGAGGTGGTCGGTGAGCATGGTCACCGCAAAGTCCATGCGCAGCCGCGTCATGACCGAGGCACCCACAAAGGTCAGCCAGACCACCGTGTAGACCGCCGCCTCGTCCACCCAGTAGATGGGCATGCCGGTGTAGCGCGTGACCACGTTGAGCAGGATCAGCAGCACCAGCAACGTCATGAGGGCGGTGAGCAGATGCCGCTCCATGCGCAGAACCTGCGTGGACAACGCCAGCACCCAGCGGACGGGAGCGTGCGGCGCCGGAGAGTGCGGGGCGGGTGGACGGTTGGGTGTGGGCATGATGGGGTTCCTGGGGAGGAGGGCGCGGCAATGAAAGAAAAGCCTTGTGCTTTTTAATATCTAACAAATATATTTAAAAGCAAGATGGATGCCTGCTGGGTGGGGTAAGCCCTGAAAGGAGAGACGGGGAAAACGGCTGCGCGCCTGTCAGCCCGAGGGAGCTGCGGGCTCGCGCTGAGCACTGGTGGTGGGCGCGGGCGTGCGGGCGGCCAGCGTGCCAATGCGTGTGGGCGCCAGCAGATGCCGTGGGGGCGCAGGCGTCCAGCCAAACAGGTGCTGTGCGGCAGCGCCGCAAATGCGGCCCTGGCACGCGCCCATGCCGCAGCGGGTGTGGAGCTTGGCGTCGATCCAGCCGTCGCGATCGGCCAGTGCAGCGTAGGGCACGTCTTCGCAGCGGCACACCAGGGTGCCGGGCTGCGCCAGGGTTTTGAGTGCTTCGTTCAGTGGAAAAGAAGCCTGTAACGCCTGCGCAAAGCCCTCCCAGCGCGCCAGCTGGGGGCGCAGCGCCTGGGCCTGTTGCACCTGTCCCGCCGCAGCATGGCCTGCCATCGCGCCCTGAACCAGTGCACGTTCGCTGCCGCCAAAGCCGGTGGCTTCACCCGCGGCGAACACTCCGGGCACGCTGGTGCGCATCTGTGCATCGACAGCCAGGCCCTGGCCATCGCTCAACGGCCCGCCCAGTGCGCAGCCCAGCATCTGCCCCAGGTAGGTGTTGGGTACCAGCCCGAACCCGCAGGCCACGCGGTCGCAGGCCATGGTTTCTTCGGCGTGTTGGCCTTTGCGCAGCCTCACTGTTTGCACCTGCGTGGTGCCTTGGACTTCCAGCACATGGCTGCTGGCGCGCAACTGCGGGTGAAGCAGCGTGAGGGCTTGCAACGCCTTGGCAGGCCAGCGCGGCAGTTGCGCTGCAAAGCCAGCGAGCGCGCTCCACGGCGCCTGCTCCGCCACGCGCACCACGGTGGCACCCGCTTTGTTGGCGGTGGCGGCAGCGGCCAGCAGCAGAGGGCCTGTGCCTGCAATGACGATGCGCTGGCCGCGCACGTCAAGCCCTGCCTTGATGAGGGCCTGCAAGGCGCCTGCACCCGTCACACCGGGCAACGTCCAGCCCGGGAAGGGCAGCAGCAGCTCGCGGGCTCCGGTGCACAGGATGATGCGGTGGCTGTGCTGCGTCCAGCCCCGGTCTGCGTCTTCCAGCAGCAGGGCCGGGGCCTTGTCGCCGGGTTGCGGGTCACCCAGGCCCACCACGCGGGAGCCAGGCAGCAGGCGGATGTTGGTGTGCCGGGCCAGCGCCGCGCGGTGCTGTTGCGCCAGGGCGGGCAAGACCACCTGGGGGCCATCGCGCCAGATTTGCCCGCCGGGCTGCGGGTTGTCGTCCACGATGGTGATCGCTGCCCCGCTGGGTGCGGTAGCGAGGGCAGCCGCCAAACCTGCAGGGCCAGCGCCGATGATGAGGATGTCGCAGCGCTCGTGCGCCGAGTGTTGCTCGGTCATGGGTGGGGTCACGGGCTGGTTCATGACGTGGCGCTCCCGGGTGCTGTGCCGACATCGGTGTGAATCGACATGCCCTCGGTGCAGACCGTCTGGCACGCCAGGCGGGTGCGGCCGTGGATGCGGACCCTGCATTCGTGGCACACCCCCATGCCACACAGCGGTGCCCGCGCCGCGCCGGTGACCGAGGTGCGTGTGGTGCCGGGTGTTTGCTGCGCCAGCGCGGCGGCGACGCTGGTCCCTGCGGGCACCTGGAGGGGCGTGCCATTCACCACGATGTGCACCAGGGCGGGTGTTCTGGATGCGGTCATGGTGTGCTCAGGCCTGCAAAGCGTGCAGGGGCATAGGGCGTGGGGTCGATCGCCGGCGTGCCCTTTGCGATCTGGGCCGCCAGCAACTGCGCGGTGGCCGGGGCGGTGGTTACCCCCAGCCCTTCATGGCCCACGGCCAGCCACAGGTGCGGGTGTTCGGGGTGCGCGCCAATCAGCGGCAGGCTGTCAGGCGTGGCGGCGCGAAAGCCGGTCCAGGTGCGGATGGCGTTGAGGTCGGCCAGGCCTGGCAGGTAGTCGAGTGCCCGTTGCAGCATGCGCGCCATCACGGCGTTGTTGACGGCGGGGTCGGTGGTGTCGAACTCGCGCGACGAGCCGATCAGCAACTGCCCTGTGGGCCGGGGCTGCACGTTGAAGGCCACCGAGGTACCGTCGCTGTGGTGCGCGCTGGTGATGTAGCCCAGCTCCACCAGTTGGTGGTGCACGGTGCCCGGGTAGCGGTCGGTGATGACGAGGTGGCCCTTTTTGGGGCGCAGCGGCAGGCCGGGGCACAGCTGCGGGGCGTGGATGCCGCTGGCCAGCACGATGGCGCCTGCGCTGCGCTGGCTTCCGTCGCGCAGTGTGACGGTGTGGCCGTCGATCTGCATCGCTTCAGCCTGCTCCAACACAAGGTGTCCGTGGGCTGCGGCCTGGTCCAGCAGCCACTGGGCTGCGCGCGGGGCGTAGACCACGCTGTCCCCCTGCACCTTGAGCGCACCCGCCAGACCGGGGCGCAGTGAGGGTTCTGCGCGGGACAGGGCGGCCGCGTCGAGCATGTCGCAGGCGATTCCGTGTGCTTGCAGGGTGCTGCGTTTGTCATGGGCCGCCTGCAGCTCTGCATCGTTGGTGGCCAGCCAGAGCGTGCCGCAGGGCGTGAACGCACAGCCCGCATCCATGTGGGGTGCCCAGGTGTGCCAGAGGTCCAGCGACGTCTGGCTCAGCGCCAGCTCGGCAGGGTTGTCATCCATCACCACCAGATGGCCCATGCCCGCCGCCGTGGCACCGCCGAGGCGCGCATCGATGACACGTACCGACAGCCCGGCCAACACCAGCGCATGGGCGCAGGCGGCACCCACGATGCCAGCGCCAATCACAAGGACATCGGTGTGTTGCATGGGGCGCGGGTGCAGCAGGGTCGGGTTAAAGCCGGATGCCCCAGCCAAAGGGGTCCTTGTCTTCAATCAGCAAAGTAGCGTCGGCGCTCATGTGCGCGCGGCCCCGCAAGGTGGGGATGACCTTGCCATCGTCCTGCCGCGTGTAGCTGGCCTCGAACTGGCTGCCGATGATGCTGGCCTGGCGCCAGAGTGCGCCCGGTGCGAGCTTGCCGTCAGCCGCCAGGCAGGCCACCTTGGCGCTGGTACCCGTGCCGCAGGGCGAGCGGTCATAGGCCTTGCCGGGACACAGCACATAGTTACGGCTGTCGGCCTGGTCGTCTTCGGCAAACAGCTCGATGTGGTCTATCTCGCCGCCGTTGTCGCCCCGAATGCCCTGGTCTTTGAGGGCTTGCTGCACGGCGCAGCTGTAGGCCATCAACGCCTCCAGGTTGTCGCTGGCTACACGCTGGCCGTGGTCGGAGATCAGGAAGAACCAGTTGCCGCCCCAGGCCACATCGCCCACCACGCGGCCATGGCCGGGCACATCCACCGCCAGCTGGTGGTGCAGTCGGTAGGCGGGCACGTTGCGCACGCTGACCGAACCATCAGCGTGCAGGGTGGTGGTGACGGTGCCCACCGGGGTTTCGATGCGGTGCTCGCCAGGGGTGATGCGGCCCAGGTAGGCGAGCGATGCGATCAGCCCGATGGTGCCGTGGCCACACATGCCCAGGTAGCCGCTGTTGTTGAAGAAGATCACGCCCGCTGCATTGGCCGGGTCTTGCGGCGCGCAGAGCAGCGCCCCCACCACCACGTCGCTGCCACGCGGCTCCAGCACGGTGGCTGCCCGCCAGGCATCGTGGCGCTCGGCCAGCAGCGCACGCCGTTCGGCCATGGTGCCGGTGCCCAGGTCCGGGAAACCGTCGATGACAAGCCGGGTCGGCTCGCCGCCCGTGTGGGAGTCGATCACGTGGATGCGTTGCATGGTGCTGTGGTGGTGGTGGAGTAGGGCGCTCAGTGTCTCAGGCGACAGACTGGTATTTTGTAGGGCGCGTGGCCAGGGCCTTGCGCACCACACTCTCGACAAATGCGCGTTCGTCGCCCACCAGGGGCAGGCGGGGGCGGCGCATGTGTTCGGTGCCCACACCCACCAGCGCATCGATGAGCTTGAGGTTCTGCACCAGCTTGTTGGACACATCCAGGTGCAGCATGGGCGTCATCCACTGGTAGAGCGGCAGCGCCTCGGCAAATTTGCCCGCTTTCATCAGGTCGTACAGCGCCACGGTTTCGCGCGGGAAGGCGCAGCCCACGCCGGCCAGCAGGCCGTCGCATCCCAGGGCCAGGCCTTCGTAGGCCAGGTCGTCCACGCCCAGGAAGAGCTGGTAGCGGTCACCCACGGTGTTGCGCAGGTCGGTGATGCGGCGGATGTCGCCGGTGCTTTCCTTGATGGCGGCGATCCACTCGCAGTCGGCCAGCTCCACCATGTGCTCGGGCTTCAGGTCCACGCGGTAGGCCACAGGGTTGTTGTAGACCATCAGGGGGCGCTGGGCGGCGCCCGCCATGGCGCGCACATTGGCCATGGCCTCGCGGGCATCGGCCACGTAGATCACCGAGGGCATGACCATGTAGCCGGCCACGCCGAGCTTGTTTCCGCCGTCGATGTACCGCAGGGCTTCGCGGGTGCTGGTTTCGGACACGTTGGCGAGCACTGGTACGCGGCCGTCAGCAGCTTCGAGGGCGATCTTGGCGACCTGGAGCTTTTCCTCCAGCGTGAGGGTGCTGGCTTCGCCGAGAGAACCGCAGGTGACCAGCCCGTGGATGCCGTTGCGGATCTGGAAGTCGATGTGGCGGGCTGTGCCCTCGGCGTCGATGGACTCGTCGGCGTGGAACTTGGTGGTGATGGCAGGGAAGATGCCTTGCCAGCGGGGTTGTGGGTTCACGAGGGACTCCTTGGATCGGTGGTCGGGTTGAAGTTATTAATATATTAACAAGATATTTAAAGCGCGCAAGCGGATTTTTCCGCACCCGTTGGCGCATGGAGTGGAGGCGTCTGTCCTCGCCTTGTCGCCCTCCCGCCACGGACCGCCAGCCTGCAAACCTATAATGAAAGGTTGGTCCCCATAGGGGCAGCGACAGGCAGCGCGCGGGCGCGGGTCCTGCGGCCTGCCTGCTGCGTGCAACCACTCCACAACACCATGAGCACTCCCACTTTTTCTGTCGCTGACATCCGCAAGTCCTTCCTGGACTTCTTCGTCTCCAAGGGCCACACCGTGGTGCCGTCGAGCCCTCTGGTGCCTGGCAACGACCCCACGCTGATGTTCACCAACTCGGGCATGGTGCAGTTCAAGGACGTGTTCCTGGGCACCGACAAGCGCTCGTACAACCGGGCGGTGTCGGTTCAGGCCTGCCTGCGTGCGGGTGGCAAGCACAACGACCTGGAAAACGTGGGCTACACCGCGCGCCACCACACCTTCTTTGAAATGCTGGGCAACTGGTCGTTTGGCGACTACTTCAAGCGCGAATCGCTCAAGTGGGCCTGGGAGCTGTTGACCGAGGTCTACAAGCTGCCGCCAGAGCGCCTGCTGGCCACGGTCTACCAGGAAGACGACGAGGCCTACGACATCTGGACCAAGGAAATCGGCTTGCCACCCGAGCGCGTGATCCGCATCGGCGACAACAAGGGCGGCCGCTACAAGTCCGACAACTTCTGGATGATGGCTGACACCGGCCCCTGTGGCCCCTGCAGCGAAATCTTCTATGACCACGGCCCGCACATAGCGGGTGGCCCTCCCGGCAGCCCCGATGAAGACGGCGACCGCTTCATCGAGATCTGGAACAACGTGTTCATGCAGTTCAACATGGACGAGACGGGTGCCGTGACCCCGCTGCCCGCACCTTGCGTGGACACCGGCATGGGCCTGGAGCGCCTCGCTGCCATCCTGCAGCACGTGCACAGCAACTACGAGATCGACCTGTTCGACGCGCTCATCAAGGCCGCCGGGCGCGAGACCGGCGTGACGGACCTGAACAACAAGAGCCTGCGCGTGATCGCTGACCACATCCGCGCCACCGCGTTTTTGGTGAGCGATGGTGTGATCCCCAGCAACGAAGGCCGTGGCTACGTGCAGCGCCGCATCGTGCGCCGTGCCATCCGCCACGGGTACAAGCTGGGCAAGAAGACCCCGTTCTTCCACAAGCTGGTGGCCGATCTGGTGCGCCTGATGGGTGACGCCTACCCATCCCTGCGCGAGCAGGAGCAGCGCATCACCGAGGTGCTCAAGGTGGAAGAAGAGCGCTTCTTCGAAACGCTGGCCAACGGCATGGAAATTCTGGACACGGCCCTGGATGGCGGCGCCAAGGTGCTGCCCGGCGACGTGGCGTTCAAGCTGCACGATACCTATGGCTTCCCGCTCGATCTGACCAACGACGTGTGCCGCGAGCGCGACGTGGAAGTGGACGAGGCAGGCTTCAAGACCGCCATGGAAAAGCAGAAGGCCCAGGCCCGCGCTGCTGGCAAGTTCAAGATGGACAAGGCGCTGGAGTACACCGGTGCCGCCAACCAGTTCACGGGCTACGAACAGCTCGCAGAGACTGCAAAAATCGTAGCAATCTATGTAGACGGTACTAGCGCTGCAGCACTGAAAGCCGGCCAAAACGGCGTGGTGGTGCTGGACACGACCCCGTTCTACGCCGAAAGCGGCGGCCAGGTGGGTGACGAAGGCGTCATCACCAGCGGCTCGGCCCGTTTTGCGGTGGGCGATACGCTCAAGATCAAGGCCGATGTGTTTGGCCACCACGGCACGCTCGAAGAGGGCACGCTGAACGTGGGTGACACGGTGCAGGCCCAGGTGAACACCGCCGTGCGCGCTGCCACCATGCGCAACCACTCGGTCACGCACATCATGCACAAGGCCCTGCGCGAAGTGCTGGGCAGCCACGTGCAGCAGAAGGGCAGCTTGGTCAATGCTGACCGCACGCGTTTCGACTTCACACACAACGGCGCCGTGACGGCGGCTGAAGTCCGCGAGATCGAACGCCGTGTGAACGAAGAAATCCTGGCCAACCAGCCCACGCAAGCGCGCGTGATGGACATCGAGTCGGCCCAGAAGACCGGTGCCATGATGCTGTTTGGCGAGAAGTACGGCGAAACCGTGCGCGTGCTCGACATCGGCACCAGCCGCGAACTGTGCGGCGGCACGCACGTGCAGCGCACAGGGGACATCGGCCTGTTCAAGGTGGTGGGCGAGGGTGGTGTGGCTGCCGGCATCCGCCGCATTGAGGCCGTGACCGGCGCCAACGCACTGGCGTACTTGCAGAACCTGGAATACACCGTGAATCAGGCCGCCAGCACCCTCAAGGCGCCGGTGGCCGAGCTCAACGGCCGCATCAGCCAGGCGCTGGACAACGCCCGCGCGCTCGAAAAGGAAGTGGCAGCCTTGAAGGGCAAGCTGGCCTCGAGCCAGGGTGACGAACTGGTGAACCAGGCGGTGGAGGTGAAGGGCCTCAAAGTGCTGGCTGCGGCGCTGCCGGGTGCCGACGCCAAGACCCTGCGCGACACCATGGACAAGCTCAAGGACAAGCTCAAGACCGCTGCCATCGTGCTGGCCGCCGTGGATGGCGACAAGGTGCAGATCGCCGCGGGCGTCACCGTCGACAGCGTGGGCAAGCTCAAGGCGGGCGAACTGGTCAACTTTGTCGCCCAGCAAGTCGGCGGCAAGGGCGGCGGCAAGCCCGACATGGCCATGGCTGGCGGCACGGATGCGTCCAAGCTGCCCGCAGCACTGGCTTCGGTGACAGGCTGGGTCACGCAGCAACTGGGCTGATGTACCGGTCACCACAGCGGCACCCGCCGCTGTGGTGTGGCAGCCATGGCTGCCAAAAAGAGGGTGACGGAACGCCAGCTTTCACCCTAAAGTGCAGCGCATGGACACCCTGCGCGACAGCCCCCAAGACCCGCCGCCGTCCGCTGTGCTTCGCGGTACGGGCGCTGCTTCGGTAGGCCAAGGCGGCCACCTGCCATGGTGGCGTCGCATCACCATCCCCTTTGAGGTCCTGATCGCCACCGTGGTGGTCACCGCCATGCTGTTGTTGACAGCGTTGCTGGTGTACCAGGTCAGCACCAGCGCACGCCAGGCCATCATTGCGGCGTCGGACGAGAGTGCGCAGCGCATCAGCCAGCTCATTGCCGAACGGGTGCACCGCATCGTGGACCCGGCCGATGCCACCATCCGCCTGCTGGCGTTCGACCCGGTGGCCTCGGCGTCCACCCTGCCAGCGCGGCTGCGGCGCCTGCCCGTGCTGGCGCGGCTGCTGGAGCAGAACCAGCTGCTGTCGGCGGTGTTCATCGGCTACCCGGACGGACAGTTTTTGCTTGTGCGACCGGTGCGCAACGAGGCCTTGCGGGTGCGGCTGGATGCACCGCCCAAAACGGCGTACCTGGTGCAGTCCATGGCGCGAGAGCGCGGCGTGGCGGGCATGGTGGGGCGCTGGAGTTATTACGACGCGGACCTGCGGCTGATCGACTCGGCCGTCCGTCCTGAATATCGCTACGACCCCCGCACCCGCCCCTGGTACGCCGAGGCGCTGGAGCAGAACACCCAGATCCTGACGGCACCCTATGTGTTCTTCACCACGCAGGAGGTGGGCATCACGCTGAGCCAGCCCAACGAGGACGGGCGTGCGGTGATTGGCCTGGACGTGGCCCTGACCGACCTGGGACATGAGATCAGTGGCCTGCGCCTGATGCCCCGCACCGAGATCGCGGTGGTGGACAAGGACGGCCGCGTGCTGGCCTATCCCGACATGTCGCGCGTGCTACTGCGTGATGGCAACACGCCGGGCCTGCGGCTGCGTGCCCTAGACGATCTGGGCGTGCCCAGCCTGCATGCGCTGCAGGCGCTGGGCCTGAAAGATGGTGATTCACGCCGCCTGCAGGCCGACGGCGAGGAATGGCTGGGCCGTTCGCTGCCGCTGGCATCGATGCGCTGGCAAGGGCTGCAGATCCTGATGGCGATTCCTACCAAGGAGCTGCTGGCCGAGGTGAACAACAACCTGCGCCAGCAGGTGTGGCTGTCGGTGTCGCTCATCGGCCTGATGCTGCCGTTGGGCTGGCTGGCCGGCCGGCGCGTGGGGCGCAGTCTGTTCGGGCTGGCGTTGCAGGCCAGGGCGCTGGCGCGGTTTGATTTCCGGCGGCCCGAACGGCGGGTGTCGCCGGTGCGCGAGGTGCGCGACCTGGGGCAGGTGATGGACCGCATGTCCGACACCATCCAGGAGTTCTTGCACATCACCCACCACATCAGCGCCGAGTCGCGCACCGACCTGATGCTGTCGAGCGTGCTGTACGAGCTGGTGCGCGCCACCAGTTGCACCGGCGGTGCGGTGTACCTCGTGGACCCGCAACGCACCGGCTTGCTGCGCGCGGCCCGCCATTGCGAAGACCCGGAGCAGCAGTCGCGCTACCCCGAGCACCTGGCCATGGTGCATTTCATCAACCATACCGAGCCCCAACCCGGCGACCAGCACGAAGACGATGACGATACCGAGCCCGGGCGCGTGCTGCGCGTGCAGCTGCGCACCCGTGACGGGCAGCCCCTGGGCCTGCTGGTGCTGCGCTACATCGCGGACCAGACGCAGGACGACGCGCATTTCCGGGCGTTTGTCGAGAAGTTGTCCGGCACGCTGTCGGTGGCCATCGAGACGCGCAGCCTGATCGAAGGCCAGAAGAAGCTGCTCGATGCTGTCATCCGCCTGCTGGCCGACGCGATCGACGCCAAGAGCCCCTACACCGGTGGCCATTGCGAGCGCGTGCCGGAGCTGGCCGAGGCGCTGATGGACCGCATGTGTGCGGCCAAGGACGGTCCGTTTGCCCAGGTGGCCATGACCGATGCCGAGCGCTACGAATTCCGCCTGGGGGCCTGGTTGCATGACTGCGGCAAGGTCACCAGCCCCGAGCACATCATCGACAAGGCCACCAAGCTGGAGACGCTCTACAACCGCATTCACGAGGTGCGCATGCGCTTTGAGGTGTTGTGGCGGGACGCTGAGCTGGACTACTGGAAGCAGCATGTGTCCGGCGTGGACCCGGTGCGCCTGCAGCGTGAGCTGCTGCAGCGGCGCGAACAACTGCAGGAAGACTTTGCCTTTGTAGCGCGCTGCAACGTGGGGGGCGAATTCATGGCCGAGGCGGACATTGCCCGCCTCAAGGCCGTTGGTCGCCAGATATGGCAACGGCATTTTGACGACCGCCTGGGCCTGTCGGCCGCCGAGATGCTGCGGCTTTCCAGCGTGCCGGTGCGCCCCTTGCCCGCCAACGAGCCGCTGCTGGCCGACCGGCCCGAGCACATCGTGCCCTGGGGCACACGCAAGCCGCCGGTGGAGGCGGGCAACCCCGCCAATCGCTGGGGCTTTGACATGGTGTTGCCGCCCTACGAGGCGCACCTGGGCGAATTGCACAACCTGTCCATCCAGCGGGGTACGCTCACCGCCGAAGACCGCTTCAAGATCAACGACCACATCGTGCAGACCATCATCATGCTCAGCGGTCTGCCGTTTCCGCCGCACCTGGCGCGCGTGCCGTCGATTGCCGGGTCCCACCATGAAAAGCTGGACGGCACCGGCTACCCCCGGCGCCTGAAGGCGCCCGAGCTGACGCTGGCCGACCGGGTGATGACCCTGGCCGATATCTTTGAGGCGCTGACTGCGGCCGATCGGCCCTACAAACCACCCAAGACCTTGTCCGAGTCGCTCAAGATCATGACCCACATGGTGCGCGAGCGGCACATCGATGCCGAGGTGTTCCGCTTCTTCCTGACCAGCGGCGTGTGGCGCGACTACGCAGAGCGCTTTCTGACACCTGCGCAGCGCGACGAGGTCAATGTGGAGGCCATTCTGGCGTCGCTGGGCTGAGAGGGGAAAGACGCCCTACGGTGGACGATGGGACGCAACGTTCTTGCGCGGGCCAGCCTTGTCGCAGCGGACAGCGGACAGCAGACCATATGCCCATGGGGCCCGGCCCGGTCAGAACAGCTCGACGTCGTCGTTGGCGACCTTGGTTGCCAGTTGACCGCTGGCCACCAGATCGTCATAGAAGCAAACCTGGTTGCGGCCATGTTCCTTGGCGTAGTAAAGCGCCTGGTCGGCCTGGCCCAGAATCTCTACGGGCGAGCCGCGCGTGGTGCTCACAAAGCCCAGGCTCACCGTGACCTGGCCCACCTGCGGGAAGTGGTACTCCTGCACGGCCAGCCGGAAGCGGTTGAACACCTTGTGGGCGGTGCTCAGTGTGGTGGAGCGCAGCAGCACAACAAACTCCTCGCCGCCGAAGCGGAAGATGCGGTCATGGCTGCGGAAAGAGCTGCGCAGGATGTTGGCGATCAGGATCAGCACCTCGTCGCCATACAGGTGGCCGAACCGGTCGTTGACCTGCTTGAAGTGGTCGATGTCCACCACCGCCAGCCATTGCTGCACGGGTTCGTTGTCGCTGGCCACTGCGGTTTCCTCGGCCGCAAAAGACTCGGTAACGGCGCCCGTCCGGCTGGCCAGCCCGCTCATGGTGTAGCGGGAGAACTGCTCGTCAAAAGTCTTGCGGTTGAACAGGCCGGTGAGCGCATCACGCTCGCTGTAGTCGAGCAGGCTCTGGTAGTTCTGGTACACCTGAAACACGCCCATGAGCACGTCGAGCTTGTGGGCCGAGAACGGGCGCGACTGCGTGATCTCCAGGCAGGTGCTGACCTTGTCGTGCATCCACACCGGCAGCCACAGCACATGGCGACCCCGGCGGGGCGAGGCCAGCGCGCTTTCGCCATGGCTGTCCACGCAGTCCCGCAGCGCGGGGTATTGGTCCAGCGGCTCGCGGCGGGGGTCGGCGGCGGCTTCGGAGTCGGTGGACACGAGCTGGCCGCTGTCCACCCATGTGCGGGGGCGCACATGGGGCACGCCACCGTCCGTGAACAGCTCCAGGGCCCGCACCTCGATGATGCTGCTGAGCTTTTGCAGCGTGGACAGCACCGATACCTCCAGCCGCAAGTGGTCGCGGTGGCCAGTCATCTCCACCAGGTTTTGCAGGATGGGTTTCATAGGCGGTGTGGTGCGGGCCGATCGGGGCATGTCGTGGGGTCAGTTACGGCGCACAAACACCACGTCCCACACCCCATGGCCCAGTCGCAGGCCACGATTTTCGAATTTGGTCAGCGGGCGGTAGTCGGGTTGCGGTGCAAAGCCGTCTGCGGTGTTTTGCAGCAGCGGTTCGGCGCTCAGCACCTGCAGCATTTGCTCGGCGTAGGGCTGCCAGTCGGTGGCGCAATGCAGGTAGCCGCCGGGCTTGAGGCGTGCAGCCAGCTTGGCCACCAGCGGGGGCTGGATCAGGCGGCGCTTGTTGTGCTTTTTCTTGTGCCAGGGGTCGGGGAAGAAGATGTGCACACCGTCAAGAACGCCGGGCGGCAGCATGTGGTCGATCACCTCCACAGCGTCGTGCTGCAGGATGCGGATGTTGGTCAGCTCTTGCTCGCCGATGCGCTTGAGCAGGGCACCCACGCCGGGCTCATGCACCTCGCAGCACAGGAAGTTGTCATCAGGCCGCACGCGGGCGATATGGGCCGTGGCCTCGCCCATGCCAAAGCCGATCTCCAGCACCAGCGGGGCGCTGCGGCCAAAGGCGGCGGTGGCGTCCAGCGGGGCGGGGGTGTAGGGCAGCACAAAACGCGGGCCGAAGTCCTCAAAGGCCTTGGCCTGGCCCGTGGTGGTGCGGCCGGCGCGGCGCACAAAGCTCTTGATGGTTTTGGGGTGGGTCACACCGGCGGGGGCAGAGCCCTGTACGGCGGGCGCTGTGGGGGCGTCGGCTGCGGCAGGCGCAGCATTGGCGGGGGCGGAAGCTGTGGTCAATTCGGTCACGGTGGGCCATTGTAGTTTCGTCGCCACGCCACCACCCACTGTGCCAGTGCGTCGGGTATGCAAATGTTGTGCAGATTTGCCACAGCGGGCAGGCCCAGGGCGAGCGCGGCGTGTGACAGGGCCACCAAAGGGTTGTCCAGTTCCAGCGCCTGCGCGCCGTTTTGTTTGGAGAGTTTTTCGCCGTTGTCACCGCACACCAGGGGGGTGTGCAGATAGCGGGGTGTGGGCACCCCCAGGGCCTGCTGCAGCAGGATCTGGCGGGGCGTGTTGTCGGTCAGGTCCTCGCCCCGGACCACATCGGTGATGCCCTGGTCGGCGTCGTCCACCACCACGGCCAGCTGATAGGCCCACAGTCCGTCTGCGCGGCGCAGCACAAAGTCGCCCACGGCGGTCGCAACCTGTTGCTGCTGGCGGCCCAGGCGGCGGTCGTGCCACTGCAGAAGCCCATCTGCTATTGAATATGTAGCATCCCAGGCATGATCCACTAGCGCTATCGGCTGTTTTTGCTTGAAGTCTGTCACATTGAAGCGCCAGGAGCGCCCTGTGCGGCCATGCAGCCCATGGCGGCAGGTCCCGGGATAGGGCAGTGCGGCATGGCGTTCACGCGCATGGCCCTGCGCGGCATGGGCGTCTTCGACGTCCTTGCGTGAACAGGCGCAGGGATAGGCATCGCCCTGCGCCACCAGCTGGTCCAGGGCATGCTGGTACAGCCCGCTGCGCGCAGACTGCCACTGGGGCGGGGCATCGGGGTGCAGACCACAGGCGGCCAGCTGCTGCAGGATGAAGGTGTCAGCCCCCGGCACGCAGCGGGGCTGGTCCACATCTTCCATGCGCACCAGCCACCGGCCGTTGTGTGCGCGTGCGTCCAGCCAGCTGGCCAGCGCGGCCACCAGAGAGCCCGCATGCAGCGGGCCCGTGGGAGAGGGGGCAAACCGCCCCACATAGCGCCCTTCAACGCGTACTGCGGGGCTGTCCTTGTCGTGCGGCGTTGCGCCCACGCCTCGCGTCATGCCACGGCAAGTGCCAGTTCCAGGCCCGACACAAAGGCATCTTCCAGCCGGTGCCCCAGGCACCAGTCTCCGCACGCACCCAGGCCGGCCTTGGCGTCCCACAGGTGGCTCTTGCCTAGCGGGTGGGTGGTCTGCGCATAGCGCCAGCGGCGGGTGTCGGCATGCGCGGGCTCGGCCCGGATGCCGGTGACCTCGGCAAATGCCTTGAGCAGCTTGGCCTGCACGCGGGCTTCGTCGTCTTCGAGGTGTTCTGCCGACCAGGCGGGGCTGGCCTGCACCGTCCAGCGCTCCACCACATTGCGCCCCGGCTTGGACGACTCGCGCGCCAGCCAGGCAATGCGGTGGTGGGTGCTGCGCGCGGCGTTCCATTGCGGGCCCAGTGTGGTCAGGCCCGGGCGCACGGCCTGGGGGTAGGCCAGCATCAGGGTCCAGCAGGGGGCAATGGCCACCTTGGACATGGCGTCGGCCAGTGGGGAGTCGAGTCCGGAGCCGGAAATCAGTGCCTGCGCAGGCACGGAGGGCTGGGCCAGCAGCACGGCATCGAAGCCTGCGTACACGTGTTGCTCGCCGCCTGCGCCTTCGGTGCGCAATTGCCAGCCTGGTGCGTTCACGGCGTCGGGTTCGATGCGGGTGACGCGGGTGTTGGTGATGAGCTGGCCTGCCTGAACCAGGGGGTCAGCCCAGGTGGTGACCAGCGATTGCATGCCCGGGCTGGCCACCCAATGGGCCTCGCGGTGGGGCAGGCCCACGGCGGCTACGCGGCCTGCAGCGTCCAGCACCTGGACCGAATTGGCGCTCCAGCGCTTGCAGATGCCGGGCACGGTGTCGATGGCGCGGGCAAAACGCGGGTCGCGCACGGTGAAATATTGGGCGCCGGCATCAAAGTTGCCAAAGGGGCTGTCGATGGTGGCGGTGCGGCCACCGGCCTGATGGGATTTTTCGAACACCGTCACCCGGTGGCCGGCCTGGACCAGGGTGCGGGCGCAGGCAATGCCCGCCATGCCTGCGCCGATGATGGCGAAGTGGCGCTGCGGTTTGCCGGAGGGGGTGACTGGGGTGGCGGGCGCTGCGGAGGCCGCAGGGATAGGGGCGCTGGTGCGTCGGAGCCGTTTGGCGGGGAGAGGATCAGGTTTGCTCATGGGAGGCCTTTCGGTGACGGTCGGCAAAAGAAATGCGATGCAGAACCAACAGGAACCACTCTACACGCGGTGCCGGCCTGTGCGCACTTGATCAGGGTCACAAATGATGGTGGTTTTCCAGCAGAGCGCGGCGTGTGGCGGGACTTTGCAGCTGGTTCAGCCACCACTGCAGCGCGCGGCCGGGTGCGGTGAAGCCAGGACCACCCCAGGCGTAGTGCACGCGCACGTTGCGTTCGGGCCGGGCCACGCGGCGCGCCACCAGCCGGCCGGCTTCCAGGTAGGGGCGCACCATGGGTTCGGGCAGAAAGCCGCCGCCCAGGCCGCGCAACTGCACGCGCACCTTGGCCTGCATGGTGTCCACCGTCAGCACATCCTGCCCACCCAGCAGGCCCATGGTGGCGCCGCCCCGGGTGGCCGAATCTGCCACGGCCACGGCGCGGTGTTCGAGCAGCGTGGCGTCGGAGATGGGCTCGGGCGCGGTGGCCAGCGGGTGATGGGGCGCCACCACGTAGATGAAAAGTACGTCACCCAGCAGCCCTTGCTGCAGGCCGGCCACGTTGTTGCTGGCCACCGAGACGCCAATGGCCAGGTCTGCGCGGCCGGAGGTCAGCGCCTCCAGCGTGCCGGTCATGATGCCGTCGCGCAGCTTCAGCCGCGTCGGGGGCTTCATGGCGTAGAACGCGTCCACCAGCTCCAGCAGGGTGTGGGGCGAAATGATGCCGTCCACCGACAGCGTGAGCTGTGGCTCCCAACCCGTGGCCACGCGGCGCACGCGGTGGGCTACCGCGTCGATGTCTTGCAGCAGGCGCGCGCCTTCGCGCAGCAGCTCCACCCCGGCCTCAGTAGGGCGGGCCTGGCGTGCGCTGCGGTCGAACAGCAGCACGTCCAGTGCGTCTTCGATCTGGCGCACGCGGTAGGTGAGGGCGCTGGGCACCAGGCCCAGTTGCCGTGCGGCGGCGGCAAAGCTGCCAGCCTCGGCAATCACCTGCAGCATGGTCAGCGCATCGGGGGTGAGGACATCGCGGGCGTTTTGCATGGTGGTGCCATGTTAATTCAGATTATTTGAACAGTGCCATCAATCCGTCTGTGCCCGCAGAGGTGGCTGCGGTCCTACAGTCGAGTCTTGAAAGGAGCACTCACATGCTGACTGTTCGTAAATCGCAAGACCGGGGCCACGCTGACCATGGCTGGCTCAATTCCTTCCACAGCTTCTCGTTTGCCGGGTACTACGACCCTGCCCACATGGGCTTTGGCAACCTGCGGGTCATCAACGAAGACCGCATTGCGCCGGGCACCGGGTTTGGCACCCATGGCCACCGCGACATGGAAATCATCAGCTACGTGCTGTCGGGCGAGCTGGCCCACAAGGACAGCATGGGCAACGTCAAGGGCATCCCGCCCGGTGACGTGCAGCGCATGAGTGCAGGCACCGGCGTGCAGCACAGCGAGTTCAACCACGCTGCTGGCCAGACCACGCATTTTCTGCAGATCTGGATTGAGCCGAACGTGCGTGGTATCCCGCCCAGCTACGAGCAAAAGACTTTTGCCGAGGCTGAAAAGCGCGGCGCCCTGCGCCTGGTGGCATCGCCCGACGGCGTCCAGGGCTCGGTGAAGATCCATGCTGACGCAGCCTTGTATGCGGGCTTGCTGAATGGTGACGAGTCCGCCACCCTGGCGCTGAACCCCGCCCGCAAGACCTATGTGCACCTGGTGCGTGGCGCGCTGAGCGCCAACGGCCAGGCCCTGTCGGGTGGCGACGCGCTGCTGATGGAAAAGGAAACCACCTTGTCGTTGACCGATGGCCACGACGCCGAGGTGCTGGTGTTTGACCTGGCCGCCTGATCTTTACTTCGTAACCACTTTCACTCAGGAGTTCTTCACCATGTTCACATCCCTGCAAAACCCTCTGGCCCTGGCATCGCGCCTGCTGCTGGCCGCCCTGTTCCTGCCTGCGGGCATCAGCAAACTGACCGGCTTTGCCGGCACCGTGGGCTACATCACCTCGGTGGGCCTGCCCATGCCCACGGTGGCGGCAGCGGTTGCGGCGGCGGTCGAAGTGCTGGGCAGCCTGGCGCTGATCTTTGGCGTGGGCACCCGGTTTGCCGCACTGGCGTTGGCCTTCTTCACGCTGGTGGCCAGTTTCTTCTTTCATGCCTACTGGAACCTGCCCGCTGACAAGCAAATGATGCAGCAGCTCATGTTCTTCAAGAACGTGGGCGTGACCGGCGGCCTGCTGGCCCTGGCAGCATTTGGCGCCGGCGCCTGGAGCCTGGACGCTCGCCGCTCGGACCGCTGATCCGGATGGCATAGAAAGGGCCTGCAACCCGCAGGGGTGCAGGTTCTGGCATTCAATCTCGTCGTTGGTTGTCGTTCTGTTGGTAGTTCTTTTGGTTCTTTCCCCTGGTCTCGTTCCCTCATCGTTTCAACAGGAGTTATCTCATGGCACACATCGCAGTTGTTTACCACTCGGGTTATGGTCACACGCAGCGCCTGGCGCAGTCTGTGGCGGAAGGTGCAGGCGCCCAGCTGGTCGCCATTGATGCGGAGGGCAACCTGCCCGAAGGCGGCTGGGAAACGCTGGCCGCTGCCAGCGCCATCATCTTTGGCTCGCCGACCTACATGGCGGGCCCCAGCTGGCAGTTCAAGAAATTTGCCGACGCCTCGTCCAAGCCCTGGTTCAGCCAAGCCTGGAAGGACAAGCTGTTTGCAGGCTTCACCAACAGCGCCAGCACCAATGGCGACAAGCAGATCACGCTGGACTACATGTTCCACCTGGCCATGCAGCACGGCGGCATCTGGGTGGGCAACGGCATGATGCCCGCCAACTCCAAGGCGGCCACGCGCAACGATGTGAACTGGATCGGCTCGTTCAGTGGCGCCATGTCCCAGTCGCCGTCCGACGCCTCGGCCGCCGAGATGTTCCCTGGCGACCTGGAAACGGGCAAGCAGTTCGGCCAGCGCGTGGCTGACGTGGCCCGCCGGCTCGACCGCTAAGCCCACTTTTGGCGCTACAGTGGCGCGCCCCAATACAACCAGGAGAACACCCCATGGCAGTTGAATTGCGGCGCGTCCCCGGCGCGCCCATGGCCCAGACCGTGCATATCCGCGCGCACGATCTCGTGGCCGATGGCAGTGTGGAGGAGGGCGGCGCTGACAGCGGCCCCAGCCCGCACGACCTGTATGACGCTGCCTTGGGGGCCTGCAAGGCGCTTACGGTGTTGTGGTACGCACGCCGCAAGGGCCTGCCGGTGGAAGATGTGCAGACGGTGGTTGAGCGCGACGCATCGGCCGAACGCACGGGGGTCTACCGCCTCGCGACCCGGTTGCAAGTCAGCGGTGACCTCACCGATGCCCAGATCGCCGAGCTGGAAACCGTGGCGCAGAAATGCCCTGTGCACAAGCTGATGACCACGGTGACGACCGAGATCAGCACTTCGTTGGAGCGTGCATCATGAGCGATACCCCCAGCTTTCTGCCCCTCACGGGCCATGCCAAGGATCTGGGCGGCGGTTTCACCGTGCGCCGCCTGCTGCCCGCTGTGCAGCGCAAGGCCGTGGGGCCCTTCCTGTTTTTCGACCACTTCGGTCCGGTGACGGTGGAACCGGGCGACAGCCACGATGTGCGGCCCCATCCGCACATTGGCCTGGCGACGGTGACCTATTTGTTCTCTGGTGCCATCATGCACCGCGACAGCCTGGGCTACGTGCAGCAGATCGAGCCCGGCGCCATCAACTGGATGACGGCGGGGCGCGGCATCGTTCACTCCGAGCGCCGCCCAGAGAGCTTTGCGAACCAGGCTTATGTGAACCATGGCATCCAGCTATGGGCTGCGTTGCCAGCCGCCCATGAGGAAGCTGACCCCTCGTTTGTGCACACGCCTGCTGCGGCCATTCCGGAGTTGCTGGTGGATGGCGCCACCGTGCGGGTGTTGATCGGCGAGGCCTTTGGTCAGACCTCGCCGGTGGCCACGTATTCGCGCACCTTGTACCTGGACATTCAGTTGCCTGCCGGGGCCACGCTAAAGATTCCGGCGCTGGTGCCCGAGCTGGCGGTGTACACCGTGGACGCACCCGTGTCGCTGAACGACGATGAGGTGCCTGCGCACATCCTGGCCGTGACGGAACCCGGCCAGCCCCTGCGCCTGACGGCGGGCGAGAGCGCCGTGCGCCTGATGGTGATTGGCGGCGAGCCGCTGGATGCGCCCCGCCACATGTGGTGGAACTTTGTCTCCAGCCGCAAGGACCGCATCGTGCAGGCCGCCAGCGACTGGGAGGCCCAGGCCATGGGCCAGGTGCCGGGCGAGGTGGAGTGGATACCCCTGCCGGAACACCGCTTCAAGGCGTGATCAAAGCGTGATATGTGGATAAAAATGGGCTGTAGCGCTAGTACATAAAGCGCTGGCAGCTCATGATTTGATAGCGCTTTCTGTAGCGGCTGCAGCCGCTGTAGGCGTGTCGATGGCGAGCCCGGTGTCCAGTACGCGGCGCTCGTCAAACACAAAACACCCGCCGTGGTAGTGCGCGCCGTCTGTCAGCTCAAAGTATTTCAGGATGCCACCCTCCAGCTGGTAGACATGGGGCAAGCCTTCCTCGCGCATGAGGATGGCGGCTTTTTCGCAGCGGATGCCGCCGGTGCAGAAGCTCACCACCGTCTTGTCCTGCAGTTCGCTTTTGTGCGCGCGCAGTGCAGGGGGAAACTCGGTGAACTTGTCGATGCGCCAGTCGATGGCGTTGTCGAACGTGCCTGCGTCCACCTCGAAGGCGTTGCGGGTATCGAGCGTGACCACTTCGCGGCCGTCGTCGTCATGGCCTTGGTCCAGCCAGCGGCGCAGCGTGGCCGGGTCTACCGAAGGCGCACGGCCTGCGGCGGGGCGGATGGTGGGGTGGTCCATGCGGATGATCTCGCGCTTGACCTTGACCAGCATCTTGCGAAACGGCACCGTGGCCGACCAGCTCTCCTTGGGCTCCAGATCGGCAAAGCGTTCGTCGGTACGCAGCTGAGCCACAAAATCACGCACGGCTTCGGCCGGGCCCGCCAGAAAGAAGTTGATGCCCTCTTCGGCCAGCAGGATGGTGCCCTTGAGATGGGCGGCCACTGCACGCTCATGCAGCACATCGCGCAGCGCGGCGGCATCGGGCAGCGGCACGAACTTGTAGCAGGAGATGTTGAGGACGGTGTCGGTAGTGTTCACGGCAGTAAAAATGCACAAAGGCCCGCTGGCGGGCCTGTGGGTCACAGTGGCCGGGCCGCGCCTCATGCGCCGCTCGGCGTATCCAGATCAGGCCGCAGGCGACAGCAGCGTGGACTCGATCTTGTTGGCCAGCTGGGCAATGGCCAGTGCCGCCGGGCAGCCGGGGGTCTGCAGCAGCAGCAGCTGGCGGCGCATCACGGCGTCGCGCACCGAGGGGTCGGCCGGGATGTCGCCCATGTGGATCAGCCGCATGGGGCGACCGGATTCGGTGCTCACAAAGCGGTCGAGCACCTGCTGCAGCTGGCTGGTGATGGCGCGGCCGTCGCCCGGACGCGCCGCCTGGTTGATGACCATGCGCACATGCTGGCGTTTTTGCTGCATGGCCAGCACCTTGATGGCAGCGTAGGCGTCGGTGAGCGAAGTGGGCTCGGGCGTGGCCACGATCAGCACCTCGGAGGCCAGGGACACCGAGAACAGCACCACGTCGGAGATACCGGCGCCGGTATCGAGCAGCACCACGTCGTAGCGCGGCGTGAGCGCCTGGATCACGTTCAGGAACTGGTTGCGCACTTCGGGCGTGAGGCGCGAATACTCCACCATGCCAGAACCGGCCAGCAGCACGTCAAAGCCACCGGGCGCGGCGATCACAGCATCGTCCAGTGCGGCCTTGCCGGTGAACACGTCGTGCAGGGTGATCTTGGGGTGCAGGTTCAGCACCACGTCCAGGTTGGCCAGGCCCAGGTCGGCGTCGAGCACCAGCACGCGCTGGCCTCGGCGGGTGAGGGCGGCGGCCAGGTTGGCTGATACGAAAGTCTTGCCCACACCGCCTTTGCCGCTGGTCACCGCAATGATGCGGGCGCCAGGAGCGGCAGAGGCCAGGGGGGTGGCAGGGCCTGCAGGGGCTGCAGGCGTTGTGGGTTGGGGGGACAGCGCGTCGCTCATCATCTAACTTTCAGTAGGCGCTGCCTGTTGGGTTGGGGTCCAGTGGAGGCAGGTCGCCCCAACCCGAAGGGGTGTAGAGCGGGCCAAACAACAGGCTTTTCTCTTCGGCACTGACGGTGCTGTCGGGTTGTTCCTCGATGCTGACGCGGTTGCGGCCCGACGCCTTGGCCTGGTAGAGCTGGTGGTCGGCCCGGTCGGTCCACAGCAGGGTGGTGGAGCGGATCCACTGCATGGCAAATGCGCCGCCGATGCTCACGGTGACGTTCAGCTCCACCGTGGGGGAAATGCGGATGGGCGTGTTGGCCACCGCGCGCCGGATGCGTTCTGCCACCACGCGGCCAAAGGCAGCCTGGCAGGCCGGCAGCACCACGGCAAATTCTTCACCGCCGTAGCGGGCCAAGGTGTCCATGGGGCGCACGCAAGCACTGAGCGTGCGGGCCACCGACTGCAACACCACGTCACCAGCCAGGTGGCCGTGGGTGTCGTTCACCTTTTTGAAATGGTCGATGTCCAGCATCAGCAGCAGTGCCGCCTCGCCTGAGCGTGTGACGCGGTCGATCTCGCGCTCGAGCACCGCGCGGAAATGTCTGCGGTTGGCCAGGCCGGTGAGCGGGTCTTTGAGCGACAGCTCGCACAGGCCATCGATGAGACCCTGCAGGTACAGAGAAGGCACCTCGCGGTGCAGTGCTGCCTCGCTGCCGCCGGCCTGAGCCACCAGAGCGTGAGCAGTATCCAGGCGAAGGTCGCGCAGATCTACCAGATGAGAGGCCGCAGAGTCAGACACAAATTGGAACAAAGAGAGTTAGGCAAGTGTACCAGCGCGCCAGCAAGAACAGGGCCAACGCAAGGCCGGCGCGGCGTAGGTGAAACCCGGTCTACGCACGGGCCACGACGGACTCGGGAAGCTGCTGCAGCGCCACCAGCGCCACCAGCGCCTCGGCATCGGTGCGGTACATGGCCAGCCCTGGGCCCGGCTTCAGCAACCCCGCCTGCCGCAAGACCTGCTCTGCCGGCAGCTTCAGTCCGCTCAGATGCAATGTTCCACCCCGCAGTTCCATTTGCGCCAGCAACTGGGCGAAGGTTTCCACGCCGGTCACATCGATGCGGTTGATGGGCTGCGCCAGCAGACACAGGTGCAGCACCTCGGGGTGGGCGGCCAGGTGTTCGGTCACGCGCCGCTCCAGAGCGCTGGCAGAGGCAAAGTCCAGCTCCGCGTCCATGCGCAGCGCCAGTAGCCGGGGTGCCAGTGGCGGCAAGTGCCACAGGTGCCGGTCGCGCAGGCTCCCATCAGGGTGCAGGCCCACTTCAATGATGCGCGGGTGCAGTCGCTGGTAGAGAAAGTGGCTCAGATTCATCAGCAAGCCCACCAGCACGCCCCAGTACATGCGCGGCGCCGTGGCCAGGGTCAGGGCAAAGGTGACGCCGCCGATCACTGCCTCTACCCGCGACACCCGCCACAGCCTCATCAGGGTGCCCGGTTTGATGAGGCTGGTGACGGCCGTGACCACGACCGCCGCCAGCACCGACTGCGGCACGTGGTACAGCGCGGGCGTCAACCACAGCAGCACGACCAGCACCAGGCTGATCGCAAACAGTGTGGCCCAGCCCGTCTTGGCACCGGCGTAGAGGTTGATGGCCGAGCGTGAAAACGACGCACTCGTGGCAAAACTGCCGCACAGGCCACTGCTGATCTTGGCCAGGCCCTGGCCAATCAGGTCCTGGTTTTCGTTCCACTGCTCCTTGGAGCGCTGGCTTTCCACCTTGGCGCTCGATGCCGTCTCCAGAAAGCTCACCAGCGTCACCACCAGCACGGGCATGACCAATGCACTGAAACTGGACCAGGGCAGGGCGCCGGGCCAATAGGGCGCTGGCAAGCCCGACGGCAAGGCGCCCACCACTGCGCCACCTGCATCGGCATAACCCAGGGCCCAGCTCAGAGCACCCGCAGCACCCACCACCACGATGGCCGCCGGGAACTGGGGCAACACGCGGCGCGCCAGCATCAGCAAAGCGAGGCTCCCCAGGCCGAAGCCCGCTGCAGTCAGGTCGAACAGCCCCAGCGATGGCGTGGACAGCAGGGCGCCCCAGTCGGCAGCCCGCAACCCTGTCAGTGCCCCCAACTGCGACCCCAGGATCAGCAGGGCCGCCGCCTGCGTAAAACCATTGAGTACGGGTGAGGTCACGAGGTTGAGCAACCAGCCAAAGCGCGCCATGCCCATCACCATCTGCAGCAGACCCGACAGCAGGGCCATCCATGCCGCCAGGGCCACCCACTGCGCACTGCCTGGCTCGGCCAGGCCGGTGAGCGAGGCGCCGATCAGCAAACTGGTGAGCGCTGTGGGCCCCACCCCCAGCCGCGTGGATGAACTGAACAGCACGGCGACCAATGCCGGAATCAGCGATGCGTAGATGCCCGTGACCAGCGGCATGCCCGCCAGCGCCGCATAGGCCACACCCTGCGGCACCAGCATCAGCCCCACCGTCATGCCCGCCCAGAACTCCCCTTTGAGCAGTTGTCGGTCAGGGCGGGGCCATTTCAAAAAAGGAAGCCAACGGGCGAGCGAAGACACGGTCATGCCCCGATTGTCACCCGCTCAGCAGGGAGTGCGGCCGATGCGCGTCTGGCGTTGCCGTCCTACAAGCACTTCGGCGATGTCCGACCCGCAAGCCGCTGCCCGCTGCCTACAGTGAGGCCATGTTTCAACCGCAAGGAGTCATTGCATGAACCCCAAGAATCTGATCGACCGTCCCGCCCATCGCGTTGCGAGCATTCTGGCCGTGAGTGCCCTGGCCTTGGGCCTGGCCGCCTGCAACAAGACCGAAGAGCCCACCGTGGGCCAGCGACTGGACTCTGCCGTCGAAAAGACCGAACAAGCCGCAGCTGACGCCCGTGTGAAGGCCGAGGGCGCGATGCAGAACGCAGAGACCAAGATGGAGCAGGGCGCGGCCAATGCGGAAGCCACGGCCAAGCAGGCAGCCAACTCCGCCAAGGGCGTCATCGACGATGCCACCATCACCGCCCAGGTGAGCGCGGGCCTGGCCAAGGACCCCGACCTGAGCGCCGTCAAGATCAATGTAGACACTGTCAACGGCAAGGTCACGCTGAACGGGCCCGCACCCTCCACGGTGGCCCGTGAACGCGCCGAGACCATCGCCAAGGGCGTGAGTGGCGTGACCTCGGTGAACAACCAGCTGGTCGTGACGGCTGGTTAATGCCAACCTGCAGGGCTTGTGGTGCATGCATCCCAAGCCCTGCGGTGTGATCGCCAATCGATCTAAGCGCCGCCCGGGTCACTCCGGGCGGCGCGCTACCATGGCTGGCATGAAAGACCACGACATTGATCTTGCCACCCATATCGTCCACCACGACTACCAGCCTCCGGCCGGGTTTGTAGCTCCCCAACCGGGGGTTTTCAAGGCCTCCACCGTCATCTTTCCCAGCGTTGCGGCCATGCGCTCGCGCGAGTGGAAAGACAAAAGCGGCTACACCTACGGGCTGCACGGCACGCCCACGACCTTCATCCTCGAAGAGCGCCTGTGTGCGCTGGAGGGCGGTCTGCAGTGTGTGCTGGTGCCCAGTGGCTTGGCGGCCATTGCCAACGTGGGGTTGGCGCTCCTCAAGCCCGGCGATGAGGTGCTGATCCCCGACAACGCCTACGGACCCGGCAAGGATCTGGCCAATGGCGAACTCGCCCGGTTCGGGATCACCCATGTGTTTTACGACCCGCTGGATCCGGCCGACCTGGCTGCCCGCATCACGCCGGCCACCCGTCTGGTCTGGCTGGAGGCGCCGGGCTCTGTCAGCATGGAGTTTCCGGACCTGTGCGAGCAGGTGCGCATTTGCCGCGATAGGGGCGTGACAACCGCGCTGGACAACACCTGGGGCGCGGGCCTGGCGTTTGCGCCCTTTGACCTGACCGGCGACGGCAGCCTGGGGGTGGACATCTCGGCCCATGCGCTCACCAAGTATCCGAGCGGAGGAGGTGATGTGCTCATGGGCAGCGTGATCACGCGCGACCCGGGCCTGCACATGAAGATCAAGCTGACGCACATGCGGCTGGGACTGGGCGTGGGGGCGAACGACGCCGAGGCCGTGCTGCGTGCGCTGCCCAGCATCGGACTGCGCTATCGCGCCCACGATGACGCTGCCCGCCAGCTGGCGCGGTGGTTTCAGCAGCAACCCGCCATTGCGCAAGTGCTGCACCCCGCGCTGGAAGGCGCGCCCGGCCATGCTCACTGGAAGGACCTGTGTGGCGCTGCTCACGGCGGGCAGGGGCTGGCAGCTGGCCTGTTCAGCGTGATGATCGACGCCCGGTACACCCAACAGCAAGTGGATGCCTTCTGCGACGGCTTGCGCTTGTTCAAGCTGGGCTACAGCTGGGGCGGCCCCATGAGCCTGGTCGTCCCTTACAACATTGCCAGCATGCGCAGTCGGCCGCCCGCCCATTTGAAGCCGGGCACGCTGGTGCGGTTTTCGATCGGCCTGGAGGCTGTGGAGGACCTGCGGCGCGACCTGCAACAGGCGATGGAGCGCGCCTTCACCCAGGGCTGAGACGGCCTCGGCAAGGGTCCGGCGCGGCCCACTGCCGCTGGATTTCGTATGGGATACGGGCTTTCCTCAGTGGCGCAGCCGAACGGGCGGGCTTAGTGTGGCGGAATGAACGCGACATCCTCCAAGCCTGTGCCGGACACCCTTGGCACCCCTGACACCTCCGAGGCCCGGCAGGCTGAGGCCATTGCCGACCGCGTGAAGGCCCAGACCGCCCAGCCCGTGCAGCTGCAGCCGTTGCGCGTGGCCGACCCCTTCCGGTGGCTGCGGCGCGGCCTGGACGATGTGCGCGCCGCGCCGGGCATTGCTGTTTTCTATGGCGTGTGCTTCTGGGTCATGGCGGGGGTGCTGGGCTGGGTGTTCCGCACGCGGCCTGAATACACCATGTCGCTTGCCAGTGGCTGTCTGCTGGTGGGGCCTTTTCTGGCCATGGGGCTTTACGACACCAGCCGTCGGCGCGAGGCGGGCCTGAAGCCGCAGCTGAGCGAATCCCTTACCTGCTGGGACAGCCACATGGGCAGCATGGGCATGCTGGTGCTGGTGCTGGTGGTGCTGGAGCTGCTTTGGGGCAGGGCCTCGCTGGTGGTGTTTGCCGTGTTCTTCAACACCGGCATGCCCTCGACCACCGGTGTGCTGCAGGCGGTGTTCAACCCGCAGAACTGGAGCTTTGTGGCGGTGTACACGGTGGTGGGCGGTGTGTTTGCGGCGCTGGTGTTTTCCACCTCCGTGGTGTCCATCCCCATGATTCTGGACCGCGACACCGACGCGCTGACTGCGGGCATTACCAGCATGCGTGTGGTGATTGAAAACCCCGGCGTGATGCTGCTGTGGGGCGCATTGATCACCCTCATCGTGGCCGTCTCGCTGTGGTTTTGGGGGGTGGGCCTGGTGCTGGCGGGGCCTGTGCTGGGCTTTGCCAGCTGGCATGCGTACCGAGCTGCCGTCATTCCGCTGCAGCGCACCCCGGCAGGGGCCTGAAAACCCCGTCCTGTTACAGTGAGTCTCAACTTCAGGAAGCAACTACCTTGGCAACACCCAACTACGGATACGAAAAACGCCAGCGCGAACTCGCCAAAAAACAAAAAAAGGAAGAGAAGCTGAGGGCCAAAACACAGCGCAGGCCGAACGATCCGCAAGGGGATGACCAGCCCGCTGACGACCAGCCAGCGGGCGCTGCAGGCCATCCCGAGCAGCCTGCAGGCTGAGTGACCTGGCTGCGTCACAGGGGTCCGCTGCACCAATCGCCGCGCCCTGTTCATCTGCGGTCTCTGGCGGTCTGCAGCGTTGCAAATACTCGCAATAGCTACGGCTATTGCTGCGTTTTTTTTCGCGTGGCAGCCCCTCCCGATCCGCAGCGCACACTGACCGCTCGATGCGTGCAGCGAATCCCTAACGCAGCAGCTTTTTGAGCTCTGGCCACACGTTGGCCAGCATTTGCGGATGCGCTTCGGCGCGAGGGTGAATGCGGTCGGGCTGGAACAGGCGGGTCGGGTCCGGTCCGTCAGCCACACCCTTCAAGAAAAATGGCACCACAGCCGCCTTGTGGGTCTGTGCCACGGTGGTGAACAGACCCGCAAACTTGTTCGCGTAGTCGGTGCCATAGTTGGGCGGCACCTGCATGCCCACCAGCAAGACCTTGGCCCCGGCCTTTTGCGCCGCCTGGGTCATCCAGGCCAGGTTCTCTTCGGTGTTCTTGAGCGGCAGGCCGCGCAGGGCATCGTTGCCCCCCAGTTCAATCACCACATGGCTGGGCTTGTGCTGCGCGAGCAGTGCAGCCAGGCGCGAGCGGCCGCCCGAGGTGGTCTCGCCGCTCACGCTGGCATTGACCACGGTGGCTGCGAGCTTGTCTTGCGCCAGTTGTTTTTCCAGCAGTGCCACCCAGCCCGTGCCCCGCGCCAGGCCGTATTCGGCGCTGAGCGAGTCCCCCAGCACCAGAATCACCGAAGGGCGTCCGGCAGTCCCTGCCTTGGCGGCGGCCTGCGCAAAGGCCGTGGGCGCACAAAGCCCCACCACCAGGCCGATAGATGCGCTCAGGATAAAGTGGCGCCGTTGCTGCAGATTGCGAATCAAAGTAAAGAGCCTTTCATGTCCGAATCCTCCCCACTGCCCAAGACACCGCCCGCCACCCCCATCATTGCCGTGGAGCATGTGTTCAAGTCGGTGACGGATTCCACCGGAACCCTCGACATTCTGCGGGATATCGATTTCCGCCTGGCTGCCAGGGAAACGGCGGCCATCGTCGGCGCCTCGGGCTCGGGCAAGAGCACGCTGCTGTCCATCATCGCGGGGCTCGATACCCCCACGCGCGGAACGGTGCGGCTGGACGGCCACGACCTGTTTGCCATCGATGAAGATGCGCGGGCTGCATTGCGGGCCCAGAAGGTGGGTTTTGTGTTCCAGAGCTTCCAGCTCATGGGCAACCTCACAGCGCTGGAGAACGTCATGCTGCCGCTGGAGCTGGCCGACCGCCGCGATGCACGCAAGGCCGCCACCGAGATGCTGGCGCGCGTAGGACTGGGGCAGCGCCTGTCGCACTACCCCAAGGTGCTGTCGGGCGGCGAGCAGCAGCGCGTGGCCCTGGCCCGGGCGTTTGTGGTGCAGCCTGCCGTGCTGCTGGCCGACGAGCCCACGGGCAGCCTGGACTTTGCGACCGGCGAAACCATCATGAAGCTCATGTTCGAGCTCAACCGCGAGTTGGGCACAACGCTGGTGCTGGTGACCCACGACCGCGCGATCGCCGCGCAGTGCGAGCGGCGCATCACGATCGATGCAGGGCGCGTGGTGTGAGTGGTGGGTGGGGTTTTTGAGCGTTTTGGGCTGCAGGCGCTAGTGAAACATGCGCAAGCAGCTATGAATTTGATAGTGGCCTGAGGGAGTGGGCTGCGCCCAGCGGATAATCCCCCCATGTCCAGCCCCAAAGTTCTCTTCGGCTTTCACGCCGTGGGCGTGCGTCTGAAGACCGCGCCGCAATCCATCATCGAGATTTACTACGAAGCCACGCGCCGCGATGCACGCATGCGCCAGTTTCTCGACCGTGCCCGCGAGGCCGGTGCCCGCCTCATCGAAGCCGACAGCGTGCGCATCGCCAAGCTGGCAGGCAGCCACGGCCACCAGGGCGTGGCCGCGCGGGTGGAGCCCGTGAAGGTTGCCACCTCGCTGGACGAGCTGCTGGAAGACCTGGAAGCCGCAGGCATCGAGCAGCCCCTGCTGCTGGTGCTGGATGGCGTGACCGACCCCCACAACCTGGGCGCCTGCCTGCGCGTGGCCGACGGCGCGGGTGCCCATGCCGTCATCGCCCCCAAGGACCACGCCGTGGGCATCAACGCCACCGTGGCCAAGGTGGCCAGCGGTGCGGCCGAGACCATGCCGTATTTCATGGTCACCAACCTTTCGCGCACCCTGAACGAACTCAAGGAGCGCAACATCTGGTGCATCGGCACCAGCGACGATGCGCCCAAGACCATTTATCAGGTGGACCTGAAAGGCCCCGTGGCCCTGGTGCTGGGCGCCGAAGGCGACGGCATGCGCCAGCTCACGCGCAAGACCTGCGACGAGCTGGTCAGCATCCCCATGAAGGGCGCGGTCGAGAGCCTGAACGTATCCGTGGCCAGCGGCGTGTGCCTGTACGAGGCGCTGCGCCAGAGGACTTGATCCTCGGCCCGCTGGCTCCACCGGGGAAGGCACCATGCTGGACACCGTGAAAGCCTGGGTCCGGCAAAGCCAGCGCATCGCCGTGCTGACGGGCGCCGGGGTCAGCGCCGAATCTGGCGTGCCGACCTTCCGCGATGTGCAGACGGGCTACTGGGCGCAGTTTCGCCCCGAAGACATGGCGACCGAGGCAGGCTTTCGCGCCCACCCGCAGCGGGTGTGGGACTGGTACCAGTACCGGCGCGACCTGCTGACCGGTGTGTCGCCCAACGCAGGGCATCTGGCGCTGGCCGACTTTCAGCGCCGCCACCCCGACTGCATCACCCTCATCACCCAGAACGTGGACGGGCTGCACCAGCGCGCGGGCAGCACCGGCGTGCTGTGCCTGCACGGCGACATTTTTCAGGACCGCTGGCTCGACACCCCGCGCAACTGCTGCTTCATCGACCACGCAGTGGCCGGCCACCCGCCGTACTGCGACCGCTGCGGCAACATGCTGCGTCCGGGCGTGGTGTGGTTTGGCGAGCCTTTGCCGCTGGCGACGTTGGAGGCCGCCGAACAGGCGGCCAACCAATGCGACCTGATGCTGGTGGTGGGCACGGCCGGTGCGGTGTACCCCGCAGCGGGTCTGGCCCACCAGGCTCGGGCCGCCGGTGCCAGGGTGGTGGTGCTCAACCCCGCGCCCAGTGCGTTGGACGATGTAGCGCACGCGGTGCTGCGCGGCACGGCGGCGACGGTGCTGCCGCAGTTGCTGGGCGATTGAGCGGGTGTGCGTGGTGCAGGCGCTCAGCCCCGGGTTGCGCGGTGCTGCAGGGGGCGTTCACACGCTGTCGAATCCCGGTAGAAACCCTGATTTGACGTACGCCTGCCACCCTTTGTCGCACAGCTGACAGGCGGGGAGGCGCTCTGGCCGGTAGCCTGCGCCACCTTTGTTTTATCTGCCCTGCACATCATGAGCCGTCGCCACTTTCTTTTGCGTGCCACCCAGGCCGTTGCCGCCACTGGCCTGCCCGCATGGGCCCACACCGCGATGGCGGCCGAGGAGGCGTTGACTGCGCGCTCCATCACCCTGGGCTGTTCCATTGCCCTGACGGGGCCGCTCGGCCAGGCAGGCATTGAGCAGGTGGCGGGCATGAAGGCCGCGTTTGCCGAGGTGAATGCCGCTGGCGGCGTGTTGGGCCGCGAAATCCGCATGGAGGTCAAGGACGACGGCTACGTGGCTGCGCGCACGCTCAAGAACGTGACCGACATGGTCGATGCGCAGTCGGTGTTCGCGCTTATCTCGCCGCTGGGTACTGCCAACACCGCGTCCATCCTGCCGCTCATCGAGTCCAAGGGCATCCCCACCGTGGGCCCGGTGACCGGCGCCACATCGCTGCGTGCAGCGGCCAACAAGCATGTGTTCTTCCTGCGCCCCAGCTACCGCGAAGAAACCCAGCGCCTGGTCAAGCAGATCGTGGAGATGGGCCTCAAGCGCATTGCGGTGGTGTACCTGGACAACCCGTTTGGCAAAGAGGTGCTCAAGGACATGTCCACTGCACTGGACGAGATCAAGGTCGAACGCGGCGGCGAGTTTGCGCTGGCCGTGGACGGCAAAAATGGCGCCGAGCTGGCCGATAAGGTGGCGGCCGAGCGCCCCGGCGCCGTGCTGCTGGCCACTACCGGCACGGCCAATACCGCGTTTGTGCAGGCCTTCCGTGCCAAGGCGCAGGGTGTGCCGCTGGCCGGTCTGTCCGTCACGGTGATCTCGTCGGAGCTGCCCAAGCTGGCGGCCTCCACGCGCGGCCTGGCGTTGGTGCAGGTGTTCCCCGATGCCAATTCGCAAAAGTCGGTGGCGGTGCGCAAGTTCCAAGCCACGATGAAGGCCACGGGTGGAGACCCGGCGTTTTTGAACAGCAACAGCGCGCTGGAGGGCTGGCTCAACGCCCAGATCATGATTGAAGGCCTGAAGAACGCGGGCAAGGAGCCCACGCGCGAACGCCTGCGCGCCGGGCTGATGGCCATCCGGTCCCTGTCGTTTGGTGACTTCAACGTTGGCTTTGGCAACAAGGCGCCCTACATCGGCTCGGACGCCATCTACCTGGCGATCTACGCGGAGAACGGTCGCCGGATCAGCTGATGGGCAGGGGGGCGTCATTCCGTTCACCCCGCAACCCGTCAAGCCATACGCTAAGGGCCCGCGCACGCGCGGGCCTTTTTTGTTGGGTTCAGCCTTGGGCGCTGGCGGCGTCCAGCTGGGCCAGCGCATCGCTGTCCAGTTGCAGCTGGGTGGCCTTGACCAGCTCATGCAGCTGGGCCACTGACGTGGCGCTGGCAATGGGTGCGGTGATGCCCGGTTGCACCATCTGCCAGGCCACGGCCACTTGGCCGGGCGTGGCGTTGTAGCGGTGTGCGACGGCGTCCAGCGCCGCCAGAATGCGCAGCCCCCGGTCGTTGAGGTACTTGGCCGTGGTGTTGGCGCCGCGTGCGCTCTTGGCGGCGTCGGCTGCCGTGCGGTATTTGCCGGTGAGGAACCCGGCGGCCAGCGCGTAGAAGTTGATCACGCCGACCTGCTGCTGCACACACAGCGGCTGCAGCGCGTCTTCAAACACGGCGCGGTCGTACAGGTTGAACAGCGGCTGCAGGCTTTCGTAGCGCGGCAGGCCCAGGCGTTCGCTGGTCTGCAGCGCCTCCTGCAAGCGCGCGGCGCTGTAGTTGGAGGCACCAATGGCACGCACTTTGCCGGCCCGGATCAGGTCTGCATACGCGCCCAGTGTGTCGGCCAGCGGCACAGTGGTGTCGTCGTCGTGTGACTGGTACAGGTCGATGTGGTCGGTCTGCAGCCGCTGCAGCGATGCCTCCACCGCCTGGCGGATGTAGGCGGGGCGCAGGCCCACCTTGCCGTCCCCCATGTCCTTGCCCACCTTGGTGGCCAGCACGATGCGATGGCGCTTGCCGCTGCGCTTGAGCCAGCGGCCGATCACCGATTCGGACTCGCCCCCGGTGTGCCCCGGTGCCCAGCGCGAGTACACATCTGCGGTGTCGATGAAGTTGAAGCCTGCGTCCACCCACGCGTCGAGCAGTGCGAACGAGGTGGCTTCATCGGCCGTCCAGCCAAACACATTGCCGCCAAAACACAGGGGCGAGACCTGCAGGCCCGAGCGGCCCAGGGAGCGGAGTTGCATGGATGTGCCTTTCAAAAAAAGAGAAAGAAATCATGCCCGTTGCCGGGGGTTGCGCAGCGCACCCCGGCCTTCCAAGCCGTTAGACCAGCCCCAGCGCACCCAGCAGTGCACCGGCGCCCAGCATCCACAGCAGGTGCAGCTTGGTGCGCCACACCAGCACCGTGGCCGTGGCGGTCAGCAGCCAGAGGGGCCAGTCGGTGGTCCATTCGCCATGGGCGCGCGCCAGCACCCAGGACGTAGCCACCAGCAGGCCGATCACCACCGGGGCCATGCCTTGCTTGAACGCGCGCACGCCGCGCCGCTCGCGGTTGCGGTGGCCCCAGCGTGTGGCCGTCCAGGTCAGCAGGCTGCTGGGCAGCATCACGCCCAGCATGCACACCGCCATGCCCAGCGCGCCCAGCAGCCAGCCAGCCACACCGGGGCCGCCTGCGTTGATGCCCACGTTCCAGCCCAGCAGGGCGATGAACAGCACATTGGGGCCCGGGGCGGCCTGGGCGATGGCGATGGAGGCGTTGAACTGCGGGTCGGTCAGCCACGCCTGGCGTTCGACCAGAAAGCGGTGCATGTCGGGCGCGGTGGCAATGGCGCCACCCACCGCCAGCAGCGACAGCGACAGGTAATACAGGAACAGGTTGAGCCAGTCGCCGATGCTCAGGGCCATCAAGGGAGCGGTGAGGGAGGCGGTGCTGCTCATGGTGCGAGCTTTCTCCAGGTCAGCAGGCAGGCGGCCCCGCCGATCACCGGCAGGATCCAGAACAGCGGCCAGCGCAGCCAGGCCATGGCCACGATGGTCAGCGCCGTGATGGCCAGGCACAGGGGGCGGCCGAGCGGATGGTTGCGGATCGAGACAAACAGCTTGATACCCACCCCGGCAATCAGGCCTGCCGCCACGGCCCCCATGCCACGCAACGCGCCTGCCACGGCCGGTTGGGCAGAGAACTGCGCATACATCACCGCCAGCGTCAGCACCAGCATCAGCGGAAACGTCAGCATGCCCGCCAGCGCGGCAAACGCGCCGCGCAGGCCAAAGTAGCGGTCCCCGATCATGATGCTGAGGTTGACCACGTTGGGGCCCGGCATGATCTGCGCCACGGCCCAGTCTTCGACAAACTCTTCGTTCGTCATCCAGCGTTTTTTCTCCACCAGTTCGCGCTGCACGACCGCCAGAACACCGCCAAAACCCTGCAGCGCCAGCCAGGTGAAGGACCAGAACAGATCGGTCGGGTTGCGGGGCTGCGGGCGCGCAGGCATTTCGGTGGGGGGGGGTGAGGCGGTGGCGGGTGCCATGGGTGCAAGATTCAGTGAAAAGTGGCTGATGCGCCGGTAATTCATGCCTTGATAGCTATCATTGTGATAGCTTTTCGGTGATGCGGCGGCCCCCGTGATGTTACGCGCGCATGAGGCGGTGCGCTGGCGTCGGGGCGTCGTCATCGGGCAAGCCCGGGGCGGCCATTGGTGCACGCGCGCAAGGCGGTGTGCCGCTATGCTGCCGGGTGGTACGCCCCCCGGGCCCTGGATTCATCCCTAGAGACAAGGACACCCCATGAAACTCATTCGATACGGCCAGCCTGGTGCAGAACGCCCCGGTCTGGTGGACGCCCAAGGCACGCTGCGCGACCTGTCCATGCTGTTGCCTGATATCGGCCCCGCGCAGCTCAGCCCGCGCGCCCTGTCGGCGCTGGCCGCCATTGACGCGCGCCGCCTGCCTGCCGTCTATGGCTCGCCCCGCCTGGGCAGTCCGGTGGGCGGTGTGGGCAAGATCGTGTGCGTGGGCCTCAACTATGCCGACCACGCCAAGGAGGCGGGCATGCAGCCGCCCGCCGAGCCGGTGCTGTTCATGAAGGCCGTGACCGCGCTGAGCGGCCCCAACGATGATGTGCGGATACCGCCTGGCGCCATCAAGACCGACTGGGAGGTGGAGCTGGGCATCGTTATCGGCACCCGCGCCCGTCATGTGTCCGAGGCCGACGCGCTGGCCCATGTCGCCGGTTATGTGCTGGCCAACGATGTGTCCGAGCGCGCCTGGCAGTTGGAGCGTGGCGGGCAGTGGGACAAGGGCAAGAGCTACGACACCTTCGCGCCCATCGGCCCCTGGCTGGTGACGGCCGATGAGGTGGCCGACCCCCACGCCATCGACCTGTGGCTAGAGGTGAATGGCCAACGTGTGCAAAACGGCAGCACGCGCAATTTCATTTTTGGCGTGCCCACCGTGGTGTCGTACATCAGCCAGTTCATGACCCTGGAGCCGGGCGACCTCATCCTGACCGGCACGCCTGCAGGCGTGGGCCTGGGGCAAAAGCCCGCGCCGTGGTTCCTCAAGCCTGGTGATGTGATGCGCCTGGGCGCCACGGGGCTGGGCGAGCAGCTGCAAAAGTGCGTGGGTGGGTGAGGCTGGCTGAGGCCAGCAGGGGCGTAGTGTGGTCACACACACCCGAGGGGCTTTGTGACAGGCCTATCGGGCTTCGTCAGGCCAGCTTGCCCTTGAGCGCATGCCCCTGGGTGCGCCAGCCCGCTTGGTCTGCATGGGCCACCTTGAAGACCTTGAGGTCCGCCTGGCTTTCGCGCTTGACCTTGAATATTTTGAAGCTGGCCTGGTTCTCGTAGTTCACGAAGAACCAGGACGCATCGCCTGTGGCCTGCGTGGCGTAGGCGACCTCGTGCCAGCACAGGTCGGCCTGGCTCTCGTAGGCCACTTCGCACACGCGTGCATCGGCCTGGTTCTCGTATTTCACTTCCAGAATTTTGGCCACGGGCGTCCTTTGGGTTGTTGGTCTGCTAGCGCTGGGAGCCTGCAAACGGCAGCCCTTTGCCGGTTTCGGCCGAGAGGTGGGCGGCAGCGCGACCCACCAAGATAATCCAAAACCGCTGGCATCGTGCTGGCAGCGGTGCAAGAGGATGTAAGAGCCCGCTGCGGCCACCTGTTGGTTTGGCTTGTCGGGAGTGTGCATGTATGGTGCTGGCTTGTACCTTTGACTTTGGAAGCCCCCATGCCCCATACCGCGCGCCGTGCCCACGCCGAGGGCCACCGTTCTGACCGCATTGGTTGGCTACGCGCCGCGGTGCTCGGGGCCAATGACGGCATCGTCTCCACCGCCAGTCTGGTGGTGGGCGTGGCGGCTGCGCAATCGAGCCAGTCCACCATCGTGGTGACGGCGGTCGCTGGGCTGGTGGCGGGCGCCATGTCGATGGCGGCGGGCGAATATGTGTCGGTGCATTCGCAGGCCGACACCGAAAAGGCAGACCTTGACCGCGAGCGCGCGGAGCTGGCCACAGACCCTGCGGCCGAGGCGCGCGAACTGACCGCCATCTACGTCGGCCGAGGCCTGACCCCCGAGCTGGCCCAGCAGGTGTCAGCGCAGCTGATGGCGCACGACGCGCTGGGCGCACACGCGCGGGACGAGTTGAATGTGTCCCCGGCGCTGGCCGCCCGTCCGGTGCAAGCGGCCCTCACATCAGCCGCCAGCTTTGCGGTAGGGGCAGCCCTGCCGCTGGCTGTTGCCGTGGTGGCGCCCGCCAGCAGCCTGCTGTATGCGGTGGCGGGCTCGGCGCTGATCTTTTTGGCGCTGCTGGGGGCTGTGGCAGCGCGCACAGGTGGCGCAAGCATGGCCGTGGGGGCCTGGCGCGTGACCTTCTGGGGGGCCCTGGCCATGGCCATCACGGCGGGGGTGGGGGCGTGGTTTGGGGCGCCGGTGTGAAGACTGCCAGCGCGCCCGCCGCACCACGGGCTGAGCGTGCATCCTACGAGGTGCTGGAGACGAAAATTTGAATCTGAACGGCCTGTAGCGCTAGTGAAATATGCGCTAAATGCTATTAAAAGCAGAGCGTTTTGACGTCAATTCATGGCGCTGCGGCTGGTGATCTGCCCCAGCACCGTCGCCCCCGTCAGCCGTTGCTGTACGGTGGCCTGCACGGCCGGTGGTGCATCACGCAGCAATGCGGGCCAGTCGGCCTGCGCCTGTTTCACCACATCCCGCAGCAGCGCCAGGTGCCGGGGCACGCGCAGCAGCCCGGCGGATTTCATCAGGCCTTCCATGTCATCCCAGGTCAGCGCCCGCAGGGTTCTGTCGATGGCGCGGTTCACGGCGTACTGCTGGTCTGGCACTCCATCAAAAAACGCGGCCACGCACACCGGGTCATACAGCGGGGCCAGTTGGGGCACACGGCCGTCGGGGTAGACCAGGGCCCAGTTTTTGAGGTGGGCGTCGGTGTTGCCCATCAGGATGAAGGCCACCATGCGCGCGAGAAATTCTCGCGTGTCCTGCACCGGCTGCCGGCTCAGGCGGTTGAGCACACGCAGCATGGTGGCCCAGTCGTGCAATACCCCCTTGCCGTGCGACTTGCCGTATTTTTGGCGGGGCGTGTAGCCCAGCACCTGGTTGAACTCCTCCATGTGCACACGGGCGCCGCCGGGCAGGTGGTCAAAGCGCTGCACGGCCAGGATGTCGTTGAAGGGAACGGTGTCGGGCAGGTCGGCCTCGGCGCGGGTGATGACGTGCACATCGGCCACGTTCAGCCCCAGCGCCTTGCACAGCTGGTAGCCGGTGTACTCGTTGGCCACCAGGTCCGGGTGCGCGGTGGTGGGCAGCTTCAAAATCACGCTACCCGCCGCGCCCTGGCGGTGCACGGTGTAGCGGCGGCCGTCCTGCACCGCGCTGAACTTGGTCACCACGCCGGGCAGCGAGGCGGCGTCCTCCACCGGGAACTCCACAAACCCCGGCTCCAGCACATCCAGGCCCTGTGTGGTGTGCCAGTAGCGCACCACGTCCGGGATGCCGTCTTGCGCGGGCACGGGCTCCACCTCCAGCGCGCCCATCAGGTCATGGCCTGCAGCGGCCAGCAGCTCGAACTCGTCGTCGGGGCTGCAGCCGCGCTCGCGCGCCAGCCGCTCGCGGTTGTGGCCTTCGGGCAGCAGGTTCTGGAAGTACACGGGCCAGCGTCCATCGGTGCGCACCAGCCGCGCATCGCGTGCTGATGCCAGGATCTGCTGCGTGGCGGCCTCGTCCGCACCCTGGTAGCTGAGTGACAGGGTGGGGCGCTGCGGGTTGCGGATGTAGCTCTCGTCAAACGACACACGCAGGATGTCGCCGTATTGCGAGAGGTAGCCGATGGCCTCACGACGGTTGGCTGTCCTACCTGGCTCGCCCGCGCTGCCATCCGCCTGCGGGGGGCGGTGCAGGTACAGGCGCAGGTAGCGGATGGAGGTGCTCATGGGGCTTGGGCTGGGCAGTGCGGTAGGGTGGTGCGTCGTCAGGGTCAGCGGCGCAGGCTGTCCACCACCGAGGGCGGCGCATCCACCCCCTCGGGCTGGCCCAGAAACTTGCCACCGGCCTGAATGAATGCCTCCAGGCTGGGCCGCAGGCCGCTGGGTACGGCAATGATGTCCATGCCCAGCACCCGCGCCATTTCGGCCAGGGTGGAATAGCGGGGGTCCAGGTCGCCGCCCTCGGTGCGCTGCACCGTCATGCGGGAGAGACCTGCACTTTCGGCCAACTGGGCCTGGGTCATCTGGTGGGCTTTGCGGGCGGCGGCAAGGGCGGGGATGAGATTGTTTGGCATGATGATAATTATACTCTTTTTTAATATAAAGAGTATATAAATATACAAATTGTCGCCGCCATGCTCGGTTTAGAGCGAAGCCAACGGAGGCAATACCTCGCTGCGCTCTGTGCAAAACCGCTGCACCTCCTCCAGCAGCCACTCTTTCACCAGCTCCATTGCCGGGCTAGGGTGCGTGGTGGTCACAAACGAATAGGCCGCGCGCGATGGCACGCTGCGCCCCAGCAGCGGCACCAGGCGCCCGGCCTTCACGTCCTGCAGCACCAGCGCGGCGCGGCCCATGGCAATGCCCTGGCCGGCCAGCGCTGCGCCGAGGGCCAGTTGCGACAGGTTGAACTGCTGGCCGCCCGCCCAGGGCGGTGGCGTGGCGCCCCTTTGCGCAAACCAGTGCTGCCATTCCTCATAGGTGTCTGCGCCGTCCCAGGCGCTGCCGTCGTGCAGCAGCCAGTCGCCGTGCAGGTCCTCGGGTGTGGTGATGGGCGGGTGGCGGGCCAGGAACTCGGGGCTGGCGACGGGGATGAGCCATTCGTCCAGGAACACGGTGGCGTTCAGGTCGCGGTAGCCGCCCAGGTCAAAGCGCACGGCGGCCTCCACGCCGTCGCGCACCATGCGGGTGCGGTCCAGGGTGTGGAACTCGCCAAATACGCGCAGCCCGGTATGGGGGTGCTGGCGAAAGAAGTCGCCCAGCCGGGGGGTGAGCCAGCTCATGGCAAACGAGGGCGAGCAGCTCAGCGTGGCGGTGGCGGCCTCTGCCGGCTGGCGCATCTGGGCCAGGGTGCTTTCGATGGCGTCAAAGCTCTCGCGCAGCACCACGGCCAGCCATTTGCCCTCGGGCGTCGGCACCAGGGCGCGCGGCGTGCGCAGGAACAGCGGGCGGCGCAGCCAGTCTTCGAGCTGCTTGACCTGCTGGCTCACGGCGCCCTGGGTGATGCACAGCTCGGCCGCCGCCTTGGTAAAGCTGCCGTGGCGGGCGGCTGCATCAAAACTGCGCAGCCAGGCGAGCAGGGAGGGGGAGAGGCGAATATCCATTATTAATACTAATGATGCGCTCAATATAAATGGTTTGTGACGGAGGCGTGACCGGCGAAGAATGGGGGCAACACTCTTCGAGACATAGCTGCCATGACGACTGCCGAAACCCAACCTGCCTTGGATGCCTTGCTGACTGCCCGTTTACGCAATGCCCAGCCTGCTTTGTGGACCAACCCGGCGCGGCAGGCCCAGCCCGCCGCCGCGCTGCCTGCACTGGGCAGGACCATTAGTCTGGATGATACGCACGCAGCGGCCGCCCGCCTGGCACGTTTTGCCGGGCTGCTGGCGCAGGTGTTCCCCGAGCTCGCCGCCACCGGAGGCGTGGTGGAGTCGCCCCTGCTGCCTGCTGCGGCGCTGGCGCCTGCACTGGACATGGCCGAAGCGCGAGGGAGCCTGTTCATCAAGGCCGATCACAGCCTGCCCGTGGCGGGCTCCATCAAGGCGCGGGGCGGCATGCACGAGGTGCTGGAGTTTGCCGAGGGGCTGGCGCTGCAGCATGGTTTGGTAGAGCCTGGCGGCGACTACCGAGCGCTGGCGACGCCGCAGGCGCGCGAGCTGCTGGGCCGCTACCAGGTAGCGGTGGGTTCCACCGGCAACCTGGGCATGAGCATTGGTGTGGTGGCGTCTGCCTTAGGTTTTCAGGCCACGGTGCACATGTCGGCCGATGCCAAGGAATGGAAGAAAGACCGCCTGCGCCAGCGTGGCGTGCAGGTGGTGGAGCACGCGGGCGACTACGAACGCGCCGTGGCCGCAGGCCGTGCCGAGGCGGCCAGCAACCCGCAGTGCCACTTTGTGGACGACGAGCAATCGTTCTCGCTGCTGCTGGGCTACAGCGCAGCGGCGCTGCACCTGCAAAAGCAACTGGCCGAGCAGGGCGTGGCGGTGGATGCCGAGCACCCGCTCATCGTCTACCTGCCCTGCGGCGTGGGCGGCGCGCCGGCGGGCATCACCTTTGGCCTGCGGCAGGTGCTGGGGCCGCATGTGCACTGTTTTTTTGCCGAGCCGGTGCAGTCGCCGTGCTTCATGGTGCAGATGATGGCGGGGCAGGGGGAACACCCCTCTGTCTACGACTGGGGCCTGACCAATCGCACCGAGGCCGATGGCCTGGCCGTGCCGCGTGCGTCGCTGCTGGCCGCCGAACTGATGCGTCCGCTGCTGTCGGGTGTGTTCACCGTGGCCGACGACACTTTGTTTGGGCAGCTGGTGCGGGTGCTGGATGCCCTGGGCGAGCGCATCGAGCCCTCGGCTGCCGCAGGCTTCAGCGGCCCGGCCATGTTGACGGGTACCACGGCAGGGCAGGCCTGGCTGCGCAGCACGGGCATTGAGGCCGTGCTGCACCAGGCCACCCACCTGGTGTGGACCACGGGCGGCCTGCTGGTGCCCGATGCGCAGTACCAGGGCTTTGTGCAGCGCGGGCGGGCCGTGCTGGCTGCGCAGGCCTGATGGCCCGCCACCTTCTTTCCTCTTTTTTCTTTTCACTTTTTTATCTGGAGCCACGCCATGAACCGCAAGCAACTGCTGTTGTCTGCCGTCCTCTGTGCCGCCCTGGGGGCCACTGCGTGGACTCCGGCCATGGCGCAGGACGCTGCATTCCCTACCAAGCCGATCACGCTGGTGATTCCGTTCCCGCCCGGTGGCGCCACCGATGTGCTGGGGCGGCTGATTGGCAAAAAGCTGGGTGACAAGTTGGGCCAGAGCGTGGTGATCGACAACCGCGCGGGGGCGGGCACGGTGATCGGTGCGACGTCGGTGGCGCGGGCGGCGCCGGATGGCTACACGCTGCTCATGAGCTCGGGCACCACCTTCACCGTCAACCCCGCCGTGCGCGCCAAGCTTCCGTACGACCCGGTCAAGAGCTTTGAGCCCATTGGCATCACGGGCCGCACGGGGTTGATTCTGCTGGCCAACAAGGATGTGCCGGCCAGCGACCTGAAGCAGTTCGTGGCCCTTGTGAAGGCGGCGCCCGACAAGTATTCGTATGGCTCGTTCGGCACGGGCACCACCTCGCAGTTTGCAGGCGAGATGTTCTTCCACGCGGCGGGTCTCAAGATCCAGCATGTGCCGTACAAGGGCAGTGCGCCTGCGATGACCGACCTGCTCGGCGGGCAGATCCCGTTCACGGTGGATACCGTGTCGGCCGCGCTGCCGCAGCTCAAGGACGGCAAGATCAAGGCCATTGCGGTGACATCCGGCAAACGCTCGGCCCTGCTGCCCAAGGTGCCCACGCTGGCCGAGAGTGGCTACCCCGGCCTGGAGATGGACACCTGGCTGGCCATGGTGGCGCCGCGTGGCCTGCCACCGGCCGTGAAGTCACGCCTGGAGCTGGCGCTGGCCCAGGTGGTGTCGGACCCCGAAACGCGTGACAAGATGATCGCGGCGGGGTTCGAGCCGTCCTATGCTTCGTCCAAGGTGTTGGCCGAGCTGATCGACAAGGAGCTGCCGCTGATGCGCGCCATTGCACAGCGTGCCGCTATCACCGCAGACTGAACCCGTGGGACCAGAACAAGGAGACAAGCCTGAGATGACCACCACAAACCCCCAAGCCTTGGTTGAGCTGACCGCCAACGAACTGCGCCATCGCATCGGCACGCGCGAGATTTCGCCGGTGGAGCTGCTCGACGCCTGCATCGCCCGCATCGAGGCGGTGAACCCGCATGTGAATGCCGTCACCGCCACCTGCTACGACCGCGCCCGCACTGAGGCCAAGGCGGCCGAGCAGGCGGTGCTGCGCGGCGAGCCGCTGGGCCTGCTGCATGGCCTGCCCGTGGGCGTGAAGGACCTGGAGGCCACGGCGGGCTTGCTGACCACCTATGGATCACAGATCTACCGTGAGCACATTCCGGCCGAGGACAACGTGCTGGTGGCACGCCTGCGCGCGGCGGGCGCCATCGTCACGGGCAAGACCAACATCCCCGAAATGGGCGCAGGCGCCAATTCGCGCAACACCGTGTGGGGCGCCACGGGCAACCCCTTCAACCCCAACCTGAACGCCGGGGGCTCGTCGGGCGGCTCGGCCGCTGCGCTGGCGTGCGACATGTTGCCGGTGTGCACGGGCTCGGACACGGGCGGGTCGCTGCGCATTCCGGCGTCCATCTGCGGCGTAGTGGGCTTCAGGCCCTCGCCCGGCGTGGTGCCCAGCTCGCGCAAGCTGCTGGGCTGGACGCCGATTTCGGTGGTCGGCCCCATGGGCCGCACGGTGGAAGAGGCCTGTCTGCAGTTGGCGGCATCGGCGGGCATGTCGGCGGGCGACCCGCTGAGCTACCCGCTGGACCCGATGAGCTTCCTTCTGCCCGAAGCCGTGGACCTGAGCCGCCTGCGCGTGGCTTATACCGAGGACTTTGGTGCCTGCGCTGTGGACAACGGCATCCGCGCCGTGTTCCGCCGCAAGGTACAGGCCATGAAGCACCTGTTTGCGCGTTGCGACGCCATCGACATCGACCTGGGCGATGTGCACCGCTGCTTTGACGTGCTGCGCGCCGAGGCCTTTGTGGCCAGCACGCGCGAGGCCTACGAGCGCGACCCCGCCAGCCTGGGCCCCAACACCCGCGCCAACTACGAAATGGGCGCCGCCATGACGCTGCTCGACAGCGCCTGGGCGCAGGCCGAGCAGACACGCATCCTGGCGCGGTTCCAAAAGCTGTACGAAGAGTACGACGTGATCCTGGCGCCCACCACGCCGGTGTCGCCGTTTGCGTGGACCGAGCTGTTTGCCAGCCATATCAACGGCGAGCCGCAGGCCAACTACTACCGATGGCTGGCGTTGACTTATGTGACCACGCTCACCACCCACCCTGCGCTGAGCCTGCCCTGTGGGCTGGACGACGCCGGGATGCCGTTTGGCCTGCAGATCGTGGGCCGCTTCCGTGCCGACCGCCATACGCTGGGCGTGGGGCATGCGCTGGAGCAGGCGTTCAAGGGCATTGCAGGGCTGGCACGGCCCCGGCCCGACATCGCCAAGCTGATGCAAACCAATGCCGAACCCGCGCTGACCTCCATCGTGACCGTGGCACCCGACCCCCGCGACGCCCGCAGCCTGCCGCGCGACGACCGTGCGGCATCGGCCGCACAGGTGTCGGCCGTTTGAGCAGGAGGAGCAGATGCAAACCGTAGACACCATCGTCATCGGCGCAGGCATTGCCGGGGCCTCCGTGGCCTGGCAACTGGTGCAGCCCGGCGCCGCAGGGCAGAGCGCCAGCGTGCTGCTGCTGGAGCGCGAATCGCAGCCCGGCTATCACACCACCGGCCGCTCGGCCGCGCTCTACATGGCGACCTATGGCACGCCCAACATCCAGGCGCTGACCCGGGCAAGCCGCGCGTTTTACGACGCGCCGCCGGCGGAGTTTGGCGCTGACCCCATCCTCTCGCCCCGGGGCGTGGTCTATGTGGCCGGGCCGGACCAGCTGGACCTGCTGAAGCAGACCTACGACGAAGCGCACGCCACCTCGCCCAATGTGCAATGGGTGGACAAGGCTGAGCTGCTGGCGATGCTGCCCTGCCTCAAACCCGAGGCTGTGGCAGCCGGCATGAGCGAGCCCGAGGCGGCCGACATTGATGTGAACGCCCTGCACCAGGGCTACCTGCGCGGCCTGCGCCAGCGCGGCGGCCAGGTGCTGACGAACGCCGAGGTCATGGCTGTGCGCCGCGAGGGTGATGTATGGCAAGTGACGCTGGCCGATGGGCGGGTGTTTGCTGCCCCCACCATCGTCAATGCTGCGGGCGCCTGGGCCGATGTGGTGGCGGGCCTGGCCGGTGTGCCACCCATCGGGCTGGAGCCGCGCCGCCGCACGGCATTCACCTTCCCGGTGCCCGAGGGCATGGATGCCGCCCACTGGCCAGCCGTGATTGGCATCGACGAGAGCTTTTACTTCAAGCCCGACGCGGGGCAACTACTGGGCTCACCGGCCAATGCCGACCCTACACATCCGCACGATGTGGTGCCGGAAGAGCTCGACGTGGCCACCGGGATTTATCACATCGAGGAAATGACCCGCTTCCAGATCCGCCGGCCGTCGCACACCTGGGCCGGGCTGCGCTCCTTCGTGTCGGATGGCGACATGGTGATCGGCTGGGACAACCACGTGCCCGGCTTCTTCTGGCTGGCCGGGCAGGGCGGATACGGGATTCAGAGCGCGGCGGGCGCCTCGTTGCTGGCGCGGCAACTGTTGCGGGGCGAGCCGCTGGCCGACGAGCTGGTGCGCGAGGGCGTGGGGGTGGAAGGGCTGTCGCCTGCGCGTTTGCGCTGAGGTGCCCAGACGGGAGGGGCTCAGCTTCTCAGGCGAAGGTGTTGACGTTGGTGCCCAGCGCGCCGCTGGTGGCCAGCTGGGGTTGGGGCATGGACTGCTGCATGGCGTCGATCATGGTGGCGGCCGATACCGCCTGCATATCCAGCGCCTTTTTCAGTACCACCATGTTCAAGGCGTCCGACGTCTTGGCGCTGGCCAGGTTGGTAGCGGTGTTGACGATGCTGTTGGTCAGGGCGACGTCCATGGTGACTCCTCGGGGCAATGGTGGGTTATCGGCGCGGCAGAACGCGGCTTGAGCGTTGTTACATGTTCAGCGGTGGTGGACCTGCTCTGTAGTGCTCCACCTAGTCCAGCGCGGGCACCCCAAGGGCTGGGCAGGCGGCCAGGTCGGAGGCGTGGGTGTGTGGCAGCTGGCGGGCTGCGTCGCGCAAGGCGGTGCGCAGGCCTTCTTCCAGCGTGGGGTGGTAGAACGGTATGCCCAAAAGATCATGCACGGTCAGCTGCTGCTGCACGGCCAGGGCCAGCAGGTGGGCGAGGTGCTCGCCATCGGGGGCACACAACTCGGCACCCAGCAGGCGACCACTCGTGTGGTCGGCATAAACGCACAGGCGCCCCTGGTTGCGCTGTGCGGTGCGGGCACGGCCCTGGTTTGCGTAGCTGGCGGTGCCGGTGATGGTGCTGTGCGGGTCTATATCGGCCACGCGTGGCCCCACCACCGCCACGTTGGGGTCGGCGAACACGATGGAGAGCAACGTGCGGCGCCGAAATCGCGTGGGCGTGGGGGCCAGGGCGTTCAGGCCAGCAATGTGGCCCTCATCGGCCGCCTCGTGCAGCAATGGGGTGTGGGTGTTGGCGTCGCCCGCCAAAAACACCGGCAGGTCGCCAATCTGTTGGGTTTGCGGGTCTACGGTGGGCAAGCCGCGCGCATCCAGCGGCACGCCCAGCGTCTCGAGGCCCAGGTGTTCGATGTTGGGCACCCGGCCCATCGCGGCGATGACCTGGTCCACCACCACGCGGTTGGCGCCACTTGCCACCTCGATGCCTCCGGGCACCTCGCGCAACTGCGCCTCGGCGCCCATGTGCAGGACCATGTCTTGTTTCAGCAGAGCGGCCAGCTCGGCATTGAGCGTGGGATCGCTCAGCCCGGCCAGCGTGTGACCGGTGGTGAACGCCGCCACCTGCAAGCCCAGCCGCGCCAGGGCTTGCGACAGCTCCACCCCGATCGGTCCCATGCCGATCACCGCAATGCGGGGGCCTATGGTTGGTTGTTCGAACAAGGTGTCGGTGGTGAGCATGCGGTCGCCAAACGCCAGCCATGCCTCGGGCACACGGGGGCGTGATCCCGTGGCGATGATGATGCTGCGCGTGGCGTAAGCCGTGCCATCAATGTCCACCAAACGCGGCCCCAGCAGCGTGGCGCGCCCTGACACCTGGTTGCTGTCCAGTTCGTTTGTGGCTTTGAGGGCGCCTGCCACGAAGTCGTCGCGCAGTGCGCGCACGCGTTGCAGCACGGAGGGCAGGTCGGCGGTCAATGCACTGGCGCCCCGAAGGCCAAATGCTTCAAAGGTGTGGCGGCGGTGGAAGGCGTTGGCCGTCTCGATCAGCGCTTTGGACGGCATGCAGCCCACGCGGGCGCAGGTGGTGCCCCAGGGGCCTTCGTTCACGATGAGGTAGCGGTCTGTGCGCTTGCGCACTTCGCGCAAGGCGGCCAGGCCCGCCGTGCCGGCGCCGATGATGATGGTGTCGAGCGGTTGGGGCATGGGGCTCTTTCGGAGTCGGAAAAGCCGGAGTGTGTAGCGTGAACGGCCCCACCGCTGTAGGCATGCACGCCGTTTTACGAGGGCGCTGTGGGGGGCGCTTCCCAACCCTTTGTATGAAGGCGTAGCCCGGGGTCAGGCTTCGACATCCGACCAGCCCACGCGGCCTTGCCCATGGTCGTTGATGCGTTGCACAAAGGGCGCCGCTTGTGTTTGGGGCAGGCGCAGTTGCAAGGTGACCAGGGTGCCATGCTGAACGTCCACCAGTTCGGCACCTGCCGCCTCGATTTCTCGGCGCAGCAAGCCCTCCAGGGCATAGGGCACCTGGCATTGCAAGGTGGTCATGCGCTGCAGCGTGACCTTGGGGGCGGTGAGCAGCGCCTGGGCAATGGTGTCGGTGTAGGCGCGCACTAGGCCGCCCGCGCCCAGCTTGACCCCGCCAAAATAGCGCACCACCGTGGCCAGCACGCCTTCCAGGTCCTGGTGGCGCAAGACGTCCAGCATAGGGCGGCCGGCGGTGCCGCCGGGCTCTCCGTCGTCTACCGCAGCCGACTGTCCGCCCGCCAGTAGCGCCCAGCAGATATGGGCTGCGCCAGGGTGCTGCTTCCACAGCGCATCCACTGCCGCCTGCGCGCTGGCGCGGTCGGCCATGGGCTGCACGCAGCCGATGAAGCGGCTTTTCTTGATGATGAGTTCGCTGTGCGCCGGGGCAGCCAGAGTCTGGGGCATGGGGCAGCGAGTGTAAGGCGAGCGCTTTGGGTGCCGGCATATGGCCGTGTGTGACGGAAGTCACAGACCGGACCCTGAAGGGTGTGGATCGGCACAAATCGCGTTGGGAATGTGCGTTCTGTCACACATGCCATAGGCGTGCGTTCCTACACTGCGAACTTGTTGCTGTGGCCTACGCTGTTGCTACGCATTTGAAAGCACTCGGGCCATCAGAAAAGGAACCGCCATGTTTGCCACTTCGCTCTCTGCACCTTTGCCTACTTCCCTCGCCGGCCATCTGTTTGGCCGTTTCATCTCTCCCTCGGTATCCCAGGCATCGGGTGCCAGCACGGTGGCATCGACCAGCGCGATGCCAAACGCAATGGAAGAGCACGACGACGAGATGCCGGACCTGGCTCAGCGCGTGCGGGAAATCGGTGAGTGGTGATACGGCGTACTGCGTGACGTGACAAGCCACGCAGCGTCCCTTCAGCCGGTGTTGCCCATGCAACCGTCTGCTGCGCCCAGGTCGCGTGCCATGAGCACGCTGGTGTAGTTGGTCAAAGGGCGCCAGTCGCACTCGCCGACCACCCGGTAACCCCAGGATTCATACATCGCTATCAAGGCCGTGGCGGGTTGCGCAGTGTCCAGCGCCATCACCAGGGCGCCCGCTCGGCGGGCATAGTCCTGGGCATAGGCGTGCAGCTGTTTGCCGTAACCCTGGCCTTTGGCGTCAGGGGTGATGCAGAACTGGCACAAAGACCACACCGAAGGGTCGCGGTACAGCGGCACTGAGGATTCCGGTTGAGGCGGTCGCAGCGTGACAGTGCCCACATAGTCTTCGCCGTCCAGCATCACCAACCCCGTGCCTGAAGCAAACCGCTTCGCCGTATCTTCCATAGACTGGTGGGTGCCCCAATAGCGCAGACCCCGCAGCGCATGGGGTGCGTAGGCGCAGTGGATGAGGGCGGTCAGGCGTGCGAGGTCATCGCCGGCCGTGACCGGGCGAATCAAAAGCGAATCGGACAAAGTCATCGAGATACTCCGTGGCCCCGCGTTGGGCGCTGTTGGCCGGGCAGCGGGTCGTGTTGCCTCATTTCAAAGCTTCAGCTCCCAGGTCTCTCCCACCAATTGCTGACCAAAGCCTTCATAGGGCTCGGTCTTGACCAGCCGAAAACCGCGCTGACCGTAGATGCCACGCGCAGCCGTGAGACAGCTGTTGGTCCATAGAACCATCTTTTTGTAACCTTTTGCACGCGCAAAGGCAATGCATTCGTCGGTGAGGCGGGCGCCCAGGCCGAGGCCCCTGGCTTTGGGGCTGAGGATGAGCATGCGCAGCTGCGCCGTGGTGGCCGATTTGCGCACCACAAACACCGAGCCCACGCGCTCGCCGTCCAGCTCGGCGATCCAGGCTTTCTCCCATGCGGGCTGGAACTTGCGCAAGAACTGCGCTGCGATGTCTGCCACCAAGGCCTCAAAACGGTTGTCCCAGCCGTACTCGCGCCCATAGATCTCGCCATGCTGCTGCACTACCCAGCCCATGTCGCCGGGCAAAGGGTCGCGCAGGACGGCGATTCGGGTGCCATCCGCCGCGTTGGAGGGGGAGGACAGCAGGGTTTCGATCCGTTCCATGGCCTCCACGACCTCCTGGCGCCGAGCCGGGGGCAAGGGGGCCAGCAGTGCTGCAGCTTCGTCGCGCGAACGCTGCTGCAGCGGCTCGAACACCTCGCGCCCGGCAGTGGTGAGCGTGACCAGGCTTTGTCGCGCGTCCTTGGTGCTGGCGTGGCGTTCTATCCACCCTGACTGCTCAAAACGCCGCAGTATCCGGCTCATGTACCCACCGTCCAGGCCGAGCTCCCGTGCGAGTTCGCTGGCCACGGGTGCCTCGCGGTGGGCCAGTTCATACAACACGCGCACATCGGTCAATGACAGCTTGCTGCCCAGGTATGGGTCCAGCACGCCAATGCGGCGGGTGATGAAGCGGTTGAAGCGGCGCACGGCCTTCACCGCGCTCGGGGAAACGGGGAGGGGGGCGGAAGGGGCGGGGGCAACGTTGCTCATGAATGCCTTTGTCAGTTAATTAATTGACAAAGGCAAGTATATGCTTGATGGTCATCAAACCTGTACCGGTGAGGGGCAAGGGCTACCAAGGGGACAAAAACCGTCTGCCAACGTAAAATCACAGGTTATCCACCACAGACGCGCCCTCCAAAGGCCCCCATCGCACCGGGGGCGGCCGCGACCCCCTTTGCATGAACGCCCCCGTTGACGTCTCCTTTTTTGCGCGCGCCGCAAAGCCCTTGACCAGCTACCGTCCGTACTGGGCCAAGCGCTTTGGCACGGCCCCGTTCCTGCCAATGAGCCGCGCCGAGATGGAGAAACTGGGCTGGGACAGCTGCGACATCATCCTGGTGACGGGCGACGCGTATGTGGACCACCCCAGCTTCGGCATGGCCGTGATCGGCCGCACGCTGGAAGCCCAGGGCTTTCGCGTGGGGATCATCGCCCAGCCTGACTGGCAGAGCGCCGAGCCCTTCAAGGTGCTGGGCAAGCCCAACCTGTTCTGGGGCGTGACGGCGGGCAACATGGATTCGATGATCAACCGGTACACCGCCGACCGGAAGATCCGTAGCGATGACGCCTACACCCCCGGCGACGTGGGCGGCAAGCGCCCCGACCGCGCCGCCATCGTCTACAGCCAGCGCTGCCGTGAGGCTTACAAAGACGTGCCCATCATCCTGGGCGGCATCGAAGGCAGCCTGCGCCGCATCGCCCACTACGACTACTGGAGCGACAAGGTGCGCCGCTCCATCGTGGTGGATAGCAAGTGCGACCTGCTGCTGTACGGCAATGCCGAGCGTGCGCTGGTCGAGGTGGCCCACCGCATTGCTGCGCGCGAGCCGGTCGAGAAAATCACCGACGTGCGCGGCACGGCCTTTGTGCGCCGTCCCGACGATGAAAGCGGCAAAGGTTGGTTCGAGATCGACTCCACCACCGTGGATGAGCCCGGTCGTGTGGAAGCGCACATCAACCCTTACATGACCACCAGCGAGCAGGCCGCCGCGCAAGGCAGTACCTGCAGCAAAGACGATGAAAGTGCTACTGATTCTGTAGCGATTGCCGCAGATATCACTAGCGCTACCGACCAAAATAGCCCCAATCCCGCCATCCAGCCGATCCAGTTCGTTGCCAACCCCGCGCTCAAGGTCAAGCTCAAGGTCCCTCCGCGCGAGAAGACCGTGATCCGCCTGCCCAGCTACGAGCAGGTCAAAAGCGACCCCGTACTCTACGCCCACGCCAACCGTGTGCTGCATCTGGAGACCAACCCTGGCAATGCGCGCGCACTGGTGCAGGCCCATGGCGAGGGTGTGACGGCGCGTGACGTGTGGATCAACCCGCCCCCCATCCCGCTGACCACGGCCGAGATGGACTACGTGTTCGACCTGCCTTACGCGCGTGGCCCGCACCCCAGCTACGCCGACGAAAACGGCAGCCATGACGGCGCGACCAAGATCCCCGCGTGGGAGATGATCCGGTTCTCCATCAACATCATGCGTGGTTGCTTTGGCGGCTGCACCTTTTGCTCCATCACCGAGCACGAGGGCCGCATCATCCAGAGCCGATCGGAAGATTCGATCATCCAGGAGATCGAGGACATCCGCGACAAGGTCAAGGGCTTCACCGGCACCATCTCCGACCTGGGCGGCCCCACGGCCAACATGTACCGCCTGGGCTGTCGCTCGCCCGAGATCGAGGCCGCCTGCCGCAAGCCCAGCTGCGTGTACCCCGGCATCTGCCAGAACCTCACGACCGACCACGGTCCGCTGATCAAGATCTACCGCCGTGGCCGTGCACTCAAGGGCATCAAGAAGATCCTGATCGGCTCAGGCCTGCGTTACGACCTGGCTGTGAAGAGCCCTGAATACGTGAAGGAGCTGGTGCAGCACCACGTGGGCGGGTATCTGAAGATCGCGCCCGAGCACACCGAGCAGGGGCCGCTCACCAAGATGATGAAGCCGGGCATCGGCAGCTATGACAAGTTCAAGCAGATGTTCGAGAAGTTCAGCGAAGAGGCGGGCAAGAAGCAGTTCCTGATCCCGTACTTCATCGCCGCACACCCGGGCACCAGCGACGAGGACATGATGAACCTCGCCATCTGGCTGAAGAAGAACGGCTTCCGCGCCGACCAGGTGCAGACCTTCTACCCCAGCCCCATGGCCACGGCTACGGCCATGTACCACTCGGGCCGCAACACGCTGACCCGCGTGCGCCGCGAAATGCGCGATGTGGATGAAGAGTCTGTGGACATCGTGCGCGGCGAAAAGCGCCGCCGTCTGCACAAGGCCTTCCTGCGCTACCACGACCCGAACAACTGGCCGCTGCTGCGCGATGCGCTCAAGGCCATGGGCCGGGCGGACCTGATCGGCAACGGCAAGCACCACCTGATCCCGACCTTCCAGCCGCTCACCGACGGTGGTTACCAGAGCGCGCGGCGCAAGAACTCGACCCCGACGGGGGCCAAGCCCGCCGTGGCACCGGCGTCGCGCACGGTGCAGCAGCCCACCAAGGGGCGCATCCTGACCCAGCACACGGGCCTGCCACCGCGCGTGACCGGGGGCGCGGCCAAGCCGGCTGCTGGCGGCAAACCGTTCAAGAAAGCGCGATAGTCCGCTGCTTGCTTGCTTGCTTGCTTGCGTGGCGTGGCGTGGCGTGGCGTGGCGTGGCGGGCAGGGCGTCCATCTGCCCATTGCATCTGCAGGCTGAAACGGGGCGCTGGCATGCCGCGCCAACGGCATCGGTGGGGTGGCGGGACTCAGGCGCGTCAGGCCCGCGCGGTGGTCAGGCGGTGGTGTAGTCCCTTGCCAGACATTCCGACAGCGGCACGGGCTTTGCCACCGCATAGCCTTGGGCGTAGTTCACGCCGATGAGTCGCAACGCATCAACGGTGGCGTCGGACTCGGCGAACTCGGCAATCGTCTGCTTGCCCATCACATGGCCGATGCGGTGGATCATTTCCACCATGGCACGGTTGGTGGGGTCTTGCAGAAGGTCTTTCACGAAAGCGCCGTCGATCTTGAGGTAGTTCACCGGCAGGTGCTTGAGGTAGGTGAAGGACGACATCCCCGCGCCAAAGTCATCGAGCGCGAACCGGCAGCCCAGTTGCTGCAGCTCCTTCATCAGGCGCACCGCGTTGGGCAGGTGCGATATCGCACTGGTCTCGGTGATCTCGAAGCACAGCAGCGCGGGGTCCAGGCCGGATTCGGTGAGCGTGGTACGGATGTACTTGAGCAGGCTGTCATCCCCCAGGCTGGTGCCCGAGAGGTTGATGGCGCAGGTGTGCAGCGGCTGGGCGCCCGGGGTGCGCTGGTGCTGCGCCAGCGCCTGCAGTGTGTGGCGGATCACCCAGCGGTCGATGGACGGCATCATCCCGTAGTGCTCGGCGGCCGGGATGAAGGTGCCAGGCGCCACCAGCTGGCCGTTTTCCTCCTCGCGCAGGCGCAGCAGCACCTCCATGTGCAGGCCTTCATCACCGGTGCCTTGCAGCGCGCGGATGGTCTGCGCGTACACCTGGAAACGGTTGTGCTCCAGCGCCAGGCGCAGGCGCCGCACCCAGTCCATGTCGCCTTCGCGCCGGGTCATCTCGATGTCTTCGGGCTGGTAGATGAACACCCTGTTGCGCCCACCTTCCTTGGCACGGTAGCAGGCCATGTCGGCCACGCGCATGGCCTCCTGGATGGAGGTGAGCGCTGGGATGAGCTGCACCATGCCGATGGAGAGGCCCGTGCTGAGCTGCTGGCCTTCCCACGCCAGGCGCAGGTCCTGGCCAGCCTGGCGCAATTGCTCTGCAATACGCGCCGAGGGGCCAACGGGGCAGTCCTTGAGCAGGATGCCGAATTCGTCGCCGCCCAGCCGTGCCAGCGTGTCCCCTTCGCGCAGGTGGCTTTGCAGCATGCGACAGACCTCCCGCAGCATCTCGTCGCCGGCCTGGTGGCCGCAGGTGTCGTTGATGAGCTTGAACTGGTCCATGTCCACGTAGAGCAGCGAGCCCTCGCGGCCCGGCTGGCGCGGGTGGCTGAGCAGGGCTTCAAGCCGGTGCTCGAACTCGCGGCGGTTCACCAGGCCCGTCAGCGCATCATGGCTGGCCTGCCACGAGAGCTGCTCTACATAGTGCTGCTCGCGCGTGATGTCGTGCAGCGCCAGCACCGCCCCGGTCAGCACACCCCGGTGCCGGATGGGAGAGCCCACCAGCCTCACCGGAACGATGCTCTGGTCCGGTCGCACCAGGGTGCGGTGGATGTTGCCCTTGGCGGCACCATCGCTGCGCAGCAGCGTCTGCACCAGGGCCTCGGCCGACAGGGGTGGTGCATCACCTTCGAAGACCAGCAACTGCGCCAGAGGTTGCCCGGTGGCCTGGGCGGCTGGGCGGGCCAGCAAGGTTTCTGCGGCTGGATTCATGTAGGTGACCTCGCCGTGGATGTTGGTCGTCAACACGGCATCGCCAATGGCGGCCAGCGTGGTGCGAGCCTGTTCCCGCTCGACCTCCAGGGCGCGCTCCGCGTTCTGGCGCTGGGCCAGCAACTTGTGCGTGTGCCACAGGGTCAGAAGGATCAGCACCAGGGCCATGCCCATGTTGGTCCACATCAGCAGGAGCACGATGTGGCGCGAACTTTCGCCCAGGGCCTCGCTGAAGTTCCGGGCCGCCGGGGTCACGCCCGCGTTGATCTCGCGGATGGTGTTCTGCCACCGTTCGCGCGTGGGGGCGTCCGCCGTGCCGGCGGTGTTGCGCTGGTGGATCTCGTGCGACAGCTCGCGCAGCGCACGGATGTACTCGTCGCCCACCAGCCATTGGTCTACCGGCTTCTTCACCAGATCAAAGCCGTCAAAGTAGCGCAGCAGCCAGATCAGGCCGTCAATGTCATCGGGGTGGTTGCCACCGCGCAGAAAGCCGTCGCGCGCCACATCCGTCTGCACCTGGCCTGGCTCCAGGGCCAGCCGGGCCGCCCGGTCGCCCAGCGGGATCTCCATGGCGCGGGTGAACCCTTCAAAGGCCTGGGGGGAGCCGGTGATGGCGTACTGGTTCAGAAAATAGATGGCGTCCTTCTGGCCTTTGGTCCATAGGCTTTCGCCAGCGACGAAGGCACGCACCGAGGACAAGACATGCAGGCTGGCCGTGGCGCACACCGCCAGCAGCAACACCATGGTGATGAAAGGCCAGGTCACCCGCAACGTCAACGGCACAGGCCTTCGCTCGACCGGCTGCAATACATCCATGGATGGGTCCCTCGCCTCGTACCAAGCTGCTTGCGCCAGTGATGCCTGGTGGCCCCATCCGGTGCGCCCTCATCAGTGTGTCCGCATGCTCCATCAATGCCTGCGGTCCAGTGTTGTCCTGGAACGCGTGGCTGATTCGGCGGTGCGGTGCTTCCGACCCACTATATAGAGATCAACTTGCCAGCGCATGCAAAGTTTGGCAACCCCTTGTGCCTGCGGGGAATGGCCGCCATGCCGATGCGCACCCGCACCTGAACCTGCGCGCGGCGGGCCATCGCTGGCTCCGCCCAGGTGTTGCCCGGCCTGGCAGAAGCCGGTGTTTACGGCGCCGCAGCGTGGGTGCCCACCAGCACGGACTGCGGGCCATCGTCTGCGGGCTGCGAGATCAGGTCTTCGATGATGAAGGTGCGGTAATAGAACGCCGTGACCGCGCCTTCGGGGGCAATGGCTGCCACCAGCGTGTCGGTGTCGTCTTTGTCGTTCACTGCGATCAGAATGCCGTGGTGGCCGGAGCCCGCCAGGTCGGCAATGCGCCGCACCATGTCGCCTTCGGCGCCCACAGATGGCAGCGGCGCATCTGCAGTGCCCAGGGTGTGCACAATTTCTTGCAGGATGACTTCGGGGCTGGCGTAGGCGACATCGCCCTGATGGCCTGCTGCCTGCAATGCGAGTGCGGCCTGGCGCGCGCAGTCCTCGTCGGGGAACAGCGCAAACACCTGGCCGGTGGGGTAGAAAACGCCGCCCATGGTGGTCATGGTGGAATCAAGGACGAGGGGTTTCATGGGCATCTCCCGAAGTGTTTCAGACCTTTGGGATTGAAACCGGGCCTCCCGGCGCGCTGTGTAGGCCAGCGGGCCATCCGTGCGTCAGCCCGCTTTGCGTTGCAGGGGGCTGGGTCACAAGAATATGTGCCAAAAGCGCTTGATGCGCTAGTGCTTTATGGGTTGGTTGCTATCAATTTGTAAGTTTTTGACCGCATCTGCTAGCCCAGCCATCCGCCCAGCCAGGCCCCCAGCGCCGCGCAATGTAGCACCACCGTCGCCCAATACACCGCGCGAAACTCCGCCTTGCGGGATTTGTGCCGCAGCCACTGCTGGGCCCACCATGCGCCGGGCCAGCCGCCTGCAAGGCTCAGCAGGTGCAGGTGGCTTTCCTTGGTGCGCCACCGGCCGTTTTGCGCGGCGCTTTTGTCGATGGCGTAGACCAGAAAGGTCAGGAGGTTGACGGCGACCGCCGCGCCCAGCACCCACCACGGCAGCCGGCCTGCCCAGAGGCCCCAGGCCAGCAGCCCCGCCCAGCCGAGCATGAGTAGCCGTATCAGCGCCGAGCCGGTGGGAGTGGTCGGTTCGATGGCCGCCACAGGGCGCCTGCGCCTGGGGGCTTGAGTTTGCCCCGCCCGTTGCACCGGCGCGCGCCGCGTGGGGTGCGCAGGGGGAGGCGGCGTCGGTGCCGTGCTGCGGGGCTGGAACGCGCCACCCGCGTGTGCAGTGGGCAACACTGCCATGGCCCGGGGCCCTTTTCCGCCGACATGAATCTCCTCGTACACCACGGCGAGCCCTTCGCGGGGCGGGGTGGTACCCCGGTAGTCCCGCACATGAAAGAACACATCGGCGGACGTGTCAGGGCTGCGGATAAAACCGAAGGCGCGGCTGGCGTCCCAGCGGACGACGGTGCCTTGTTTCTGCATCGGTCAGGAAGTGCTTTCAGGCCAGGGTGTGCAAAGGAATGTCTTGCGCCACCGCCAAAGCATCAAGCTGCGCGCGGGTCTGTGTGTGCAAGAACGCCGCCACGGCCGCGTGGGTGGCGGGGGCGCGCAGCACCTGCGGGTCGCCCGTGGCGGGCAAGCCTGCGGCAGCACACAGGCTGGCGGCGAAGTGGGGTTCCAACGCGGCCACGGCCACGCGGCCGTCGGCGCAGGGGTAGATGCGGTAGCCTGCGTGGTTGCCCCCCACGTCGCCCTCGGGGGTGGTCAGGCCCCAGTCGCGCGGCTGGGCCAGCCAGGCGGCGGCGTCGGCCAGGGCGACTTCGATGCACACGCCGTTGCCGGTGTGGGCGCGCTCCAGCAGGGCCTGCAGCACGGCTTCGCTGGCCATCAGGGCGCCACCCATGTCGGCGTACAGGGTGGGGGGCATCTCGGTGCCGGTCACCAGGCCTGCGTCGGCCAGGTAGGTGAGGTCGTGGCCGGGCTCTTCGGCCCGCTCGGCCGCCGCGCCCACGATGCGTACCAGCGAGAGGCGTGGATATTTTGATTGAAGCGCCTCCCAGGAGAGGCCCAGCTTGGCCAGGGCCGACGGACGGAACGAGGTGATCAGCACATCGGTGCTTGCCAGCTCTGCATGCAGCGTGGCCTGGCCTTCGGTCGTCTTGAGGTGGGCATGCACCACGCGCACGCCCTGGTGCAGCGTGGCATAGGCCGCAGGGCTGTAGATGCCCATGGGGTCGGCACTGGGGTAGCCGGGGGGCGGGGGCGGTTCGAGCTTGGTGCACTCGGCGCCCATGCGTGCACAGCGCATCAGGGCGGCAGGGCCGGGCAGGTTCAGCGCGAGGCTCAGGACGCGGACATTGCGCAGAGGCTGGGGCAGGGCGTTTGTCATGGGTGGGGCTTGTCTCGGTGTTGTGGTTTTGAAAGGAAGGCGCGGCGCCGGAACTTCAGGGGCGTGCGCGGGCTCACTCCCTGCGTTATACATAATTTGTTACGCTCCCTGACCCATGCAACGCAGAACCTCTTTGGCCGCCCTCACGGGCCTGGCCGCCTTTCCGGGAGCTTTCATGACTACGTCCCTGAGCAGCGCCGCCACGGCATCTGCATTGCAGGCGCTCAAGCCCTCGCCCCGCATGCCCGTGCTGTTTGTGGGCCACGGCAGCCCCATGAACGCCATCGAGGACAACGCCTGGCGCCGCAGCTGGCAGGCCATGGGCGCGGAGCTGATGGCGCGCGCCGTGCAGCCGCAGCTCATCCTGTGTGTGTCGGCCCACTGGCTCACGCGTGGTGGCTGGCAGCTCACTGGCATGGCCAACCCCAAAACTATTCACGACTTTGGCGGCTTCCCGCAGGCGCTGTTCGACCAGCAGTACCCCGTGCCGGGCGCCCCGGCGGTGGCGCGCAGCCTGGCCAAGGAGCTGAAATCCCCGGCCACGGGCGCTGCGCTGGGTGTGGACGAGGGCGAGTGGGGGCTGGACCACGGCACCTGGTCGGTGCTCAAGCCCATGTTTCCCCAGGCGCGCATTCCGGTGATGCAGCTCAGCATGGACTACAGCCGCGCCCCGGCCGAGCACTATGCACTGGGCCAGCAACTCAAGGCCCTGCGCGAGCGGGGTGTGCTCATTGTGGGCAGCGGCAACATCGTGCACAACCTGCGCGCATCCCGCCGTGGCTCGGCTGCCAACGAAGCCTACGACTGGGCCACGGAGTTCGACACCGTGGTGCAGGAGCAAATCAAGAAGGGCCAGCTGGGCGCCTTGCAGGACTTTCAGAAGCTGGGCGCCGTGGCCCAGCAGGCGCATCCCACGCACGAGCACTACCTGCCGCTGCTTTACGCAGCGGGAGCCGTGCTGCCCAGCGAGATGCCCCGCTTTTTCAACACGGGCTATCAGTCGGCATCGATCTCGATGCGGTCGGTGCTGTGGGGCTGATGGATGCTTTCTGAAGCGGATTGAATGCTTCTTTTTTGATAGCTATTGGTGCATGTACATCTAGCACTTGAGGCCAAAAACGCCTGAAATCGCCGCGTCGCAGCGGTGGGGCGGTCTTCAGGTCGCCGCGCGACCTGCGGCCTGGATCGTCAGCCACGGCCAGCGTTCGCGATAGCTTTGCGCCTTGGCCTCAAACAACGGCAGGTGCGGGCAGGCGGGGTTGGGTTTGAGAAGTCCTGCGTACAGCTCTTCCAGTCCGTACGGCGCGTACAGCGTGGGCTGAGCAACGCCGGGGGTGATGGCAGGTTGCAGGCCCACGCAGGTGCAGGGCACCAGAAAACGCTCGATCCCGTTGCGGGCGGACTGCAGCGGCGCATACGGGTAACCAAACCAGCGCTCGTACCAGAGGTGCACTCGGGCCTGGTTCTTGGCTTCCACGGTGATGGGCAGGTCGGCGAAGAGGGCGGTGACTTGGGCTTGCACCTGCTGCTCCGCCGATTCGGACAAGTCGTTGCCGTCGAAGTAGAACAGGTCGTAGTCCTTGATGTTCGCCGTGGGTTCCAGGCCTGAACGCAGGTTCCACACCGTCTGAAACAGGCAGCCCGCCACCAGCCATGCATCGGGCAGACCCAGAAACGGCAAACGCTCCAGAAGGGCCGCGTTGTGCGGGTTCTGGAGCGTTTCGCTCACAAAGCGGCGCGCGAGCGCCACTTCCTCATCGTGCTCAGACAACCTTTGCAATGGCCTGGCAGACGTAGTCGATGTTCTTGCTGTTGAGCGCGGCCACGCACATGCGGCCGGTGTCGGTGCCGTACACGCCGAACTCGTTGCGCAGGCGCACCATCTGGTCCTTGGACAGGCCCGAGTAGCTGAACATGCCGATCTGGGTGGTGATGAAGGACATGTCCTGCTTCACGCCAGCGGCCTTGAGGCCGTCCACCAGCTTCTGGCGCATGGCCTTGATGCGCACGCGCATTTCGGCCAGTTCTTGTTCCCACATCGCGCGCAGCTCAGGGTTGTTCAGCACAGCGGCCACCACTGCGCCACCGTGGATGGGTGGGTTGGAGTAGTTGGTGCGGATGACGATCTTGAGCTGGCTCAGCACGCGGCCGGCTTCTTCCTTGTCGGCGCACAGCACCGACAGGCCACCCACGCGTTCGCCGTACAGGCTGAAGCTCTTGGAGAACGAGGTGGAGACGAAGAAGTTCAGGCCAGCGGCCACAAACTTGCCGATCACGGCGCCGTCTTCGGCGATGCCGTGGCCGAAGCCCTGGTAAGCCATGTCCAGGAAAGGTGTCAGGCCCTTGGCCTTGACGGCGGCGATGACCTGGTCCCACTGGGCGGCGGTGATGTCGTAGCCGGTGGGGTTGTGGCAGCAGGCGTGCAGCACAACGATGGTGCCGGGGGCGGCAGCGTTCAGGCTGGCGAGAAAGCCTTCAAAGTTCACGCCGCGCTTTTCAGCGTCGTAGTAAGCGTAGGTATCGACTTCAAAACCGGCGTTGGTGAACAGCGCGCGGTGGTTTTCCCAGCTGGGGTCGGAGATCAGCACCTTGGCGTTGGGGCTGACCTTCTTCAGGAAATCGGCACCGATCTTGAGGCCGCCGGTGCCGCCGATGGCCTGCACGGTGGCCACGCGGCCAGACTTCACGGGTTCGCTCTCAGCGCCGAACACCAGGCTCTTGACGGCGTTGTCGTACGCCACGATGCCGTCGATGGGCAGGTAGCCACGGGCGGTGGGGGTGGACATCATGGTCTTTTCTGCGGCCTGCACACATTGCAGCAGGGGCAGCTTGCCGTTGTCGTCGAAATAAACGCCGACGCCCAGGTTGACCTTGTTGGGGTTGGTGTCGGCGTTGAATTGCTCGTTGAGGCCCAGGATGGGGTCGCGGGGGGCCATTTCGACGGCGGTGAACAGAGACATGAAAATCCTTGAAAGGTTGTCAGTAGCGAAGAATCCGGGCGTGGTGTACTGTGCCGGGTTCGGCCGATTTTAACGGCCCGCCTTCACCACCCGTTGACCGCCCCCATGCCGGATATCACAGAAGTCATAACTGAAAAGCAAGACGGCGAGTTCGTCCGCTTCCCCGATTCCCCGTTTGAACTGTTCCAGCCGTATCCACCGGCAGGCGACCAGCCCGAGGCCATCAACAAGCTGGTGGAGGGACTGAATGATGGGGAGACCTTCCAGACGTTGCTGGGTGTGACGGGATCGGGCAAGACCTTCACCATGGCCAACGTGATCGCGCGCATGGGCCGCCCCGCCATCATCTTTGCGCCCAACAAAACGCTGGCCGCGCAGCTGTACAGCGAGTTCCGCGAGTTCTTTCCCAAGAACGCCGTGGAATATTTCGTCAGCTACTACGACTACTACCAGCCAGAGGCCTACGTGCCGCAGCGCGACCTGTTCATCGAGAAGGACAGCGCGATCAACGAGCACATCGAGCAGATGCGGCTGTCTTGCACCAAGAGCCTGATGGAGCGGCGCGATGTGGTGATCGTGGCCACCGTGTCGGCCATCTACGGCATTGGCGAGCCTGAGAGCTACCACCGCATGGTGATGACGCTGCGGGTTGGGGACAAGCTGGGGCAGCGGGACGTGATCGCTCAGTTGATCCGCATGCAGTACCAGCGCAACGAGGCGGATTTCAGCCGAGGCAAGTTCCGTGTGCGGGGCGACACCATCGATGTGTTCCCGGCCGAACACTCCGAGCTGGCGATTCGCATTGAGCTGTTTGACGACGAGATTGAGAGCCTGCAGCTGTTCGACCCGCTCACGGGCCGCGTCAAGCAGAAGATCCCGCGTTTTACCGTGTACCCCAGCAGTCACTACGTGACGCCGCGCGACAAGGTGCTGGCGGCGGTTGAGACCATCAAGCTGGAACTGGCCGAACGCCTGCAGCAGCTGGTGGCTGACGGCAAGCTGGTCGAAGCGCAGCGGCTGGAGCAGCGCACGCGATTTGATCTGGAAATGCTGAGCGAAGTGGGCCACTGCAAAGGCATCGAGAACTACACGCGCCACCTGTCGGGCGCGGCGCCGGGCGATCCGCCCAGCACGCTGACCGACTACATGCCCAAAGACGCGATCATGTTTCTGGACGAAAGCCACCAGATGATCGGCCAGCTCAACGCGATGTACAGCGGCGACCGCTCGCGCAAGACCACGCTGGTCGAATATGGTTTTCGCCTGCCTTCGGCCCTGGACAATCGACCGCTCAAGTTCGAGGAGTTTGAGCAACGTATGCGGCAGGTAATCTTTGTATCGGCCACGCCCGCCGACTACGAAAAGACCCATGCAGGCCAGGTGGTGGATCAGGTAGTGCGCCCCACGGGCTTGGTGGACCCGGTGGTGGAAGTTCGTCCAGCCACCCATCAGGTGGATGACGTGCTACAAGAAATACGCATTCGTGTAGAAAAGCATGAGCGCGTACTCATTACCACGTTGACCAAGCGCATGGCCGAGCAGTTGACCGACTATCTCACCGACAACGGTGTCAAGGTGCGCTACCTGCACAGCGATGTGGACACCGTGGAGCGGGTGGAGATCATCCGTGACCTGCGCCTGGGGGCGTTTGACGTGCTGGTGGGCATCAACCTGCTGCGCGAGGGGCTGGACATTCCTGAGGTGTCACTCGTGGCGATCCTCGATGCGGACAAGGAGGGCTTCTTGCGCGCCGAGCGCAGCCTGATACAGACCATTGGCCGTGCAGCGCGCAACTTGAACGGCCATGCCATCCTGTACGCCGACCGCATCACCGACTCCATGAAAAAAGCCATGGGTGAGACGGAACGCCGGCGCATCAAGCAGATCGCATACAACGAGGCCAACGGGATCACGCCGCGCAGCATTGTCAAGCGGGTAAGAGACCTGATTGACGGCGTGTACAGCGAAAAAGCCGGCAAGGACGCCGAGCGCCTGGAGCAGGAAGCGTTGCAGCGGGCGCAGGTGGAGGACATGTCCGAGAAAGACGTGGCACGCGAGATCAAGCGCCTGGAAAAGCTCATGCTGGAACATGCTCGCAATCTGGAGTTCGAGCAGGCGGCCCGGGTGCGCGACCAGCTCACTCGGCTCAAGGACCAGGCCTTTGGTGCGCACGGCAGCGATTCCGTGGCCTTGTAAAAGGGATTGCGATTGGGAATGCGATGAGAAAATACTATTGAGTCGATTAATAACTATTTGGTTTTTTAACCCGACAGAATCAATAGGGATTTGTGCTATACTCGCACAAAACACTCAACAAAACAGCCCAACGATGAAGGGCTCCGCAGCAGGTGACTGGGCGGAGTAAGGGGCGGAGACGGTGCCTCGCTGGCAAACAGTCAGCGCAGGCGGTTTCTTCAACGAACAAGCCTTAGCACAAGGAGCTTGCGATGCGTCTCACAACCAAAGGCCGTTTTGCGGTCACCGCCATGATTGACCTGGCCCTGCGCCAGAACAACGGCCCCGTCACGCTGGCTGCCATCAGCCAGCGCCAGCAGATTTCGCTGTCGTACCTGGAGCAACTCTTTGGCAAGCTGCGCCGCCATGAACTGGTGGAATCCACCCGTGGCCCCGGCGGCGGTTATACGCTGGCCCGCAAGGCAGGCGACATCACGGTGGCCGACATCATCGTTTCGGTGGATGAACCCATCGACGCCACGCAGTGTGGTGGCAAGGAAAACTGCCTGGGTGAAGCCGGCCGTTGCATGACGCATGAACTGTGGGCCTCGCTGAACCAGCGCATGGTGGAGTTTCTGGACTCGGTCACCCTGCAAAAGCTGGTGGACGAGCAGCTCGCCAAGGGCGTGCAGATCGAAGACAAGCCTGTGGTTCGCCGCGCCATCTCCACGACGCCGGTGGTCAAGCCCATCCGCGTGAACGCCCCCAATTCGGTGTTCGCACTGGGTAACGTCTTCGCCAAATCCTGATGCTTGGTGCGCCGTGCTGGCCCTGGGGTCGGCACTGCCCTGACCGCGTTGTAATCGTTTTCCTATCTGTTCTGCCTCTTCTGTTTGCCAGCCAGAACCTTTTACTGAGCCAGCCATGGACATGACCCCGCACTTTCCCATCTATCTCGACTATGGCGCCACGACCCCGGTAGACCCCCGCGTGGTGGACGCCATGATTCCCTGGTTGCGTGAGCACTTTGGCAACCCGGCGTCGCGCAGCCACGCATGGGGCTGGGAGGCCGAAGAGGCGGTGGAAAAAGCGCGTGTGCAAGTGGCCGACCTGATTGGTGCCGACCCTCGCGAAATCGTATGGACCAGTGGTGCGACCGAGTCCATCAACCTGGCCTTGAAGGGCGCTGCGCATTTCTACAAAGGCAAGGGCAAACACCTCATCACGCTCAAGACCGAGCACAAGGCCGTGCTGGACACCATGCGCGAACTGGAGCGCCAAGGCTTTGAAGCCACCTATCTGGACGTGCAGGAAGACGGCTTGGTCAACATGGATGCCCTGAAGGCTGCCATCCGTCCAGACACCGTGCTGATCAGCATCCTCTTCGTGAACAACGAAATCGGTGTGATCCAGGACATCCCCGCCATTGGCGCCCTGTGCCGTGAGAAGGGCATCCTGCTGCATGTGGATGCCGCCCAGGCGACGGGCCGTGTCGAGATCGACATGAACGTGCTGCCCATCGATCTGATGAGCATGACCGCCCACAAGACCTACGGCCCCAAAGGCATCGGTGCGCTGTACGTGCGCCGCAAGCCCCGCGTGCGGCTGGAAGCCCAGATGCACGGTGGCGGCCATGAACGCGGCATGCGTTCGGGCACCTTGCCCACGCACCAGATCGTGGGCATGGGCGAGGCTTTCCGCATCGCCAAGGAAGAAATGGCCGAGAGCAACGCCAAGGCCAAGGCCCTGCAGCAGCGTTTGCTCGACGGCCTCAAGGACATCGAACAGGTCTACATCAACGGCAGCCTGGAGCGTCGTGTGCCGCAGAACCTGAACATGAGCTTCAATTTCGTCGAAGGCGAATCGCTCATCATGGGTATCAAGGGCCTGGCGGTGTCTTCGGGCTCGGCCTGCACCTCTGCCAGCCTGGAGCCCAGCTATGTGCTGCGCGCTTTGGGCCGCAGCGACGAGCTGGCCCACAGCAGCCTGCGCATGACCATCGGCCGTTTCACGACCGAGGAAGAGATTGACTACGCCATCTCCACCATTCGCGAGAACGTGGCCCGCCTGCGCGAACTGAGCCCGCTGTGGGAGATGTACAAGGACGGCATCGACATCAGCACCATCCAGTGGGCTGCTCACTGATTCCGCACAAATTCTGGACGTATTGAAGAGGTACACATCATGGCTTATTCAGACAAAGTGGTTGACCATTACGAGAACCCCCGCAACGTGGGTTCGTTCGACAAGGGTGACGATTCGGTGGGCACCGGTATGGTGGGCGCGCCTGCCTGCGGCGACGTGATGAAGCTGCAGATCAAGGTGAACCCTGAAACCGGCGTGATCGAAGACGCCCGCTTCAAGACCTACGGCTGTGGCTCGGCGATTGCCTCCTCGTCGCTGGTGACCGAGTGGGTCAAGGGCAAGACGCTGGACGAAGCCGCAGCGCTCAAGAACAGCGAGATCGCCGAAGAGCTGGCCTTGCCGCCCGTCAAGATCCACTGCTCCATCCTGGCGGAAGATGCCATCAAGGCAGCTGTGCTGGACTACAAGACCAAGCACGCCGCCACGGCCACTGCCGCCTGATTGTTTGACAGATAGATCGAGAGACATGGCCATTACGCTGACAGAAGCTGCAGCCCGGCACGTCAACCGCTACCTTGCCCGCCGTGGCAAGGGGTTGGGCGTGCGTCTGGGGGTCAAGACGACCGGCTGCTCGGGGCTTGCCTACAAGCTGGAGTATGTGGACGCGAGCGAGCCCGAGGACATCGTGTTTGAAAACCACGGCGTCAAGGTGCTGATTGACCCCAAGAGCCTGGCCTACATCGATGGCACCGAGCTGGACTTTGTCCGTGAGGGGCTGAACGAAGGCTTCAAGTTCAACAACCCCAACGAGCGTGATCGCTGCGGTTGCGGGGAGAGCTTCCGCGTCTGAACGTCTTCAGCTGATGTAACGCCAAACCGCCAACGCGCTCTGTGCTGGCGGTTTTTTCTTGGATTTTCTTCACGCCCCCTTGCGCATGAATCTGCAATCTGACGACTTCGAACTGTTTGGCCTGGCTTGCCGCTTTGCACAAGAACGCAGCGCCATCGACGCGCGCTGGAAGGAACTGCAGCGCGAAGCCCACCCCGACAAGTTTGCTGCGCAAGGCGCTGCGGCGCAGCGCGTAGCGATGCAGTGGTCCGTGCGCATCAACGAGGCTTACCAACGCCTGAAGGACCCCATGCGCCGGGCGGCCTATCTGTGCGAACTGCACGGAGCGCCTATCCGTGCCGAAGACAACACCGCCATGCCCGCTGCGTTTTTGATGCAGCAGATGGAATGGCGCGAGGCACTGGAAGATGCCCGCGCAGACAGCGAGCTGGACGCACTGGACGATGAGGTGGAACAAGCCCGGCGTGCCGCTCTGTCGCAGTGCGAGCAACTCATCGACCAGCAGCAGGACTATGCGGGCGCGGCCCGCCAGGTCAGAGCCCTCATGTTCATTGCGCGATTTGCGGACGACATAGAACGTCGCCGAGAGCAACTGGGACAATAGAGCGGTTTTGCTTTCCCCCTGGGGCCCCTGTCGCTTGCTGAGGTGATGGCGTCCCCCACCACGTTGAGACCCGAAATTTCATGGCGCTTTTGCAGATCTCCGAACCCGGCCAGTCCCCCGACCCGCACCAGCGGCGCATCGCGGTGGGCATTGACCTGGGCACCACCCATTCTCTGGTTGCCGCTGTGCGCAATGGTGTGTCCGAATGCCTGCCCGATGCGCAGGGTAGGGTGCTGCTGCCCTCGGTGGTGCGCTACCTGGCCAACGGCGGTCGCCAGATCGGATATGACGCCGTGGCGGCGCAGGCCCAGGATGCACGCAACACCATCGCCTCGGCCAAACGCTTCATGGGGCGTGGCCTCAAGGACGTGGCGGAAGCGGGCAAGCTGCCATACGACTTCGTGGCTGCTGCTGATGGCGGCGAGGGCGGTATGGTCAGCCTGGCCACGGTGGATGGCAACAAGTCGCCCGTCGAGATCAGTGCCGAGATTCTGGCCACGCTGCGCTACCGCGCTGAAGACACCTTCAATGATGATCTGTATGGCGCAGTGATCACCGTGCCTGCTTACTTCGACGACGCCCAGCGCCAGGCCACCAAAGATGCGGCCAAGCTCGCTGGCATCAACCTGCTGCGCCTGATCAACGAGCCCACTGCGGCGGCGATTGCCTATGGCCTGGACAACGCCAGCGAGGGCGTCTACGCCGTCTATGACCTGGGTGGGGGTACGTTTGATATTTCCATCCTGCGCCTGACGCAGGGCGTGTTCGAGGTGATCGCCACGGGCGGCGACTCTGCCCTCGGTGGCGACGACTACGACGCGGCGCTGGCGGACTGGGTTTTGCAGCAGGTGGGGCAACAGGCGGTCACACCAGCCGACAAGTCGGCCGTGCGCATGGCGGCGCGCGCCTGCAAAGAGGCATTGACTGCTACTGATTTGGTAGCATTCAAGGCAGAGCTATCTAGCGCTTCTGTGCAATTTGACGTCAAACGGTCGGATTTTGCCGCGGTGACGGCCGATTTGACCGCCCGCTCCATGGCGGCTGTGCGCCGTGCCCTTCGCGATGCGCATCTGGCGCGCGATGAAGTGCAGGGCGTGGTCATGGTGGGCGGCTCCACCCGCATGCCGCAGGTGCAGCGGGCCGTGGCCGAGTTCTTTGGCAAGGAGCCACTGACCAACCTGAATCCCGACGAAGTGGTCGCGCTGGGTGCCGCCATCCAGGCCAACCAGCTGGCCGGTAACAACACGGCAGGCGACCTGCTGCTGCTGGACGTGATTCCGCTGTCCCTGGGTATCGAGACCATGGGCGGGCTGGTGGAACGCATTGTTGCGCGCAACGAGACCATACCTACCGCCAAGGCGCAGGACTTCACGACCTACAAGGATGGACAGACCGCGCTGGCCATCCATGTGGTGCAAGGCGAGCGTGACCTGGTGCGGGACTGCCGCAGCCTGGCGCGCTTTGAGTTGCGCGGTATTCCCCCGATGGCGGCCGGCGCTGCGCGCATCCGTGTGACCTTCACCGTCGATGCCGATGGCCTGCTGAGCGTGGCCGCGAAAGAGCAGGGCAGTGGGGTGGAGGCCCGCATTGACGTGAAACCATCGTACGGCCTCACGGACGACCAGATCGCGCGCATGCTGCAGGACGGCTTTGCCACGGCCGCGCAGGACATGAAAGCCCGTGCCGTGGTCGAGGCCCGCGTGGACGCCGACCGCATGCTAATTGCCACGCAAAGCGCGCTTGACGCGGATGGCGACGTGCTCAGCCCCAAGGAGCGGGCTGCCATCGACGCCCTGATGGTGGCCTTGCGCCACCAGCGCGACGCCGACGATGCCGCGGCCATTGAGGCCGCCACGGAAGCCCTGGCCAAGGGCACCGAGGCGTTTGCAGCCCAGCGCATGAACCGCGGTATCCAGCAGGCCCTGGCCGGCAAGAACGTCGCGAGCCTGTGATACGAGCCAGCGCATCCCTCTGAACAAGAAAAAGACCACCCCATGCCTGTCATCAAGATCCTTCCCCATCCCGAATACTGCCCCGCTGGCACTGAGATCACGGCGCCCGCAGGCACCTCGATCTGCGAAGCCCTGCTGGACAACCACATCAACATCGAGCACGCCTGCGACATGAGCTGTGCCTGCACCACCTGCCACGTCATCGTGCGCCAGGGGCTGAATTCGCTGAATGCGGCAGAAGAAGAGGAAGAAGACCTGCTGGACCGCGCCTGGGGCCTGGAACCGCAGTCGCGCCTGTCGTGCCAGGCCATCCTGGCGCAGACCGACCTGATCGTCGAAATTCCGAAGTACACGATCAACCACGCCAAGGAAAACCACTGATGTCCCGGCAAATTGTTCTGGACACTGAGACCACCGGCCTTTCGGCCGAAGGTGGTGACCGCATCATTGAACTGGGTTGTGTGGAGCTGCTCAACCGCAAGCTGACCGGCAACAACCTGCACCTGTACTTCAACCCTGGCCGTGACAGCCATGAAGATGCGCTGAAGGTGCACGGCATTAGCAATGAGTTCCTGAAGGACAAGCCCAAATTTGCCGACGTGGTGGACGACATCCTGCAGTACCTGCAGGGCGCCGAGATCATCATCCACAACGCTGCGTTCGACGTAGGCTTTCTCAACAAGGAACTGGAGCTGGTGGGGCGCCCGGCGTTTGGCACCTATGTGCAAAGCGTGACTGACACGCTGGCCATGGCCAAGGAGATGTACCCGGGCAAGCGCAACTCGCTGGACGCCCTGTGCGACCGTCTGGGCGTGGACAACTCGGGCCGTACGCTGCACGGCGCCTTGCTCGACGCCGAGCTGCTGGCCGACGTCTACATCAATCTCACGCGCGGGCAGGATGCCTTGCTGATCGCCGACGATGGCCATGACAGCGCTGACGGCGTGAAGGTGGCAGCCATCGATTTGCGTGGCCTTGCGCTGCCGGTGCTGCGGGCGAGCGAACAAGAGCAGGCGGCCCATGCCGAGGTGCTCACGCAGATCGACAAGGCCAGCGGTGGCAAAACAATTTGGCGAACTCTCCAGTCGGCCTGAAAAGCTGTGCCATAATAGAAGGCTGTCGCAGCGACAAGGGTGATTAGCTCAGCGGTAGAGCACTGCCTTCACACGGCAGGGGTCACATGTTCGATCCATGTATCACCCACCATGTTGCTGCCAGACTTTTCGCAGCGGTATCTTTCTCCAAGGTACTTGCGACGGGTGATTAGCTCAGCGGTAGAGCACTGCCTTCACACGGCAGGGGTCACATGTTCGATCCATGTATCACCCACCAATTCAAAAACCCCTGCAGGTTCCTGACCTGCAGGGGTTTTTTCTTGGCTCGTCCGCCTGTCTGCAAGCTGCAAAGTGCAGCGACCATTCGCCAAAGCGGCGTACAACGCAGGCTTGCGCGCTACATTTGTCGCCCGTACCTGCAACGCTGCATCCATGATCACCTTCCACAATCCCTTGCACCAGGGGCATGCACCGGCCCACGAATTCTTCCGGGGCGAGCGCGTGCCCTGTTTTGAAAAACCCGAACGTGTGGACTATGTGGAAGACGCCCTGCGCACACGCGGCCACGCCATGGTGTTGCCCGATGTGGACTGCAATGCCGTGCTGGCGCAGGTGCATGCGCCGCGCTATCTGGCCTTTCTGCAGACCGCCTGGCAACAATGGCTGGCGCTGGACCCAACCAATGCTTCAGTGCAGCCTTTTCCGTCTGTCTGGCCGGTGCGCACGCTGCGCAGTGATGTGGAACCCGATAACTTTGTCGCACGGCTGGGGCTGTACTCCATGGACAACGGTACACCCATGGCGGCAGGAACCTGGGCCGCAGCCAAGGCGGGGGCCGATGCTGCTGCCAGCGCGGCGGCACGCGTTGCGCTGGGGACGCACGCCGCGTTTTGCTGCACACGGCCGCCAGGGCATCATGCGGGCCCGGACTTCATGGGGGGCTATTGCTTCTTGAACAACGCCGCCGTGGCAGCGCAAACCCTGCGCAACCAGGGCGCCCAGCGTGTGGCGGTGCTGGATGTGGACTACCACCACGGCAACGGCACGCAGAGCATCTTTTACGACCGCAGCGATGTGCTGTTCATCAGCATGCACGGTGACCCGCGCACGGAGTACCCCTTCTACCTGGGCCACGCCGACGAGACGGGCAAGGGGGCTGGTGTTGGTTTCAACCTGAACCTGCTCTTACCTGCGGGCACCAGCGCGGCAACATGGTTCGATGCACTTGAGCAAGCGTGCCTGCGCATCACGGATTACCGCGCCGACGGGCTGGTGATTTCTCTGGGGCTGGATGCCTTTGAGGGCGATCCCATCTCGCGGTTTGCACTGGCATCGTCAGATTTCACCCGCCTGGGCGAGCGGCTGGCACGGCTGGGGTTGCCCACGGTGTTCGTGCTGGAAGGCGGCTATGCGGCGGCCGAGCTGGGCACCAATGCCGTCAACGTGCTCGATGGTTTTGAGCAGGCCTGACGCGGCACCCGGCAGGTGATGGAGGAGACGCACTGATGATCGATACGGTGGATTGTGTGGTGGTGGGCGCGGGCGTGTTGGGTCTGGCGGTGGCCCGTGCACTGGCGCTCCAGGGGCGGGAGGTGATGGTGTTGGAGGCAGCGGACGCCATCGGCACTGGCACCAGTTCGCGCAACAGCGAGGTGATTCATGCCGGGCTGTATTACCCCGCAGGTTCGCTCAAGGCCCGGCTGTGCGTGCGGGGCAAGGAATTGCTTTACGCCTACTGCATGGAGCGCGGTGTGCCCCACCGCCGCTGCGGCAAGCTGCTGGTGGCCACCTCTGCCGCCCAGCTGGACAGCCTGGAAGGTATCCAGGTGCGGGCCCGTGCCAACGGAGTGCTGGACCTGCAACGCCTCAGCCGCGAAGAAGCCCTGGCGATGGAGCCAGCGCTGGCGTGCGTTGGTGCCTTGCACTCGCCCAGCACCGGCATCGTCGATAGCCATGCGCTCATGCTGGCGCTGCAGGGCGATCTGGAGCATGCGGGTGGTGTTGTAGCGCTGAATTCGCCGCTAGCTCTAGCATCTATTGGCTCTGATGCTATTGATTTGGAAGCGATTGATGGCACACGCCTCCGCGCACGCACCGTGGTCAACGCCGCCGGGTTGCACGCCCCCGCGCTGGCTGCAAGGTTTGCGGGGCTGGCCCCGCAGCATGTGCCTACCGCTTACTACGCCAAGGGCAACTATTTCACGTTGACGGGCAAGGCGCCGTTCAGCCGACTGATTTACCCGGTGCCCGAGGCGGCTGGGCTGGGTGTACACCTCACGCTGGACCTGGGCGGCCAGGCCAAGTTTGGCCCGGACGTGCAATGGGTGGACTCGCCCGACGATCTGCAGGTGGACCCCGCGCGCGGCGATGCCTTCTATGCCGAGGTGCGCAAATATTGGCCGGGCTTGCCAGATGGCGCTCTGGCGGCGGGCTACGCGGGCATGCGCCCCAAGATCCACGGGCCCAGTGCACCCGCTGCCGACTTCGTCATTCAAGGGCCTGCTGTCCATGGGGGAGCCGGGTTGGTCAACCTCTTTGGCATCGAGTCGCCCGGCTTGACAAGTGCCCTGGCCATTGCGGAGCATGTGGCTGCGCTGGTTTGATCTGCAGCAAGCCATTTGCAATCAGTAACCTCTTGCGTCCCCGTCCTACGAGGGGTTTCTGCGCGGATGGCTAAGATGAACTTCAGTCCCAACGTTCGCGTGCGGGGTTTTCCATCACTTTTGGCACTACACAGAAAGGCTTGTATGACTGCTTCTGACACCACGACCACCCAGGGCGAACTGGAAAAGCTGGTTTCCGATCTGCGGGGGCTGTTGGCCAACAAGGACCTGGACGCAGTGCCTGAAATCAAGCTGTTGCGCCAGCGCCTGGACGATGGCATGCACAACGTGCGTGAGTCCGCTGTGCGCGCCGCTCAGGACGCCGCCCGCCAAGCGAAGGAAGCCGCCTTGGCCGCCGACCGCTACGCCCATGACGAACCTTGGCGTGTGGCGGGTGCCGCATTGGCCGTGGGTGCGTTGGTTGGCTTTCTGCTTGCACGCCGCTGATCGTCGCTGTCCCACCATGACGGCACGCCACAGAGGCAACAAGACATGAATTGGCTCTCGCTGCTGGGTCTGGAAGGGTTGGCCGCCCGCTGGCGTGCCAACCTGATCGAGGGCGCCATCGCCGCCGAAGACCGGATGGATCTGGCCCGCCTGGAATGGGCGGACCTGAAGCAGCGGCTGCAACAACTGCTGGTGCTGACCATTCTGGTCGTTGGGCTTACGGTGGTGGCCCTGATCATGGTGTCGCTGGCGGTGCTGGTGCACTTTTGGGACTCACCGCAACGCACGCTGGTGGCGTGGCTGGTGGCTGCCGTGTGGGCTGCAGGCTGGGCCGCCGCCACGGTGTCGTTGGTGTCTGTGGCGCAGCGCGCGGGCAGCGGCTTTGCGCTGACGCGGCGAGAGTTGGCCCAGGACTGGCGTGACATCAAGGAGCGCTTGTGAGCACCCCCCACCCAACAATTGGTACACCGCAGACTGCGCCCACGGTAAGGCTGGTGGCTACGCCGGAGCAGCAGCGTGTGCTTGACCGAATTGAACTGCAGCGCGAGCGGCTGCGTGCCCGCCGCGTGGCCCGGGCCCAGGCCCGCGCGCTCGCGGAGCAAGCCGGAGGCGCCACGGGCGGTGGAGATGCCTCGCTGGCGCTGCGCGCCGCCGGGTTCGCGCGCGAACACCCGCTGGCGGTGGCGGCCATGGCCGGTGTCGCTCTGGTCGCCGGCCCGCGCAGGTTGATCCGATGGGCGGGCATTGTCCTGCCGATGCTGATGCGCTTGCGGCGCTGACCACTGGCGGGGTTGCGGAGGGCGGCGTCCCGCTACTCAAACCCACGCCGAAAACTGAAACGGAGCCCTGTTGCCAGAGGCTCCGTTTTCTTATGGGGCCATGCGGTCGAGCGTTTGTGGCCCGAGGGGTCAGCGCAAGGCCTTGATGGCCTTGGCGGCCTTCACAACCAGCGCAGGGCCTTCATAAATCAGGCCGGTGTAGATCTGCACCACGTCTGCCCCTGCGCGAATCTTGCTCACTGCGTCGTCGGCGCTCATGATGCCGCCGACACCAATGATGGGGAATCCGCTGCCCAAGGTTGCGCGCAGCTGCCGAATGACCTGGTTGCTGGCTTCCAGCACCGGAGTGCCACTCAACCCCCCCGTCTCTTCCGCGTGGCGCATGCCTTGCACCGCAGCGCGGCTGATGGTCGTGTTGGTGGCAATCACACCGTCCATGCCGTGGCGCTGCAGCGTGGCAGCGATCACTGCCACCTGGGCTTCATCCAGGTCCGGTGCAATTTTCACAAAAACCGGCACGCGCCGCTGGTGCTGGGCAGCCAGCGTCTCACGGCGCTCGGCAATCGCTCCCAGCAGTGCATCCAGTGCGGCATCGCTTTGCAATGCGCGCAGGTTCTGGGTGTTGGGTGAGCTGATGTTGACCGTCACATAGTCGGCATGGGGGTATACGCCCTCCAGGCAGATCAGGTAGTCGCTGGTGGCGTTCTCGATGGGGGTGGTGGCGTTCTTGCCGATGTTGAGACCGAGCAGCATGGGATGCTGACGGTTCTGCTTGCGAAACTGCGCCTGCTGCACATTGCGCAGGAAGGCGTCCAGGCCTTCGTTGTTGAAGCCCAGGCGGTTGATCAGTGCGCGGGCCTCGGGCAGGCGAAACATGCGCGGCTTGGGGTTGCCCGGCTGCGCTTTGGGGGTCACGGTGCCCACCTCCACAAAACCGAAACCCATGGCGCCCAGCGCGTCAATGCAGCGCGCATTCTTGTCCAGGCCCGCCGCCATGCCCACGCGGTTGGGAAACTTCAGCCCCGCCAGGGTGATGGGGTCGCTCACAGTTTCGTTGCACCAGGCCCATTGCAGCGGCGTGCGCTGCCCGCGCGCCAGCATGTCCATGGTGAGTTCGTGGGCGGCCTCGGCATCCATGCCGAAGAGAAAGGGGCGGGTGAGGGCGTAGGGGATCAGGGACATGGGGAGATAATTCAGGATTACCCCCGATTTTCTCCCATGACGACCACCACTCCCCTGACCCAAGACGAACTCAAGACCCTGGTAGGCCAAGCCGCGCTGCAATACGTGGTGCCTGGCGAGATTGTGGGGGTGGGCACCGGCTCCACCGTCAACAAGTTCATTGACGCCCTGGCGGGCATGAAGGACCAGATCAAGGGCGCTGTCTCCAGCTCCGTTGCAAGCACTGAGCGCCTGAAGGCACTGGGTATTGCCGTGTTCGATGCCAATGAGGTCCCATCGCTCTCCGTCTATGTCGACGGCGCGGACGAGATCGACGGCCAGGGTTACATGGTCAAGGGTGGCGGCGCTGCACTGACACGCGAGAAGATCGTGGCAGCGTTGGCCGAGCGCTTTGTGTGTATTGCCGACGAATCCAAGTTGGTGAAGGCCCTGGGCCAGTTTCCGTTGCCGGTGGAGGTGATCCCGATGGCTGCCAATCACATTGCGCGCCGTTTTGCCGCCATGGGTGGACAGGCCAGCTTGCGACTCAAGGACGGACAGCCACTGGTGACTGACAACGGCCAGCACATTCTGGACGTGAAGGGCTTGTCCATCACCGACCCGCTGGCGTTCGAGTCAGAGATCAACCAATGGCCTGGCGTGGTGACCGTGGGTGTGTTTGCCCACCAGAAGGCATCCGTGTGCCTGCTGGGTACGGCGCAGGGCGTGAAGACCATCACCTATTGAGGAATGGTGGAGGGGTGGGGGACAAGTCCACCACCGTAGTTCGCCAATACAAAAGGGGCCTCTGGAGGCCCCTTTTCTGTTGTGTGGAGGTGAATGGAAGGACGTAGCCGCCTGGAGGCGGCTACGTCACAGTGTCAGAACCGGATACCGGCGGGATTGCTTGGTGTTGGGCCGTCATTGACCGGTGGAGGGAGCGCGGGCCGTGCCGGCGCTTTCGGTTCAGCGGCGGGTGCGGACTCCACCGGCTTGGCCGCAACCAGCGGGGTGGGCGCTGGCTGGCGGTAGTTGCTGGGCAACTGGGATTGTTTGGGGTAACCCGCTGCGTCGAGGTATTGGATCCACTCCGCGTCTGAAAAGCCCACCAGTTGCTGGCCGCCAATGGTGCCAAAAGGCAGGCTGGTGCTGCCACTCAGGCGTTGCAGTGCGGCAATGTCCTCATTGCTGGCCACTGTGCGCTCGGTGTACGGCACACCGCGTGATGTCAGCATGTTGCGCAAGCTTCCGCAGGGTGCGCAGTCATTGCCGGTGTAGATGGTCACCGGGTACCGGTTGGCCACCTGGCGCAGTTCGTAAGGCAACGCTCCATTGGCCGCTGCCGGGCTTGCGGTCGCGGCAGCCGGGGCTGCAGGGCTGCGCGCGGGCGGTGCAGTGGTTTCGGCCGGAGGGCGGTCTGAGAAAGTCACCTTGCCGTCGGGCCCGACAATGCGATAGACATTCTGCGCCTGGGCCCCCACAGAGGCCAGGGCCATCAACAAGGAGGCAGCGGCAGGAGCGAACGTTGTACGGGGCATGCGGGTTCTCCTCATTCTTGTGGGGCTGTGGTTTTTAGAGGCCGGGCGACAGACCGCACTCAGGCGGTCAGTTCTTCCGCCATGCCTTGGTGGCGCAGCAGGGCATCCAGACTGGGCTCGCGGCCACGGAAGGCCTTGAAGGACTCCATGGCGGGGCGGCTGCCACCCGCTTCCAGAATGGCCTCACGGTAGCGTCTCCCGGTTTCGGTGCTGGGCAAGCCGTCGGTACCGGCGGTTTCTTCAAAGGCGGCGTAGGCGTCGGCGCTGAGTACCTCGGCCCATTTGTAGCTGTAGTACCCCGCTGCATAGCCGCCGGCAAAGATGTGGCTGAAGGTGTGGGCCGTGCGGCTGAACGCGGGCGGCTGCAGCACGGCCACTTCCTGGCGCACCTGGGTCAGCAGGGGCATGAAGTCCTGGGCCGGGTCGTGTTCGGTGTGCAGCAGCATGTCGAACAAGGCAAACTCGATCTGGCGCAGGGTCTGCATGCCGCTCTGGAAGTTCTTGGCGGCGATCATCTTGTCAAACAGCGTGCGCGGCAGCGGCTCGCCGGTGTCCACGTGGGCCGTCATGTGTCTGAGCACATCCCATTCCCAGCAGAAATTTTCCATGAACTGGCTGGGCAGCTCCACGGCGTCCCATTCGACGCCGCCAATGCCGGAAACATCGCGTTCGTTCACCTGGGTCAGCATGTGATGCAGTCCATGGCCAAATTCATGGAACAGCGTGATCACGTCGTCATGGGTCAACAGTGGCGGCTTACCGTCCACACCGTCCGCGAAGTTGCAGACGAGGTGGGCAATCGGTGTTTGCAGCACTCCGGTGTCGGGGCGCTGCCAGCGCGTGCGCACGTCATCCATCCAGGCGCCGCCCCGCTTGCCGGTGCGCGCGGGCTGATCGAGGTAGAACTGGCCCACCAGTTGGCCGTTGCGTTCGATGCGATAGAACTCCACCGCAGGGTGCCACACCGGTGCCGTGTCGCGGCGGATGGACACTTCAAACAGCGTCTCAATGATCTTGAACAGGCCTGCCAGCACCTTGGGTGCCGTGAAGTACGCCTTGAGCTCCTGCTCGCTGAAGGCGTAGCGGGCTTCCTTGAGCTTTTCAGAGATGTAGGGCCAGTCCCAGGGCTGCGGATCGGTCAGCCCCAGGTGTTCGGCCGCAAAGGCGCGCAGGTCGGCCACGTCCTTTTCGGCATAGGGCCGGGCGCGGCGGGCGAGATCACGCAAGAACTGGACAACCTCGGCGGGTGACTGGGCCATCTTGGGCACCACGGACACTTCACCGAAGTTGGCGTACCCCAGCAGCTGGGCTTCTTCTCGGCGCAAGGCCAGGATTTCGCCAATCAGCGCGGTGTTATCGAATTTCTGGCCTTCGCCTTCGGCCTGGTCCGAGGCACGGGTGACATAGGCGCGGTATAGCTTGGCGCGCAGGTCGCTGCGGGTGGCAAACTGCATCACCGGCAGGTAGCAAGGCATTTTCAGGGTGAGCTTGTAGCCTGGTTTCCCGTCCGCCTGTGCGGCCGCCAAAGCGGCTTGCTGCACATCGGCCGGCACACCGTCCAGTTCCTCAGCGGTGGCGTAGTAGGCATACGCATCGGTGGCGTCCAGCGCGTTTTCGCTGAACTTCTGGCTCAGCTCGGCCTGGCGTTCCTGGATCTGGGCGAAGCGCTCTTTGGCCGTCCCGGTCAGCTCAGCGCCGCTAAGCACAAAGTTGCGCACTGCGTTGCGGTGGGCTTGGCGTTGCTCGGGCGTCAGGGTGGCGGGGTCGATGGCCTTGTACTTGGCATAGAGGCGTTCGTCAGCGCCCAGGCGGGTCCAGAACTCCGTGACGCGGGGCAGGGCGGCGTTGTAGGCCGCGCGCAGTTCCGGCGTGTCGGCAACGCTGTTGAGGTGGCTGACAGCCCCCCAGGCGCGGCCGAGCTGTTCGGTGGCTACATCCAGCTCCTTGGCGATGGCATCCCAGCGGGCAGGGAAGTCGGGCGCCGTGACGGTCTCCAGAGCCTGATTGGCACGCTCCAGCAGCACATCAACCGCAGGGGCTACGTCCTGTGGGGTGATGCGGTCAAAGGCGGGGAGGTCGGAGAAGTCGAGAAGGGCGTTGCTCATGCGGGATTAGATGGCGCCAGGCGGCGCAGGTTCAAGTTGCAAAGCGGCTGGCGTCTTCCCCGGGCGCGGTCAGCGCGCGGCAGCCCGCTCGGCGGCTTCGATGGTGTTCACCAGCAGCATGGTAATGGTCATGGGTCCAACCCCGCCAGGGACGGGGGTGATCCAGCCCGCCACCTCTTTGACGCCCTCAAAGTCCACATCGCCACACAGTTTGCCGTCGGCCTTGCGGTTGATGCCCACGTCGATCAAGATGGCACCGGGCTTGACCATGTCGGCGGTGAGCGTGTTGGCGCGGCCGACCGCAGCCACCACGATGTCTGCCTGGCGGGTGTGGTAGCCCAGGTCGGGGGTGCCGCTGTGGGTGACGGTGACCGTGGCATTGGCCTGCAGCAGCAGCAGGGCCATGGGCTTGCCCACGGTATTGCTGCGCCCGATGACCACGGCATGTTTGCCCTTGATCGACTGGCCGGTGGACTCGATGAGCTTCATGCTGCCGTAGGGCGTGCAGGGGCGGAAACCGTCCAGCCCGGCCATGAGTTCGCCAGCCGACAGCACCGAGTAGCCATCCACATCCTTGGAGGTGGCAATGGCCTCGATGACCTTGTGCGGGTCAATGTGCTTGGGCAGGGGCATCTGCACCAGGATGCCGTGCACTGTGGGGTCGGCATTGAGGGCTTCTATGCGTGCCAGCAGCGCAGCCTCGCTGAGATCGGCGTCGTACTTTTCAAAGATGGAGCGCACGCCGCTGTCCTCGCAGGCCTTGACCTTGTTGCGCACATACACGGCCGAGGCTGGGTCTTCGCCCACCAGAATCACCGCCAGGCCAGGCTGGTGGCCACGGGCGGTGAGGGCGGCAGCGCGTTGCGCCACCTCGCTGCGAAGTTGGCGGGAAAGGGCGTTGCCGTCGATGAGTTGGGCTGTCATGTCAGAAAATACAAGTCAAAATGGCTGGTTGCGCTAGTTCAATATGTGCTGGTAGCTATCAAATTGGGAGCAATCAGCCCTTGGGCGCGTTCTGCCCCAGAGCGATCTTGAGCAGATCGGCCACCGTGTTGGCGTTGAGCTTTTCCATGATGTTGGCGCGGTGTGCCTCCACCGTCTTGATGCTGATGCCCAGGTCGTCAGCGATCTGCTTGTTCAGGCGACCGGCCACGATGCGTTCGAGCACCTGCGCCTCGCGGCTGGTGAGCTTGGACAGCAGGGCGTCGCGGCTGGCGGCCTGCTGGTAGCCCGCGAAGGCTTCGCGGGCGTGGTCCAGCATGCGCTCGACCAGGCCCACCAGCTCTTCTTCGTCAAAAGGCTTCTGGATGAAGTCCAGCGCACCTTTCTTCATGGTGTTCACTGCCATAGGCACGTCGCCGTGGCCGGTGATGAACACGATGGGAAGCGGCGATTTGCGCTCAATGAGGCGGTCCTGCAGTTCCAGGCCGGTCATGCCGCCCATCCGGATGTCCACGATCAGGCAGGCCACCTCGCGCGGATCGTAGCGTGAGAGAAACGTCTCGGCCGAATCAAAGCAACGCACCCGGTAGTCCTTGCCTTCCAGCAGCCACTGCAGGGAATCGCGAACTGCTTCGTCGTCGTCCACAACGTAAACAGTGCCTTTTTTCGGAATCAAGCTCATGCAACAGTCCTTGGGTTTTGTTCGTTTGCTACAGAATTTGTAGTGGCATCAGCAGGCTTGGCAAGCGGCAGCCAGAAGGAGAACCTGCAGCCTGTAACCTCCGAGCCATTGTAGAGGTTCTCCGCCTGCATCCGGCCCTGGTGGGACTCGACGATGCTGCGGCACAGATTGAGGCCCATGCCCATGCCTTCCTGCTTGGTAGAGAAGAATGCCTCGAACAGGCGCTCCAGCACTTCGGGGGCCAGCCCCTTGCCGGTGTCCTGCACCGAGAACTCGACCACCTGGCGGTCATCGATCTGCTTGGGCACCACGCGCAGCTCCACGCTGCGGTTGGGGGCGGGGCGGTCGGCGTGCTGGATGGCCTCGGCGCCGTTCTTCATCAGGTTGACGAGCACCTGCTCGATCAGGATGGTGTCGGCCATCACTTGCGGCAGGCGCGCGGCGACGTAGTGCGTCAGGCGCACGTTGTGTCGGCGCAGTTCGATGTCGGCCAGCTCGACGGCTTCGTTGACCATCGAATGCACATCGGCCAGCGTGCGGTTGGGCTCGCTCTTTTTCACGAACGAGCGGATCCGCTGGATGATCTGGCCTGCGCGCTGCGCCTGGTGGGCTGTCTTTTGCAGGGCGGTGAGCAGAGCCTCTTCGGTGAGCTGGCCGCTCTGGATGCGCGAAACCATGCCGCTGCAGTAGTTGTTGATGGCGGTGAGCGGCTGGTTGAGTTCGTGCGCCACGCTGGATGCCATCTCGCCCATGGTGATGAGGCGGCTGACCGACTGCGCGCGCTCGGCCTGCCGCTGGGCCTGCTCTTCAGCCAGGCGGCGGGGGGTGATGTCCGTGGCAATCACCATCTGGGCCAGGCGGCCGTCCACCCAGTTCAGATAGCGCGAGCGCACTTCCAGCCACTTGCCCAGGTCGGGCAGGTAGATCTCGGCGTTTTCACTGCGGGCGCTGGTCAGCGTGTCGGTGGGCAGGCCCATCAGGCCGTCCTCATCGTCCATGCCACTTTGCTCCTTGCCCGCAATCGGCACCACACCTGCCTGCGCCACCAGTTGCAGGTGCCCGCCGGTTTGCGACCCGAACCACTGACGGTAGAGCTTGTTGGCAAACAGCAGCTCTTCGCTGCCCAGTGGTGCCACCGACACCGAGGCGTCCAGCGATTCCAGCACGATGGTGAAGCGTTCATGCGACGCCGACAGCTGTTCACGAATGCGGTTGGGCTCGGTGATGTCAGTCATCGACGTCATCCAGCCTGTCTGCTGGCCATGGGCATCGATCAGCGGAGACACATAGAGCCGGGCGTCGAACAGCGTCCCGCTCTTGCGCTTGACGCGCACCTGAAAGCCGCCTGCCATGGTGTTGCCACGCAGTTCGTCGCGCAGCTTGGCCTGCAGGGTTTCGTGATCGGCCTCGGGCCAGTAGGGGAAGGGGGCTTTCAGGCCCACCAGCTCTTCGGCACTCCAGCCCGTCATCTGGCAAAAGGCGGCATTTACATAGCTGATGCGGCCTTCCATGTCCAGGGCGCGCATGCCGGTGAGGATGGAGTTTTCCATCGCCCGGCGAAAGTTGGTCTCGGCCACCAGGGCCTCTTGCGCCTGCATGCGGCGACGGGTGTGGCGCCAGGTGGCGATCAGCATCCAGGCCGTCATCGCGCTCAGCGTGCCCACCAGCCAGAACAGCCCGCTGCCCACCACGCCAAGCGACGTGCGGTAGGCCTGGGCGCGCAGCACCAGACCGTTGCCGACGGGGGAGACCGGTACCTCGTACTCGTTGGCCTTGGGCGTCCAGGGGAGCAACTGCGTGGCCTTGTTGCGCGGGCCCAGTGGCGTGCCCGCCAGCACCTGGTTCTTGCTGTCGAGCAGCGTCACCGCGTAGCGCGCCAGCACTTCGGTGGGGGTGCCGTAGCGCAGCAGGCTGTCGATGGAATATTCACCCAGCACCACGCCGCTGAACTTGCCCTGGTTGTTGAGCGGTACCTGCAACTGCAGCAGTGGTGTCGCATCGCCCGACGTGGCGGCCGGCTGCGCGTACACCGGTTGCTGCAGGTCCCGCGCCAGGCCAAAGGTGTCGGCGGTGTCCCCGGGCTTGAGGACTTCGCCTGCGATGCGCAGCTCACCACTGGCCAGTGTCGGGGCGGCCTGGCTTGCGCGGATGCGTCGGCGGTCGTCAATCCAGGTGATGGCCTGCAGCTCAGGGTACTGGCTGATCAGTGCCTCGGCGCGGCTGATGAACTCCGCCTTACCCAGGTCCTGGTTGGACACATCGCGTGCGATGCGCATGAGTTGCTCTTGCCGCTCCAGCAGGCGCAGGCGTACGCGCTGCTGGGCGTATTCCACGTCGCGCCGTAGGGCTTCTTGTTCGCGCTCGGCTTCTTCGGCGCGCAAGTACCAGAACGCCGCAACGATGGCGGCCAGGAACATCAGCACTGCCGCGAGGGGGGCAAGTGCGGCAAAACGGTCTTGCCGGGTGGGCGACAAGCCGCGCCACCACTTGCGCCACCAGCGTATCGGCGCTGCCACGGTCGTGGCCGTGGGGGAGGGGGTGGTGGGCATCGAATCCATGTAGGGAGTGTAGAGGAGCCCCGGGAGCGCTCAGGCCTTCCGCATCATGTGCGTCTGCAGCAAATTATTGCAATATGAAATGAATAGGCACCATTTGAAATTACGAAAAAATATGCGAAACTAGAGCCAACGTACTAAATTGCTGCCACACCTACAGGAGACAAAGCATGTCAGCTCAGCCCGACCCTCAGGCCGGTTTCGGCATCGGTTCCGATACCGACCAGCAAGAAACCCGTGAATGGATGGACGCGCTGTCCGCCGTGATCGACAAGGAGGGCCCAGAGCGCGCCCACTTCCTGTTGGAACAACTTCTTGAACACGCCCGTCAGAGCAGCATCGACCTGCCGTTTTCTGCCAACACGGGTTACGTCAACACCATCGAGCCGGAAAAAGAGGCGCACTGCCCTGGCAACATCGCCATCGAAAAGCGCCTGCGCGCCTACATGCGCTGGAACGCCATGGCCATGGTGGTGCGTGCCAACCGCCTGAACCCTGCCGACGGCGGCGACCTGGGCGGTCACATTGGTTCATTTGCCTCGGTGGCCAGCATGTTCGGTGCGGGCTTCAACCACTTCTGGCATGCCGCCAGCGAAGACCACGGCGGTGACCTGCTGTACATCCAGGGCCACAGCGCCCCCGGCATCTATGCGCGCGCTTACCTTGAGGGCCGCCTGAGCGAAGAGCAGCTCGACAGCTTCCGCCAGGAAGTGGACGGCAAGGGCCTGTCCAGCTACCCGCACCCCAAGCTGATGCCCGAGTTCTGGCAGTTCCCTACGGTGTCCATGGGCCTGGGGCCATTGATGGCCATCTATCAGGCCCGCTTCCTCAAGTACCTGCACGCCCGTGGCATTGCCAACACCGAAAACCGCAAGGTGTGGGTGTTCTGCGGCGACGGTGAAATGGACGAACCCGAATCCCTGGGCGCCATCGGCCTGGCCGCGCGCGAAAACCTCGACAACCTGGTCTTCGTGATCAACTGCAACCTGCAGCGCCTGGACGGCCCGGTGCGGGGCAACGGCAAGATCGTGCAAGAACTCGAAGGCGAGTTCCGCGGCGCGGGCTGGAACGTGATCAAGCTGCTGTGGGGCAATGGCTGGGATGCCTTGCTGGCCCGCGACAAGACCGGCAAGCTCAAGCAGCTGATGATGGAAACGCTGGACGGCGACTACCAGGCCATGAAGGCCAACGACGGCGCCTTCGTGCGCAAGAACTTCTTCGGCAAGTACCCCGAGACGCTCAAGCTCGTCGAGCACATGACCGACGAAGAGGTTTTCGAGCTGCGCCGTGGCGGCCACGAGCCCGCCAAGGTGTATGCCGCCTTCCACGCTGCCAATGAGCACAAGAACCAGCCCACCGTGCTGCTGGTCAAGACCGTCAAGGGTTATGGCATGGGCAAGGCCGGTGAAGGCAAGAACACCGTGCACCAGACCAAGAAGCTGTCGGACGAGGACATCAAGTACATCCGCGACCGCTTCAACATCCCGATCCCGGACAGCCAGCTGGCTGACATTCCGTACTACAAACCGGCCGATGACACCCCGGAGATGCAGTACCTGCACGAGCGCCGCAAGGCCTTGGGTGGCTACCTCCCCAAGCGTCGTCCCAAGGCGGACGAGCACTTCACCGTGCCCGCCATCGAGACCTTCAAGGCCATCCTGGAGCCCACGGCCGAAGGCCGTGAAATCTCCACCACCCAGGCCTACGTGCGCTTCATCACGCAACTGCTGCGCGACCAGGCCCTGGGGCCGCGTGTGGTGCCCATCCTGGTGGATGAGGCCCGCACCTTCGGCATGGAAGGCCTGTTCCGCCAGATCGGCATCTACAACCCCAAGGGCCAGCTGTACACCCCGGTCGATCGCGACCAGGTGATGTACTACAAGGAAGACAAGGCCGGCCAGATCCTGCAGGAAGGCATCAACGAAGCCGGCGGCATGGCCAGCTGGATCGCTGCCGCCACCAGCTACAGCACCAACAACCGCATCATGGTGCCGTTCTACGTGTACTACTCGATGTTCGGCTTCCAGCGCATTGGCGACCTGGCCTGGGCTGCGGGTGACATGCAGGCCCGTGGCTTCTTGCTGGGTGGCACCTCGGGCCGTACCACGCTCAACGGTGAAGGCCTGCAGCACGAAGATGGTCACAGCCACATCCTGGCCAACACCATTCCCAACTGCGTGAGCTACGACCCCACCTTTGCCCACGAAGTGGCGGTGATCATGCACCGTGGTCTCAAGCGCATGGTCGAGCAGCAGGAAAACGTCTTCTACTACATCACGCTGCTTAACGAGAACTACCCGATGCCGGGCCTCGTGGAAGGCACGGAAGAGCAGATCATCAAGGGCATGTACCTGTGCAAGCCCGGCGCCGAGGGTGACAAGCGCGTGCAACTGCTGGGTTCGGGCACCATCCTGCGCGAGTCGCTGGCCGCCCAAACCCTGCTGGCCGCCGACTGGGGCGTGCAGGCCGATGTTTGGAGCTGCCCGAGCTTCAACGAACTCACCCGCGAAGGCCAGGACGTGGACCGCTGGAACCTGCTGCACCCGCTGGAAACCCCGCGTGTGCCGTTCGTGGCGCAGCAACTGGGCAGCAGCACGGGCCCCGTGGTCGCATCCACGGACTACATGAAGGCCTATGCAGAGCAGATCCGTCCCTTTGTGCCCAAGGGCCGCAACTACAAGGTGCTGGGCACCGACGGTTTTGGTCGCAGCGACTTCCGCAGCAAGCTGCGCGAGCACTTCGAGGTGAACCGCCACTACATCGTCGTGGCCGCCCTCAAGGCGCTGAGCGAAGACGGCGTGCTGCCCGCCACCAAGGTGGCCGAGGCGATCGCCAAGTACGGCATCAATGCTGACAAGATCAACCCGCTCTACGCATAAAACGAACGGAGACAGAACAATGGCATTGGTCAACATTCAAGTCCCGGACATCGGGGACTTCGACGAAGTGGGCGTGATCGAGTTGCTGGTCAAGGTGGGTGACACCGTGAAGGCCGAGCAGTCGCTCATCACGGTCGAATCGGACAAGGCATCGATGGAAATCCCATCCAGCCACGCAGGCGTGGTCAAGGAACTCAAGATTGCATTGGGCGACAAGGTCAAACAAGGCTCGGTGATTGCCGTGGTGGAGTCCGCTGACGCGGGCGCAGCCGCAGCCCCGGCCGCTGCGCTGGCTCCTGCAGCGGCGGCTCCCGCCCCGGTGGCGGCACCTGCGCCAGCTCCTGCTGCTGCTGCTGCTGCCCCCGCAGCCTCTGCGGCCACTGGCCCGGTCGAAGTGCGCGTGCCCGACATCGGCGACTTCAAGGACGTGGCCGTCATCGAGATGCTGGTCAAGGTCGGCGACACCATCAAGGTCGAGCAGTCCCTGTTCACCGTCGAATCCGACAAGGCCTCCATGGAGATCCCGTCGCCTGCCGCTGGCGTGCTCAAGGAACTCAAGGTCAAGATTGGCGACACCGTCAACATTGGTGATCTGGTGGCTCTGCTTGAAGGTACGGCAGCTGCTGCAGCGCCTGTAGCAGCACCCGTTGCGGCCGCTGCGCCGGCACCAGCCCCAGTGGCTGCGGCTGCTCCTGCGGTGGCAGCCGCAGCACCCGCCGCTGCCACCGCCTCGGTGGCTGTCCCTGTCCACCAGCCCGGCACTCCCACGGCAGGCCTGCCCCATGCATCGCCTTCGGTGCGCAAGTTCGCCCGCGAACTGGGCGTGCCCATCGACGAAGTCAAGGGCACCGGCCCCAAGGGCCGCATCACCCAGGACGACGTGGCCGCCTTCACCAAGCAGGTGATGGCAGGTGCGGTGCAGACCAAGGCCCAGGCCGCCAAGGCGCCCGCTGCTGCATCTGGCGGCTCCGGCGTGGGGCTGGACCTGCTGCCCTGGCCCAAGGTGGATTTCACCAAGTTCGGCCCGGTGGAGCGCAAGGATCTCTCGCGCATCAAGAAGATCAGCGGCGCCAACCTGCACCGCAATTGGGTCGTCATCCCGCACGTCACGAACCACGACGACGCGGACATCACCGACCTCGAAGCCTTCCGCGTGCAGTTCAACAAAGAGAACGAGAAGAGCGGCGTGAAGGTCACCATGCTCGCCTTCATGATCAAGGCCGCCGTGGCCGCGCTCAAGAAGTTCCCTGAGTTCAACAGCTCGCTCGACGGTGATCAGCTGGTGCTGAAGAACTACTACCACATCGGCTTTGCGGCCGACACGCCCAACGGCCTCGTTGTGCCGGTCATCCGCGACGCAGACAAGAAGGGCATCCTCCAGATCAGCCAAGAGATGGGCGACCTGGCCAAGAAGGCGCGCGACGGCAAGCTCGGCCCGGCCGACATGACCGGCGGCTGCTTCTCCATCAGCTCCCTGGGCGGCATTGGCGGGCGTTACTTCACGCCCATCATCAACGCTCCCGAAGTCGCCATCATGGGCGTGTGCAAGAGCAGCCTGGAGCCCAAGTGGGACGGCAAGCAATTTGCGCCGCGCCTCATGCTGCCCCTGAGCCTGAGCTGGGACCACCGCGTGATCGACGGCGCCGCTGCTGCACGCTTCAACGTGTACTTTGCCTCGCTGCTGGCGGATTTCCGCCGCATCGTGATGTAACGAAAGGGCAAGACACACCATGGCAATCATCGACATCAAGGTGCCTGATATCGGCGACTTCGCCGAAGTGGCCATCATCGAAGTGCTGGTCAAACCCGGCGACACCATCAAGGCCGAGCAAAGCTTGATCACCGTGGAGTCCGACAAGGCCTCCATGGAGATCCCGTCTAGCCACGCTGGTGTGGTCAAGGAACTCAAGGTCAAGCTCGGCGACAAGATCGCCGAAGGCTCGGTGGTGCTGACGCTGGAAGTGCAGGGTGCAGGCGCAGCCGTTCCAGCGCCTGCCGCATCCCCAGCGCCTGCAGTTTCAGAGCAGAAACCGGCTGTAGCACAGGTAAATAATGTGCCGGCAGCTATCAATCCAGTAGCATCCAGCTATGCTGGCTCCGCTGATCTGGACTGCGACGTGCTCGTGCTCGGCGGCGGCCCCGGCGGCTACAGCGCCGCCTTCCGTGCGGCCGACCTGGGCCTCAAGGTCGTCATCGTCGAACGCTACGCCACCCTGGGCGGCGTGTGCCTGAACGTGGGTTGCATCCCCTCCAAGGCGCTGTTGCACGTGGCAGCCGTCATGGACGAGGTCAGCCACATGGCCGACCTGGGCGTGGACTTCGGCGTACCCGCCGTCAACATCGACAAGCTGCGCGGCCACAAAGAGAAAGTCATCGGCAAGCTCACCGGCGGCCTGGCCGCCATGGCCAAGATGCGCAAGGTGACCACCGTGCGTGGCTATGGTGCCTTTGTGGGTGCCAACCACCTCGAAGTGGAAGAAACCACCGGCACTGCGCAGGAGAAGACGGGCACCAAGAAGGTCATCGCCTTCAAGAAGGCCATCATCGCTGCCGGCAGCCAAGCCGTGCGCCTGCCCTTCATGCCCGACGATCCACGCGTGGTCGACTCCACTGGCGCCCTGGCGCTCAAGGAAGTGCCCAAGCGCATGCTCATCCTGGGCGGCGGCATCATCGGCCTCGAAATGGGTACCGTGTACAGCACGCTGGGCGCGCGCCTGGATGTGGTCGAAATGATGGACGGCCTGATGCAGGGCGCCGACCGCGACCTCGTCAAGATCTGGCAGAAGATGAACGCCAAGCGTTTTGACAACATCATGCTCAAGACCAAGACGGTGGGCGCCAAGGCCACGCCCGAAGGCATTGAGGTGACGTTTGCCGCAGCGGAAGATGGGGGCGCCGCCCCCGCGCCCCAGGTGTACGACCTCGTGCTGCAGGCCGTGGGCCGCACGCCCAACGGCAAGAAGATCGCTGCCGAGAAGGCTGGCGTCGCTGTGACGGACCGTGGCTTCATCAACGTCGACATCCAGATGCGCACCAACGTGCCGCACATCTTCGCCATCGGCGACATCGTGGGCCAGCCCATGCTGGCGCACAAGGCGGTGCATGAGGCGCACGTGGCGGCTGAAGTGATAGCAGGTGAACTGCAAGGCAACAAGGAGCTGGCCGCCGCCGCCTTCAACGCCCGCGTGATCCCATCGGTGGCCTATACCGACCCCGAAGTGGCCTGGGTGGGCCTGACGGAAGACCAGGCCAAGGCCCAGGGCATCAAGGTCAAGAAGGGCCTGTTCCCCTGGACGGCCTCCGGCCGCGCCATCGCCAACGGCCGCGACGAGGGCGTGACCAAGCTGCTGTTCGACGACTCGCCCGAAGCCCATGGCCACGGCAAGATCCTGGGCGGCGGTATGGTCGGCACCCATGCGGGCGACATGATCGGCGAGATCGCCCTGGCTATCGAGATGGGAGCCGACGCGGTGGACATCGGCAAGACCATCCACCCGCACCCCACGCTGGGCGAAAGCATCGGCATGGCGGCGGAGATTGCCCACGGGTCTTGCACGGACGTGCCACCACAGAAGAAGTGATCCGATGATTCGCTGAGAACGCTGCCGGTTCGGTCGCTGGCCGCGCAAGCCCAGAAGGGGTTGCGCGGCCTTTTCATTTTCTGGCGTGCATGCCGGCAAGCACGAGCCAACAGTGGCTGCGTGCGCTGGAGTGGTTGCGCTAAGTCTGCACGGGGTCCGCATGGGCATCTCAGAGCCTGTGACTTTTTGTTACTGTGGGCATCAAGTTTGCTAAGGGGTCACTACGAATCACTCTTTTGGTGAGACCCTGCATGAAACAAAATGCCTCGTTAGGTTCACATTTCTTCGTCTGGGGCCTTGTCTGCGCGTCCAGCTTTGTGGTGCTGGCTGCCAGCGCCTGGAGCTTGCACAGTGATCTGCAAGTTGCTCCCAGCGCCTTTGATGCCGCCTGGCAACGCTTGATGTGGCTTCTGTTGGCTGCTGCGGTGCTTGTCGGCGTCGCCTTGGTTCGTCTACATCGGTCCGTAGCCCGCCAGTTGGGTGGCAGTCCCGACGCGTTGAGCGAACACATCGCCCACTTGAGCGCAGGCCAATTAATGGCCTCCACCGCAACGCAGAGAACCGAATCCAGCAGTGCCCTGGCGGCAATTCATGCACTGCGCGACTCGCTGGCTGAAAAAATCGGGCTATTACGGCAAGAGGCCGAAACGGTGGCTGTGGAATCGGTCACTTTTTCGTCCAATAACCTGGATCTGGCCACCAATATGTCGCAGCAGACCGAGTTGCTGCAGCAAAGCAGATCCCACATTGGTAGCCTGATCGACACAGTCAAACAAGCGGGCAGCAGGACCGCAGACTCTCAAAAGTCGGTGCGTTTCGCCTCCGATATTGCGACCCGAGGTAATGAGGTGGTCAGCAAGATGACCAACACCATGGATGCCCTGAGTGAATCCTCGGGAAAGATCGAGGAGATCATTGGTGTCATTGATGGCATTGCATTCCAGACCAACATCCTGGCGCTCAATGCAGCGGTGGAGGCTGCACGCGCGGGCGAACAGGGCAAGGGTTTCGCGGTGGTGGCTTCAGAGGTGCGCACGCTGGCCCAGCGCTCCGCGAGTGCGGCGAAGGAGATCAAGACCCTGATTGCGGGCTCTGTGGAGAAGATTGCGCAGTCTGCCAAGCTGGCCGACCAGGTGGCGAACTCCATGGACGAGATCAACGCCAGCTCGCAGCAAGTCACCCAGATCATGGAAGAGATAGCTGCGGTCACCCAGCAGCAGGAGCGCGATATTTCCCAACTGAGCGGCTCGCTGGACCACCTGGATGTCGTGACCGAACGTTATGCCGAGCTCCTGCACGATGCCAGCGTGCATGCGGAAACCCTGCAGACCCGGGCTGCCGGGCTGCGCTACGCGGCAGCTGCATTCCGCGTGGCCGGCCTTCCTCCGGCCAATGCGCTGCCAGAGCTGCCCATCGCACGGGCCAGCGAGCGGCAAGTAGCCCGTCCCGCAGCGGCACTGCGCATTCGGCAAGAGTCCAAGGAATTGGCTGGGCAGCTCTCGCGCGGCGTGCAGCTCATCGTCGGCACGGCGCACGAACCCCCGCTGAACTACACCGATGCCGCCAACAAGCAGGACGCGAGCGGTGCGGATGTCAAAGGTTTTTCCCCTGATGTAGTGCGCGAGATTCTGGCTCGCACCGGGCATCAGGCACAGGTGCGCATCACCTCCTGGGAGCGCAGTTACGCCGCGCTGCAGACCGAGCCCAATGCCGTGCTGTTCACCATGGCGCGCACACCCAGTCGCGAGAACCAGTTCCACTGGGTCGGCCCGCTGGTTCACAGCAACGCTGTGCTGTTTATCAAAAAAGGGAGCGGCGTCACCGTCAAGAGCTTGTACGAGGCGCGCAAGCTGCCCAGCATCGCGGTCATCAAGGGCGATTCCAAAGAGGAGTTCCTCAGGGGCAAGGATTTTCGCAACCTGGACTACTCGCCAGACTGGGCTACCGCATTCCGCAAGCTGCTCGAAGGCAAGGTCACCGCATTGGTCATGACCGACATGGATCTGCCCACCACCGCTCGCGATGCAGGTCTGGACCCGGCCGACTTCGAGCCGGTCTACGAACTCTTTGTGAATCGCCTGTACATAGGCATGTCCAAACGCACAGACCAGGCTGTGGTGCGCAGCTGGCAAGACGCGCTGGACGCCATGAAGCGTGATGGCAGCTTCCTCCGTCTGGCAGAACAGTGGTCAAGACATTGGGGCGCCCAATGGGTGGTGCGCGACGGAGCGGTGCAAGCGCAGTGAGTCGCCCCGGCTTCACTTGACGCCTTCGATCGAACTGGCGGTGCAGCAGCGGCGCTGGCCGCATGGGAGCCCGGTGGCACGGCTTTGCGAGGGGGACGAGGGCGTGGTGTGACCCTGGGCCGGCGGCCGACGATCGGGCGTGCTTCCAATATGGGCGAAAATAGGGGGTTTTCGTCGTCAGTCCCCGCCGGTCATCGGTTCGGCCCGGCCTGTTTTTTCACTGCTCCTTTTTGCTTGTCCATGCAAGACGTAACTTCCTCCAAGATCTCTGTCGAGAAGATCGGCGGCACTTCCATGACCGCCTTTGGCGATGTGCTGCGCCACATCGTGCTGCACGACCCCAAGCGCATTAACGGCCGGATCTACGTGGTGTCTGCCTATTCGGGCGTGACGAACCAGCTGCTGGAGCACAAGAAGACGGGCGAGCGCGGCATCTATGCCCTGTTTGCCGAAGGCAAGGGTTACCAAGATGCGTTGACCCAACTGGCGGTCAGCCTCAAAAAACTGAACGCCGGCTACGCTGACCTGGGATTGCCGCTGGATGTGGCCGATGCCTTTATTGACCAGCGCATTGGCCAGGCGCGCGAATATCTGAACGCCATGCAGCACGTGCTGGCCAGCGGCTATCTCAGCCGCAAGGATGTGTTGCTCGCGGCGCGCGAGGTGCTTGCTTCGATTGGCGAGTCGCACAGCGCATTCAACTCCGTCGAGATTCTCAAAGCCAACGGCGTCAACGCCATGCTGATGGATCTGGCCGGTTTTGACGACAACGAAGCCTGGACCATTGACGAGCGCATTGCCAACAGCTTCAAGGGCCTGGACCTGAGCGACAAGGTGGTGGTGGCCACCGGCTACACCAAGGGCACCGAAGGCATCATGCGCGAGTTTGACCGCGGTTATTCCGAGGTCACCTTCAGCAAGATCGCCGTGGAAGTGCGCCCCGCCGAGGCCGTGATCCACAAAGAATTCCACCTGTCGTCGGCCGACCCCAATCTGGTGGGCCTGGAAAACGCCATCGTGGTGGGCGCCACCAACTACGACGTGGCCGACCAGCTGGCCGACGTGGGCATGGAAGCCATCCACCCCAAGGCCGCCAAGCCCATGGAACTGGCTGGCATCCCGATCCGCCTGAAAAACACCTTTGAGCCCGACCACCCCGGCACGCTGATCACCAAGGATTTTGTGGGCGAGCGCGCGCGTGTGGAGATCGTCACGGGCACCGACAAGGTCACGCTGATCGAGATCCACGACCCCAGCATGGTGGGCACCGTGGGCTTTGATGCTGGCCTGATGAACGTGTTCTGCAAACACGATGTGAGCTACATCCTCAAGGCGACCAACGCCAACTCTATCGCCCATCTGGTGTGGGACAACCAGGTCACGCCCGAGCTGGTGGCCGAGCTGCAGAAGGACTACCAGGTCGTGACGATCAAGCCCAGCGCGATTGTGTGCACCATCGGCTCCAACATCGGCATCCCAGGCGTGCTGGCCAAGGCCGCACAGGCGCTGGCCGATGCGAGCGTCAATGTGAACTGCGTGTCGCAGACCCTGCGCCAGGTGAACATGCAGTTCGTGATCGAACGCGAGGACTACAAGACGGCGATCAAGGCGCTGAACATGGCGTTGTGCGTGAACTCGGGCGCCCCCATTCCGCGCGCCTGAACGGGGTTTCGCCTTCGGCTCAAGCCCGCTCCGTGCGGGCTTTTTTGCGTCCACGTCTGCCATCGCACGTTGGAGCGCAGTGAATCGGCAGATCGTGGGGGACGAGTGCTATGCTACTTTTTTTAGAGCAGAAAAGTCCTGTTCATCCAGCGCATCAAGCCAGGTTGTATGCTGATTTTGCTGATCAGCATTACGCCCGCGAGTACCAGCGCCGCACCACCCATCTGCCACCACGTCAATGGTTCATCCAGAAGCCAGACGCCAAAAAAAATGGTGAGGATGGGGCCCAGCGTGCCGATCAGCGCGGTCTTGGATGCGCCAATGCGGCGGATTGCGGCCGATGCCATGAACACCGGCAACACCGTGGAGAACACGGCCATGCCCAGCGCATGCAGGTAGACCGGCGCAGGCTGAATCAAGGCACCCGCAGGTTGTGACACCACAAAATGCAACAGCGTGGCGCCGGTGGACACCAGCATCGCCAGTGCCGTGAAGCGTGCAGCGCCTAGCCTGCGGATGGCGGGCTCGCTGCCCGCCTGGTAGAAAGCGTACGACAGGGCCGAACCGAACACAAAGCCCGCGCCGATGAGCACGGCGCGCGTGTTGCCCGCAATGTGCAGGTCATGCGCAAAGGCCAGGCCGATGCCCGCGTAGGACAGCAGCAGCGCCCCCATCTCACGCCGGGATGCCCGCTTGCCCATGAACAGCACGCCGATCAGGATGGTGAGTGTGGGGTAGGTGAACAGGATCAGCCGCTCCAGGCTGGCGGTGATGTATTGCAGGCCGATGAAGTCGAGGATGCTCGCGCCGTAGTAGCCCAGCAGGCCCAGCGCAATCACGAGCAGCCAGTCGCGCCGGGCAAGTGGTGCCNGCCAGCCGACCCAGGCAAACACCGGCACGGAAAACGCCATGCGCAGGCACAGCAGGGTGACGGAGTCCACGGGCGTGGCCTGGGGCACCGCGTAGGCCAGTTTCACGAAGATGGCTTTGAACGAGAAGCCCAGCGCTGCCAGGATGGCAAGGAGGAGGCCAAGGCGTTCGGCGGACCAGTGTTTCCAGGGCATGGGGGGATGGTGAGTGGGGTGGCGTAGAAACTGCCAGACCATGCGAAAACAGCGAACGCAGTGCACATGGGGCAGTGGCAATATGAAAGGATGCGGCGATAGTGCCTTGTAGACACGGCAGGCACAATTGGCATTGCCGCAACCATGCGTTCGTCAAAAACGAACGTGAGAGGGGCCTCCATTGACCTATGACCTGATCGATCTGCGCCTTTTTGTCGCCATTGCCGAAGAGCGCAACCTCACGCGCGGCGCTGCACGCGCCTACCTTGCGCCGTCGTCGGCCAGCCACCGGCTGCGCCGGCTGGAGGAGGCGCTGAACACCTCGCTGTTCGAGCGCCAGACCCGGGGCGTGGCGCTGACCCGGGCGGGCGAGGCCCTGCTGCGCAATGCGCGCCAGGTGCTGGCCAGCGTCGAGCAGATGCATGCCAACCTCTCGCCCTTTGCCAGCGGCATCCGGGGCCATGTGAGCCTGTGGGCCAATACCCATGCCACGCACACCTTTCTGCCCGACGACCTGGCGGGTTTCCTGAGGCAGCACCCGCAGGTCAGCGTGAGCCTGGAGGAGCGCACCAGCGCAGAGATCGTGGTCGCAGTGGCCAGCGGCGAGATCGAGGTGGGTGTGCTGGCCGACAGTGGCACGGACGCGGGTGTGGAGTTGTCACCCTACCGGCAGGACCGCCTGGTGCTCATCGTGCCCGCAGGCCATGCGTTGGCAGGGCGTGGCCGCGTGGGTTTTGCCGAGGTGCTGGACCAGGCCTTTGTGATACTGCACGCGGGCTCGGCCATCCACACCTTCACGACCAACGCCGCTGCCGCGCTGGGGCGGCATCTGGACGTGCGCATTCAGGTGCGCAGCTTTGAAGCCGTGTGCCGCATGGTGGGGGCGGGCGTGGGCATTGGCCTGGTGCCCCGGGGAGCGGCCCTGCAGGTGGCGGGCCTGAGCGAGCCGCCGGTGCTGGTCGAGCTGGGCGAGCCCTGGGCGCAGCGCGACCTTCAGATCTGCGTGCGCAAGGGGGCGGTGCTGACGGGCTTTGCTGCGGCGCTGGTCGCGCACCTGCGCCAGGGCGCTGGCGCCGCTACTGCCTAGTTGCGTGATCAGGCCGCTGCGATCTCCACCTTGGCGCCACCGGCCTGCAGCTTTTTGCGCAGTGCCTGCGGTGTGGCGGCAGGCACCACCAGCGCGGCCAGTTCGTGCAAGGGGGCCACGCTGAACGGCGATGCCGTACCCAGCTTGTCGATCGAGGCCAGCACCACCGTTTCTGCCGCCCGCTGGTGCAGGGCGCGTTTGACGGCGGCTTCTTCAAAATCTCCCGTGGTCAGACCGGCCTCGGCATGCACGCCGGTCACGCCCATCAGGTACAGGTCGGCCCGTAACTGCGCGGCGGCCTCGACCACGCTGGCACCCACATTCACCATGGAGTGGCGGAACAAGCGCCCTCCCAGCACCAGCACCTCCACCTGCGTGTGCCCAGCCAGCGCCACCGCTACGGTGGGGCTGTGCGTGACCACAGTGGCGCGCAAGTCCAGCGGCAGGTGCTGCACCACCTGCAACGACGTGGTACCCCCATCCAGGATCACCACCTGGCCGGGCAACACCAGCGCGGCCCCGGCGCGGCCCAGGGCGCGTTTGTCTTCGGGGGCCAGTTGCTCACGCACTTGCAAGCGGCCCACTGCGGCCGAGGCGGGCAGGGCGCCGCCGTGCACGCGCTGCAAGCGGCCCTCCGCAGCCAGTTCGCGCAGGTCGCGCCGCACGGTGTCTTCCGAGATGCCCAGCTCCTCGCTGAAGGCCTTCGCCACGATCTGGCCGTCCCGACGCAGGCGGTCGAGCAGAAGCTGTTTGCGTTGGGTGGTCAGCATGAAGGGTTACACGAATTGATTGCACGAATTTGCATGTTTGTGCATGATATTGCGTAAATCAATCTTGTCAAAACCATGCACTCATTACCCGACCACACTGCCTTCGCGCTGGCGCTTGCCGTGCGTCGCTACCCAAGCCCGCCGGCGGGGGGTATTGCATGAGCCGCCCTGTGCCCGATGTGCCCATCGCTGAGCTGAACGCCCGCACCGAGCATGTGAAGCTGCTGGATGTGCAGGTGCTCTCCGACAACTGGTACGTGCTGCGCAGGGTCACCTGCTCGCTGCGCCGGCGCGACGGCCAATGGCAGACGATGAACCGCGAGGCCTACGACCGGGGCAATGGCGCCGCACTGCTGTTGTTTGACCCGGGTCGCTGCACCGTGGTGCTGACGCGCCAGTTCCGGCTGCCCGCCTTTCTCAACGGTTGCGCTGACGGCCTGCTGATCGAGACCTGCGCGGGCCTGCTCGACGGTGACGACCCCGAAACCTGCATCCGCCGCGAGGCCGAGGAAGAAACCGGCTACCGCGTGCGCCAGCCGCGCAAGGTGTTTGAGGCCTACATGAGCCCGGGCTCGGTGACGGAAAAGCTGCACTTTTTCGTGGCCGAGTACGAACCCGGCGACCGCATTCGCAGCGGCGGCGGCCTGGAGGGAGAGGGCGAGGACATCGAGGTGATCGAGATGCCGCTGGCCGACGCCCTGGCCGGCATTGCCAACGGCACGATCCAGGACGGCAAGACCATCATGCTGCTGCAGTATGTGGCCTTGGACCTGCGAGGCACCGCCCTGTAAAAAAGGCGGTGCTCGCAGGTGCTCAAGGCCGCACCAGCCGCAGCGGCTCGCCCACGCGCGCCTTCACCACATCGTCGCGGTGGAAGGGCAGGGTGTGCCAGCGCTTGGCCGAGAACTCGCGCATCTGGTCGTTGGCGTGGGGCGATGCGGGGTTGGTGGACTGGCCATAGGTCAAGATGGCCTGGGCCACTGGGCCCTTGGCGTCGAAGGTCACGGTCTGCACATAGCTGGTGCCGTAGTCGATGCGCAAGCCTGCCTTGTTGATGGGTGCGGGCTCCTGGCGGCCCAGGTTGTTGAGCACGCCTTCAAACTCCTCGCCGCCGTGTAGCGCAATCGCTTCTTCGGTGATGGCGGGGCGCTGCACGCTGCCCAGCGTGGCGTCGAGCGTGTAGCCGCTGGTGCGGATGGCCTTGACGGCGCCGTCCAGCGCCTCCCACACTTTGGCGGCGGTGGCGGCGTCCTCCATCTTCAGGCCTGCAGGGGTGGCCACGGGTTGCGCAGGGTCGAAGGGCACGCGGTGCACGCCGGGGATGTTGCGCGCAGTGCGCCAGAACTCTCGGAACACATGGGCGCCGCGGGCATCGACGTTGTTGCGGCGGTCCCAGCCTTTCAGGGCCGCACAGCCGTCGCGCGATTCGGCCGTGGGCGCCTTGTCGCAGGCGGCCAGCAGGTCGGGTACCACCACCTGGGCCATGAAGTTGCGGTTCTCAAACAACTGGCCCTGGATGGCCTGCAGCGTGACCTTGCCCCGGCCGAGCATTTCAGGAATCTCGGCCAGACCGGCGCGGGTGCGTGGCCGGGTCAGGCTGGCGTCGCCCACCAGGGGCGAGATGCCCTCAAACTTCTGGCCGGGGTGGGTGTAGACAAAGCTGTCATTGCTGTTGTGGACCCAGTCCGTGCGGAAGGCCACGGGCATGCGGCCGATGGGGATGAGCCCCGGCACGGGCGATGCGCTGTCGCGGCGCCAGTCGCAGTCAGCGCGTGATCCGTTCAGCACCACCAGGCCGGCAGCGGCGCGCAGCGCGGCGGCGGGCTGGCTGGGTGCGCAGCGGGCGAGCTGGACGGCATCCACATCGGGCACCACGCTCACGTCGGCATACATGGCCTGGCCGCTGCGGTCGGCGGCCAGCGTGTTCACCCAGGGCAGGCCCAGGTTGGCGTGCGCCTTGTGCAGGTCCTGCACCGAGCGGGCGCGGGCAAAGGCCAGGGCCGCGTCCATCATGCGGGTGTTGCCAGTGTTGGCGTCGCGCAGGGCGTAGGCGGTCTTGGCGTTCCAGGTCAGGCCCGCGCGGGGCACCACCACCAGCGGGCCCCAGCGGGTGGACCACACCGTGTGCTCTTGCGTCTGCAGCTTGCCATCCGGGCCGGGGATCTGGGCGCTGACCTTGCGGGCGGTCATCTTCTCGGGCTTGCCGTCCACCAGGTAGGTGGTGGGGTCGCCCTCGGCCAGCGTCACTTCGTAGAAGGTGAAACGCTTGCCGGTGGACACCGTGTGTGACCAAGCCACGTCCTTGTTGAAGCCGATGGAGACCATGGGGTAGGTGCCAATGCCCACGCCCATCACGTCCATCTGGCCGGGCATGGTCAGGTGCATTTCATAGAAACGGTTGGGGCCGCTCCACGGGAAGTGCGGGTTGCCCAGCAGCATGCCGTTGCCGTTGGCCGTCACATCCTTGCCAAAGGCCCAGGCGTTGGAGCCCAGGGGCGAGTCGAGCAGGCCCACGTCGCGCAGCGCTTGCGCGGCATCGGCCAGGTTCACTTCAGCAGAGGGCGCCTGCGCGGCCTTGGCGGCGGGCGGCTGGGCGCCCAGCATGCCATCGGCCAGCGCGGCAATACCGGCCTGCACGGCCACCACCTCGGCCATGCGGCGGTATTGGGCCAGGGTCATGGGCTGCACCCAGGGCTTGCCCCGGCAGGCATCGGGCAGGGTGGCGGCGTTGTCGGCCAGGAAGCGGTTGTAGCCCGCCACATAACCACGCGCCAGGGCCTGCGTTTCGGCACTGGTCTTGGCCCAGGCGCGCTCCAGCATGGCGTCGTCCATGTGGGCTGCCATGAACAGGTCGATCTGCGCATTGGGGATGTAGCGGCGGCCCAGCAGCCCGATGGTCTGGGCGCCGAAGGTGCTGCTGCGCTGGCCGCGCGCGGTCACGAGCTGGTCGGCTGTCATGCAGACGTTGTCCTGCGCGTAGGCATAGGCCACGCCGTAGGCCAGCGATTCGGGGTCGTTCGCGGTGATGTGTGGAATGCCGTAGGTGGTGCGCTCAATGGTCACGCTGCGATCTGCGTGTGCAGCGCCTGGCTGGCTGGCGCAGCCCGCCAGAAAGAGGGCGGTGCAGGCCGCGCCCAGGGTGGTCAGGGCCATCGAGAGGCCGCGATGGGTTGAGGGTTCGTGCATGGGTGGGTGTCTCCGTTTGTGTGGGCCCGCAGCGCAGGGCCATGGCTGCGGGGCGCTGTCGTCGCACGGTCATGCTACTGCCCGGTAACACCGAGAAGCGGTGGCGTTTTGGCCACAAAGGGTGGCAAGATCGCCACCATGCCCACTGCCAAAACTGCACTGCCGTCCTGCCTGAACGTGGGCATCCTCTGGGGGCACGGCAGCATTGCCAGCACCGCCGCCGCTGCGGTGGACGCTCTGCGCGCCATGAACATGCTGGCGGCGATGCGCCCTGGGGGCGCGCAGCCCGTGGTGCGCTGGTTGTGGCTGCAGATGCCGCACGAGCGCGACGCCACCCCACCGCCAGTGCCTGGCGCGGAACTGGGCTCGGAGCCGCTGGATGTGGTCGTCATCCCCGGCTGGCTGGTCCCCACGGGGCCGCAGTTGCGTGAGATCAGTCGGCGCTACAGCGAGCACTTTGGCGCCATGCTGCAGGGCCACCTGCAGCGGGGCGGGCTGGTGGCTGCGCTATTCAACGGGTCCAGCCTGCTGGCGCACTGTGGCTTGCTGGCTGGGCGCAAGGCGGCGCTGCCGTGGGTGTTTGCGCCGTCCATCGTGCTGCAGTCCAGCGAGAGTGGGGCAAGGACGGCCTATGTGGCCGAGGTGGCCTGGCAGCGGGAGCGAACCTGGCAGCGTGACGGTGCCCTGTGGACCACCGCATCCCTGCAGGACACCCTGGCCGCCATGCTGGACCTGCTGGCCCAGACACCGGCGGCCGAGCTGGCGCAGGCCGCATCGCACGCGCTGCTTTTTGACCCGCAGCGCCAGCTGACCGCCACCACCGCCATGGAGACCCCCACGGGCAACCCGCTGGCTGCGGGCGCACTGGAGCAGGCGCGGCGCTGGCTGCAGGACCACCGCAACGAGCCCTACAGCCTGCAGGCCACGGCCCGCGCCGCCGCCACCAGCCCGCGCACATTGCTGCGCTGGTTTGCCCAGGTGCATGGCGAAACACCTCAGGACTACCTGCACCGGCTGCGCATTGCCCAGGCCCAGGCGCTGCTGCAGACCACCTACCTCACGGTGGACGATGTGGCGCAGCAATGCGGCTACAACGACACGGGCAGTTTTCGCAAGGTGTTCACCCGCGTGGCCGGGGTGACGCCAGGGGCGTACCGCCAGCGCTTCAAGCTGCGCACATCGCGCAAGCAGTGGTTGGGGCGGCAGGGGCTGCCTGGCACCGACGGGCCGGCGTAGCCGGGCCCACGGCAATTCGCTGTCTCTGGTGGGTGTCTGCGCCAGTGCTGGCGGCGATAATGCTCAATTGCTATTGAATCAATAGCTGCCCAGGCATGCTGGACTAGCACATCATGCCGTTTTGATTCTGAAATTGTTTTTTGCCAGCCCTTTTCTCCATGCAAGCCCTGCTCGACGCCATTGCCTCCATGCCCCTGCCCACCGACGCCCAGCGCGTCTTCCACGGCCGGGGTGGGCTGTTTCCGGGCTGCGAGCAGTGGGTGCTGGATGCGTATCCGCCAGTGTTCGTGCTGACGAGCTTTGCGCCAGCCAGCGACGCTGAACTGGCGACCGTCGGCGAGGCGCTGCAGGCACGCTGGTCCCAGATTGCGCCGGAAGGCCAGCCGCTGAACTGGGTCTTCCAGCACCGGGGCGAGGCCCTGCGCATCGAGGGGCGCAGTGAAACCCGCCTGATGGCAGGTGCGGTGCCCGACCCCCATGTGGTCACCGAAGCGGGCGTGCGCTACCGCGCGCATGTGCTGCGCGGCCAGAACCACGGCCTGTTTCTGGACATGGCCGCAGGCCGCCAATGGGTGCGCAACTACGCCGCAGCGCGCAGTGCAGACCGCTATGGCCTCAAGGTGCTGAACCTGTTTGCCTACACCTGCGCGTTTTCGGTGGTGGCACTGCAGGCGGGCGCCAAACAGGTGGTCAACGTGGACATGAGCCACGGCGCCATCGGCATCGGGCAGCAGAACCACCAGCTCAACGGCATCACCACGGGCGCCGCCTTCTTGCCGCACGACATCTTCAGCAGCTGGGGCAAGATCAACCGCAGCGGCCCTTACGGCCTGGTCATCGTGGACCCGCCCAGCTACCAGAAGGGCAGCTTTGTCGCCACCAAGGACTACGCCCGCCTTATGCGCCGCCTGCCCGACCTGCTGGCCCCCGGCGGCCACGCGCTGCTGTGCCTCAATGCGCCCGAGTTGGGCTTGGCCTTTTTGCAGGACCAGATGCAGGAGCTGGCGCCCGATCTGCGGTTTGTGGAGCGCGTGGCCAATCCACCCGTGTTTGCGGATGTGGAGCCGGAGTGGGCGCTGAAGGTGCTGGTGTACCAGGCGCCCGAGCTGGCGGCGCCGGCCTGAGAGCCTGTTCTAGAACACCCCCATCCCCAGCCCTGCCGCCATGGCTTCGCCCAGCGCGCGGCAGCGCTCCAGGTCGGTCGATGCAATCTGTTTGGGGGCCAGGATGGCTTCGGGCGTTTGCGCGTGGGTGCAGACGATCAGTGGGTCCGCCACCTGCCTGAGGCGCCAGCCCGTGGCGATGCGTGCGATCTGGCGGGCGGCATTGGTTCCGTCGCTGCCAGCGCAGACCAGGGTGGCGTAGGGGCGGCCATTGATCTGGTCGAGCGCCGCGTAATAGGTGCGGTCAAAAAAGTCCTTGAGCAGTCCGCTGACAGCTGCAAGGTTTTCTGGGGTGGCAAACAGATAGCCGTCCGCCGCCAGCACATCGGCGGCCTGGGCCTGGGGCGCGGCCAGCAGCCGCACCTCCACGCCACTGTCGGCTGCCACCGCTCCCGCGCAGGCCGCGTCCACCATCTGCCGGGTGCCGCCGGTGTGGGAGTGGTAGACGATCAGCAGGGTTTTGGCAGCGGTCATGGGGGCAGCATAGAGGCAGCGGTACTCGCAGCGAAGCAGGGTGCGTCACCGAACGGGTTTCTACCACCCTGCTGCGTTGCCAGGCGGCGACTTGCACAGCGCTTTCGATGCCAGAATCGACAGCTGTCAAACACTGAAATCCCCGCTGCCTCATGACCCTGATGCCTGCTGTGTCTTCATGGCTGCAGACCACACGCTCGCGGCTGACCTTGCTGTTTGGCGGTACGGCAGTCCTGGCGGGGTTGGCGATTGGCTTGGTGGCCGACCAGGTGCTGACGCGGCACCTGACCGAGCTGAGTGGCCAATCACTGGTCAGTGCCAGCCAGCCCATCGCGCTGGCGCTGGCCCAGGGCATGCAAGAGCGTGAGCGCGAGATCGCGTTGCTCAGCTACCTGCCCATGCTGACCCGTGACGACGGCTACGCACCCCAACTACAAGCGCACCTGGAGCAAATCCGCCAGTCCTACCCGTTTTACTCCTGGATTGGCGTGACCGACGCGCAGGGCGTGGTGCAGGTGTCCACCGGGAACCTGCTGCGGGGCCAAAACGTGTCGCAGCGCCCCTGGTTCAGCGCGGGCCAGCAAGGGCCCTATGTGGGCGATGCCCACGATGCGGTGTTGCTGGACAAACTGCTGCGCGCACCCGGCAGCCCGGTGCCCCTGCGCTTCATGGACTATGCGTCGCCCGTTCGGGGGCAGGACTCGGTACTCAAAGGCGTGGTGTCGGCCCATGTGAACTGGGCCTGGGTGCAGGACATCATTCGCCGCGCCACACCGCAGTCTCCGATGACAGGCGGGCTGGAGGTTCTGCTGGTGAACAAGGACGGCGTCATCAACACCGCAGGCGCGGTCGAACAGCCCCGTGCGGCGCTGCCCATTCTTCCGTCGCAGGGTACGTTCCAGGTCATGTCCTGGGGCGATGACCCCAAGGAGACCTACCTGACTGCCGTGGTGCCCGTGCGCGCACAGACGGTCACGGACCTGGGCTGGATGCTGGTCACGCGGCAGCCTCTGGAGATGGCGCTTGCGCCCATCAACCGCTTGCACACGCTGCTCGCGCTGCTGCTGGGGCTGATGGCGGCCCTGCTGGTGGCTCTGGCCTACTGGGCGGCGCGGCGCTTTAGCCAGCCCGTGGAGCGGCTGGCCGAGGCGGCTCGCCAGGTGCAGGCCTCGGGCCAGGTGGCGGCGCTTGATTTTGAAATGGACACGGTGGAGTTCCAGCATCTGCGCTCCGCCCTGCAGAACATGACCCAGGGCCTGATAGACGGCAAGGCCGCGCTGGAGCAGGCCAACGCCGAGCTGGAGCATCGCGTGATCGAGCGCACCCTGGCCCTGCAGCAAACCGAGCAGCGCTACCTGTCGATTCTCGAAGACCAGACCGAGATCATCTGCCGCTTTGACGCCAACAACCGCATGACGTTTGTGAACGATGCGTTCTGCAGGCTCTTTCATCTGCGCCGCGAGGATGTGCTGGGGCGGGTATGGTCGCCCATCGTGTACCCGGACGATTTGCCCTTGGTCACACAGAAGCTCGCCGCCATCCACCCTCGCAATCCGGTGGTGGTGATCGAAAACCGCGTGGTGTCGGGCGATGGTTCCATCCGCTGGTGCCAGTTCAGCAACCGTGCGCTGTTTGACGATGCGGGGCAGCTGGTGGAATGGCAGTCTGTGGGGCGCGACATCACCGAGCGCCGCCAGCTGGAGGCCGAGCTGGCACAGGCCTCAGAGCAATTCCAGGACCTGTATGACCACGCGCCCTGCGGGTACTACGCGCTGGACCGCCAGGGCAAATATGTGCACCTGAACCTGCTCACCCTGCAGTGGTTGGGCCTGCCGCGCGAGGAGGTCATCGGCAAGCTGGGCCCCGCAGACTTTTTTGATGACGAGGGCAAGGCGCTGTTCACCGCGTGTTTTCCGGTGTTCTTGCAGACGGGCAAGATCGGACCGCTGGAGTTCAACCTGTGTGGCCGTGGTGGCGTCCAGCGGCGGGTGAGCGTGTCGTCCACTGCCATCCTCAATGCGCAGGGCGACTATGTGATGAGCCGCTCCATCATGTACGACGTGAGCGAGCTGCACGCCGCGCGCCAGCAACTGCACACGCTGAACCTGGAGCAGCAGGCGATGCTGGACAACGACCTGATCGGCATCGCCAAGGTCAAGGACCGTGTCATCGTCTGGCGCAACCCGGCGCTGGAACGCATCTTTGGCTATGCGCCCGGCACGCTGCAGGGGCGAACGACGGAAGAGATGTACGTGGACCAGGAGGACTTTCTGGCATTTGGCCGCGATGCCTACGCGGTGCTGGCCTCTGGCCAGCACTACCGGCAGCAGCGCCGCATGCGCAAGGTGACGGGCGAGATGGTGTGGATTGACGTCAATGGGGTATTGCTGGAGGGGCAGGGCGAGTCGCTCTGGCTCATGCAGGACATCACCGCCATGAAGCAGTACCAGGAGCAGGTGGAGCACATCGCCTTCCACGATGGGCTCACCCACCTGCCCAACCGGCTGTTGCTGGCCGACCGCATGGCCCAGGCTTTTGCCCTGAGCGACCGCACCCAGACCCAGGCGGCAGTGTGTTATCTCGATCTCAACGGCTTCAAGCCCATCAACGACCGCTACGGGCACGACATGGGCGACGAGGTGCTCAAGGTCACCGCCCGCCGCCTGCTGAAGCAGGTGCGGGGCAACGACACGGCGGCCCGCATCGGTGGGGACGAATTTGTGCTGGTGCTCACCGCCGTGAAGGACCCGGCCGAGGTGGACCAGGCGCTGCGCCGGGTGATGGCGGCCATCGAGCAGCCCATCGATCTGGGTGAGGGCCGCGTGGTGAGCGTGTCGGCCGCCGTCGGCACCGCCCTTTACCCCCGCGACGGCACCACCACGTTCGAGCTGCTGCGTGCGGCGGACCAGGCCATGTACGCCGACAAGGGGCATGTGTCGGCCGAGCGCAGCTTGTGACCGTTCTTGGGCCGCCGCTCACCAGCTGCACCAACGGGCATCAGCCGCCCTGCATCAGCACTTCGGTGATGTAGCTCCACTCAGACGCCTCTACCGGTGTGATGGACAGGCGGCTGCCTTTTTGCAACACCCGCATCTCCGCCAGCGCCGGGTGGGCGCGGAGCTCGGCCAGGCTGATCAGCCGCGTCTTGCGCAGCGCCTGCACATCCAGCAGCAGCCAGCGGGGGTTGTCTGCCGGGGATTTGGGGTCGTGGTAGGGCGATGTGGGGTCGAACTGCGTGGGGTCGGGGCGGGTGCCGCTGGCCACGCGGGCGAGGCCGGCGATGCCGGGCTCGGGGCAGCTGGAGTGGTAGAACAGCACGCCGTCACCCACCTGCATCGCATCGCGCATGAAGTTGCGGGCCTGGTAGTTGCGCACGCCGGTCCAGGGGACAGTGGCTTTGGGCGCGGCCAGAGCGTCGTCGATGGAGCACTCGTCCGGCTCGGACTTCATGAGCCAGAACTGGGCCGGGCGGTCCGCGGCGGCGTGCGGGGGGTGTGAAGGGGTGGGAGCGGTGACCATGGACGCATTCTGTCAAAGATGCCGCAGGTGGTGTCGGGCGCCGCAACCCAAGTCGCAGGAAGTGAACTGCTATTAATATGATAGCTATCCAGGCATGTTCCACTAGCGCTTGTGGCCAAAAACACCATAAATCGGCGGCCAACGCGTTGAAATGGCCTGCTGTCCGCATGGCAGATTGCGCAGCCCGGGGACGCGCCGCAGAATCTGACCGTGCAAGGCTGGTCGCCCCGGTCCAGGCCGAATGTGGCGGCACTCACCAGGGCCATCACCGCGTCGGTTTGTTGTCTTATTTGCCCTGAACTTTGTCCATGACCAAACGCTCTTCCTCAACCCATGCGCAGGGTGCACGCGACCCGGCTGCCCGTGGCGGCAAGCGCGCTGGGGGCTGGCTGCTGGGCCTGTTTGCCCTGCCATTTGCAGCCGTGGGTGTGGGCATGCTGCTGCTCAGTGTGCTGCCCACGCTGTACGACTGGGCACGCATGCAGTGGTGGCAACCCATTCCGGCCACGTTGGTGGCTGCGCGGCTGGAGACCAGCCGCAGCAGCAAATCCAGCTCCTACACCGTCAAGGCCACCTACCGTTACCAAGTGGCGGGGCGTGAGTACCAGGGCGAGCGCGTGGCGATCAGCGGTGGTGGCGACAACGTGGGCGATTTTCAGGAAGCGCTGGGTGTGCGGCTGGAGCAGGCACTGCGCGACGGCGCGCCCGTTCAGGTCTGGGTCAGTCCGTCCGATCCTGCGGACGCCGTCATTGACCGCAGCCTGCGGCCCGGCCTGCTGGCCCTGAAGATGGTGTTTGTGGTGGTGTTTGGCGGCGTGGGCGTCGGTCTGCTGGTGTATGTGCTGCGCCCCACCCGCGCCCCGCAGGGCCGTGCGGGCAGTGGCGCCCAGTCGCTGGCGCCAGGCATGCCCGGGCGGGTGGAGCGCACGCCCGGCGGGGTGGCCATGTACTTTCCGGCGGGCCGTTGGTGGGGACTCAAGCTGGCGCTGGCCTTGGTGGGGGCTGTGTTTTTGACCGTCGGGGGGCTGGTGCCCTGGGAGCAGGAATCATCGGGCGATGTGGCGCCGTGGCTGTTCCGCCTGCTGTTTGGCGGTGTGGGCGGTGTGGTGCTGCTGGCCAGCTTCTACGCCATCGCCAACAGCCTGCGCGTGCAGCTGGACCACACCGGCCTGCGCACCGAGCGTCGCCTGCTGGGCCTGATGCTGCGCTGGCACCAGGTGCCTCCCCACGATATCGTCCGGCTGTGTGTGACCGAAAGCTACTCCATGGAGATCAACAACCGCCGCGAGGTGTATTTCCGCATTGAAGCTCTGCTGCACAGCGGCAGGAGGATCACGGTGGCTCAGGATCTGCGGGGGCGCAAGGAAGCGGACCGGATGCTCGCATCCATCGGTAGCGCCACAGGCTACAACGTCCGCTAACCGCATGTACAGACCGCGGGACCCCTGGCCTTGTTACCTGCGCCGCCGGTGTGTCACAGCTTGGGCTTGTTATCTTTCATGGCATCCAGCGCCTTTTTCCGCGCGGCTTCTTCTTCATTGTTTTTCTTTTCCAGCACGTCGTAGCGAACCTTGTGGTCAACGATTTGGATCGCTGATCCGGTGATCATGTCGGAGCCATAGTGGCGATTCAATTTTGCATTCATTTGAATCCCACAGTTTGGCTCAAAGGCCGCTGGTACGGCCAAGTTAATGCTGTCGCCTTTTAATCTGGATAAATCTGTGCGTGGCGTGGTGACGTTGCCGCCCGCTCCAAAGGGGCACATGGTAGATCCCTTAATATTCGTCAAGGCATAATTTCTGTCATAAGCCCACAGCATGGACAGCTGATCGGGTGTAACGTCAGAAGGGGCACCATATTTCTGCTTCAGTGCTGAAATAAAAGTTGCTGTGGGAATATAGCCACCTTCTGGGTATTTTTGAGCACGTCCCAAAAACCAAATTTTCCCAGAGTCATCCTGCAGCGCAATCATGTGGTCATTGACTCTGTTATCCTTGCTTTCTGCAATTCCCTGAATTCCAACCACTTTACCTTCGCGGGTCTTGATTTCGCTGAATTTGTAGTCCGCATTCACCTTTTCCATCAGCGGTTTTTGTGTGGCAAGCAATGCCCCAATTTTCACCTCTCCAATGTCTGGGAGTGATTGTGCGAAAACGGACGATGCAGTGATGACTAAGCTGGTAATAATGGTATGTTTGAAAAATTTCATGGCTACTAAGACGTTGATTTGTATTTGGCGCGAGCCATGTTGTAAAACATGTGCCCGCACATATTGCGTCACCCGAAATGGAGCTCTCTTGACTCTATAGGGCGAACGAATCTTATAGGCGTCTCGTTGCTGGTGATTGGTGCCAAGTTTTTAATTTGTTTCAAAACATTGCTTCGGTGTGCTTGTGTATTTATCGATCGCACGTGCGATTTTTCCAGATCAGTTGGGCTGATTGCGTACTGCCTCACTGGGAAAAAATGAATCGACTTTTTCCATGCCGTTAGCAGCCGCACCTTGGCTGGCGTGAAGCATGCGCCAGTACTTCAGCCTGCTGCGCGAAAAGTGAGATTGATGCGGTGTGCACCGGTCCGCGGGTGGTGTGCTTCGGGCAAGGGCAGCACCCCATGAAACCGCAAGCGCGCAGGCCCGCCCCAGACCACCACATCGCCGTGCAGCAGCGCAATACGGCGGGTCTTGTCCGCCCGCTGCGCACCACCCCACAGAAACATCGCCGAAACACCCAGCGACACCGACACGATGGGGTGGGCGTAGTTGCCTTCGTCGCGGTCCTGGTGCAGCGACAGGCGCGTGCCGGGGGCATAGCGGTTGATGAGGCAGGCGTCGGGCGCAAAGTGGGCAAAGCCTGCGGCCTGCGCTGCATCGAGCGCCAGCTGGCGAAACAGCGGCGGCATGGCGGGCCAGGGCTGGCCGGTCTGGGGGTCAGAGCGGTCATAGCGGTAACCGCTGCGGTCACTCACCCAGCCCAGCGCGCCGCAGTTGGTCATGGCCACCGACATGGTCAGGCCGCCGGGGGTGACGAGGTGCCTGAAGGGCGCCTGGGCGGTGATCTGCTGCACCGCAGCCAGCAAGTCCGCCGCCTGCGCCAGCGCAAAGCCGCGCAGCACCAGGGCGCCGGGCTCCAGCACCTCGGGTGCCCGGGCGGGCTGGGGTGGGTCGTCGAACAGGCTGGCGGTCATGGCATCTGTCATCTTTGGCGAGGGGCTGCCTGCAACGGCTTTGGCGGTGACAACCTCATTCAGCATCATGAAAGATGATGCCCAGCGTGTGCCGCTGCCCGCTGCGCAAGCGGCTCACGCCATGGCGCATCTGCACGCGGTAGGGCCCGCGCGTGCCCTGCACGGGGCGGTGGTGCACGGCAAACACCACGGCGTCGCCGCGCGAAAGCGGCACCACCTCGGCCTGCGATTGCATGCGCGGGCGCTGCTCGGTCAGCACGAACTCGCCGCCGGTGAAGTCTCGCCCCGGCTCCGACAGCAGGATGGCCACCTGCAGCGGAAACACATGTTCGCCGTACAGGTCCTGGTGCAGGCAGTTGTAGTCGCCCGGCCCGTACTGCAGCAGCAGTGGCGTGGGGCGCATCTGGCCGGCGGCGTGGCAACGGGCGATGAAGTCGGCATGCTGCGCGGGGTAGCGCACGTCAATGCCCATCGCGGTGTTCCATTGGTTGGCGATGGGGGCCAGATGCGGATACAGCGCCCCGCGCAGACCCGCCACCAGATCGGGCAGCGGGTAGCTGAAGTACCGGTATTCACCCTGGCCAAAGCCGTGGCGCTGCATCACCACGCGGCTGCGAAAGGTGCCCTCTTGCGCGTGGCCGTACAACTGCGCCAGGGCGGCGCACTCGGCAGTATTCAGCAACCGGGGCAGCACGGCATTGCCTTGCTGGCGCAGGGCCTCGCTGGCGGTTTGCCAGTCGATGGTGGCCGCGCGTTGGTGCCACACGCTATCCGCCAGAGTGCCCGGGCTGGAAAAAGCCGCCACGCTCATGCCACCTTCTCTGCCGGCAGCGGGGCCGCTTCTGCGTCGGACTCGCGCGTCAGCAGGGCGCGTTTGCGCTCCACGCCCCAGCGGTAGCCCGACAGCGTGCCATCGCTTTTCACCACCCGGTGGCAGGGAATGGCCACCGCCAGCGCATTGGCCGCACAGGCCTGCGCCACGGCCCGCACGGCAGTGGGCGCGCCGATGCGCTGGGCCACCTCGGCATAGCTGGCCGTCTGCCCGGCCGGGATGGCCTGCAGCACCCGCCACACCCGCTGCTGGAACGCGGTGCCGCGCACATCCAGCGGCAGGTTCAGCCCCAAGCCCGGGGCCTCGACAAACGCCACCACCTGCGCCACCAGGGCTTCAAACGCGGCGTCGCCGCCAATCAGTCGGGCCTGCGCAAACCGGTCCTGCAGCTCGCGCAGCAGCGCGTCGGGGTCGTCGCCCAGCAAGATCGCGCAGATGCCCCGGTCGCTCTGCGCCACCAGAATGGCGCCCAGCGAGCACTGGCCGATGGCAAAGCGGATGTCTTGCGATGCGCCCCGTGCGCGATATTGGCTGGGCCGCATGCCCAGCACCTGGGCCGACTGTTCATAAAACCGGCTGCTGGACTGGTAGCCCGCGCCATAGATGGCGTCCGTCACCGAGTCCATGGTCGGGCTGTCGAGCGCACTGCGAAGCCGCTGCGCGCGCTGGGCCACCGCATAGGCCTTGGGGGTGAGGCCCGTGGCCTGCTTGAAGATGCGGTGCAGGTGCGAGGCACTCAGGCCCACACGTGCTGCTAGTGCATCGAGGGTGGGTGCTTCACAGGGCGCGGCGCTTTCGATGATGCGGCAGGCTTCCGTCACCAGCGCCGCGTGGTGCGACAGCGCGGTGGCCTGGCGCGGCTTGCAGCGCTGGCAGGGCCGGAACCCGGCGCGCTCCGCATCGTCGCAACTGGCATGGAACAGCACGTTCTCTGGCCGGGGTGTGCGCGACGCGCAACTGGGGCGGCAGTACACGCCCGTGGTCTGCACCGAGTACCAGAACGTTCCATCGGCCTCAGTGCTGCGCGCTACCACTGCCGCCCAGCGCGGGTCGGCCTGGGTGGCGGCCGCCTGCTCGGCTTTGGTGTTGGGACGGTGGCGGGTGGGCATGGGGGTGCTGCGGGGAAGAAGGGCGGACACATTCATCATGGTGCACGGCTCATGAGGTGGGTTGCAATGCCATGCACTCTAGGGACAGGGGCTGTGGGGCGCACTCCGAAGCTTGCTTTTGAATTCTGCGCTTTTGCGCAAGGCTCCCCGCACGGATGAGTTTGCTCACCTATTGATAGCTGCCAGCGCATGATTTACTAGCGCTACAAGGTAAAAACGCCCAAAACTCAGGTTTCAGGTGGCTGCAGCGGCCGGGGCCGCCGTTTGCCTGTGCCACCCCAGCGCAGCGCGTCTTCGCCGGGTATGCCCAGCGGGTTGTTGGCCGGTTCGGTCAAGGGGGCCAGCAGCGCGTGCAGGTCGGCCTCGCTGAACTTGACTGCGCCTTCGGCATCGTGCCCCAGCACGCCCTGGGCCAGCGCGCCCTTGCGGGCCTGCAGCTCCAGCATGCGCTCCTCGATGCTGCCTTCCACCACCAGCTTGTAGACAAACACCGGCTGGTCCTGCCCGATGCGGTGGGCGCGCGCGGTGGCCTGTTCTTCTACGGCGGGGTTCCACCAGGGGTCCAGGTGGATCACGGTGTCGGCGGCCGTGAGGTTCAGGCCCAGGCCCCCGGCCTTGAGGCTGACCAGCAGGATGGGGGCGCTGGTCTCGTCCTGCGACTGGAACTGCCGCACCACCGCGCCACGCTGGCGGGGTGGCGTCTGGCCGGTGAGTGTGAGGTAGGGCAGGGCCAGGGTGTCGAGCATCTCGGCTGCCAGGCCCAGCATTTCGGTGAACTGCGAGAACACCAGCACGCGGCGGCCTTCATCAACCAGGGCGGGTAGCAGGTCGGCCAGCAGTTCGAGCTTGGCGCGCTCCATGGCGTGGGCTGTCTTCGTCGTCCCCTTCACCAATCGCGGGTCGCAGCAAACCTGGCGCAGCTTGAGCAGTGCATCCAGGATGGCGATTTGCGAGCCTTCAAAACCCTGCCGCTCCAGTGCGCGGCGCACCTGTTTGTCGGCGGTGGTGCGCACGGCCTCGTACAGCTCACGCTGTTTGCCTTGCAATTGCACGCACAGGATGGTTTCGGTGCGCGGCGGCAGTTCGGTGGCCACGTCCTGCTTGCGGCGGCGCAGGATGAAGGGGCGCACACGCTGCGACAGCAGCTGGGCGCGCAGGGTTTCGCCGTTTTCCTCGATGGGCTTGCGCCAGCGGGCGTTGAAGCTGCGCACATCGCCCAGAAAGCCAGGCATCAAAAAGTCGAACTGCGCCCACAGCTCGCCCAGGTGGTTTTCCAGCGGCGTGCCGGTCAGGCACAGCAGGTGCGGCGCCTGCAGCTTGCGCAGTGCTCGGGCGCTGCGGCTGCCGGCGTTTTTCACCATCTGGGCCTCGTCCAGGATGAGCAGGTGGAAGGGCTCGGCGGCCAGCGCCTCCACATCGCGCCAGAGCAGTGGGTAGGTGGTCAGTACCAGGTCGTGGTCAGCGATGTGCAGGTAACGTTTGCCACGGTCGGCGCCATGCAGGGCGAGCACGCGCAGGCTGGGCGCCATGCGCGCGGCCTCGGCCTGCCAGTTGAAGAGGAGCGAGGTGGGTAGCACCACCAGCGCCGGTCGCTTCAGCCGCCCGGCCTCCTTTTCGGTCAGCACATGGGCCAGCGCCTGTGCGGTTTTGCCCAGGCCCATGTCGTCGGCCAGGATGCCGCCCAGGCCCTGGGCGCGCAGGTACTGCAGCCAGGCCAGGCCTTCAAGCTGGTAGGGGCGCAGCTGCACCTGCAGGCCCCGCGGTGCGGCCACCGGCTGGGGCGCACCGATAGAGCGCAGGCGCTTGGCGAGCTGCGCCAGGCCCACGTCGCCCTGCAGCTGCCAGTCGTTGTTCCAGCCGTTCACCGTGCCCACGCGGTGCACCTGCACGAGCCCTGCACGCAGGGCCTCAATGCGGCGGGCCTCCCAGGCGCCCAGGCGCAGCGGGTCGCCGTCCTTCAGCTGTTTGCGGGTGGGGTCGGTCAGCAAATCGACCATGGCGCCCACGATGGCCTTGAGTGGCCCGGCAGGCGCCTCGATGCGCTTGCCGCCGGGCGCGCGCAGCGAAATGATGGCGATGTCATCGATGGTGGCCATCTGCCGCGCGTTGAGCCAGCGGGCGTCGCGGCGCAGCAGGTCGGCCAGCATGGGGGCCAGGTCCAGCGTTTCACCGTCGATCTCGATGCCCAGGCTGAGCAGCCAGGCGCCCTCGCGCTCGGGCAGCATGAGCTTTTGCACGGGGCGCTGGCGTGTGCCCAGCGGGCCATCGACTTCCTTGGCCAGCAGCTCGCCAGTGTCGGGGGCGATGACCAGCTTCCAGCGCGACACGGGCACGCTTTCGTGCGCAAATCCGGGGTGTACCACCACGCTCCAGCCCTCGGTTCGCAACTGGGGAACCACGTCGGCCCAGAAGTCGCCAAAGTGCGCCTCCTGCGCCAGCGTCCACACAGGGCCCAGCGTGGTGGCGGCTGCGCGGTGGCGCCACTGCAGGCTTTTGGGGTCTACAGGGGTCAGGCCCAGGTCCCACACGCGGTCCATGGCGTCGGCTTCAGCCGCCAGGTTGCGCTGCATGCGCACCACCGGGCCACCGGTGTCGAACAGGTCTTGCACCGGGGCCGGGCGCGCGTTGAGGATGGAGGTGGGGGCCGGCGTCTGCCAGGTGGCGCCATCGTCGGTGCGGTAGGTCCAGTCAATCTGCACCAGCGTGACGCTGTCACCACGCGGGCCCAGTTTGCCCTGGGGCGCCATGCCCAGCAGACCATCGCCCCGACCCAGCGTCATGAGGGTGATGCGCGGGCGAAAGTGGCCGGGGACGACGCCATCGGGTGTGTTGGGCACCGGGCCGTGGCCCGGGGGATGGCTGCCATCGCCCCGCAGCTGCGCCATGACCTGCGCGGCCTCGGCGTCAGTCAGCGGGGGCAGCTGCTGCAGGGCGGCGCTGTCAGCACGGTTGCGCAGGGCCTGGGCCCATTGCGCAACCACATGGGCACGGCCTGCGGGGGGCGTGGGTGGAACGGGTGACTGCGGCATGCTGGGCATGGGCTGGCATTGTGCCCATGCGTGGCGTGCCCTTTCGTCTAAACGCTGCGTTGGGTGCCCAGCGCCAGTGCAAACAGCTCGTTGCGAAAGTGGATGCCCAGGCGGCTGAATGCGCGGTTGCGGTAGGTTTTGACGGTGGGCAGGCTCAGGCCCAGGTCGCAGGCAATGCCTTCCTGCGTCATGCCTTGCAACAGGCGGGCGCACACGTCCAGCTCGCGCTCGGTCAGCCCTGCGTGGGCGCGCAGCAGGCGTTCGCGCAGTGCGGGCAGGCTGTGGGACAGCGCGGGCGCGGTGGCCTGCGCCGGGGGCTGCAGTGCGGGTTGCAGCACGCCGGGGCGCTGGGCCAGGGCGATGTGCTTGCGGGTCAGCGCCAGCAGCACAGGGGCCATGCCTTCAAAGTCGCTGATCTGTCGGTCCTGGAACGGCTTTTGGTGCTGGTGGCGGTAGAAGTTGACGGCAAAGACCGAGCCATCGCTCTCGTGTTCGACCACCGACACCCGCTCGGCCACGCCATGGGCCTCGTATACGCGGGCGCGGTGTTCTGCGTCCACCTCGGGCGCCGTCAGGTGGCACAACTGGGTGGGCGCTTCGGCCGGGGCGGCTTCGTCCAGCGAGCGGCCCCAGGTGCGGTCGGTGCGGTAAGGGCCTGACAGGTAGGCCCACCAGCAGTCCTGCGTGGTGTCGGGAATGCCGTAACTGGCCGACATGAACAAGGTGGGTTTGCAATGGCGCCCGGTGCGGTACACCGACCACGACGCTGCGGGCAACACGGGGGCAAGCTCTTGCAGCATGCCGCAGGCAAACCCGTCGTCACCCAACTGGTGAACCATGGCGCCCAGGGCTGAGCCCGTGAGGTTGGGCGTGGGCGCAATGCTGCTGCCCGAGGTGCTTGCAGGGAGCCAGTGCCTCATGGGTTGCTCGGGGTATGCCGGGTGGGCTTTGTCATTGCTGTCATCTTCAGGGATGACAGGGGTCAAGCGCCACGGGATTTACGCTAGGTGCAACCCCGCAAGCAGGCTGAGTGCAAGCCGCCCAGCATGCGCCAGCCCCTTGCCAGACACCCGAAAGACGGAGCCCATGACCGAACCCGTGCCCTTTGTGGAACCTAGTTTGCGATTTTTTGCCGACCTGCGCGTGGAGGTGGGCGTGCCCCAGGAGGTGGGCCGCACCGTGCACGGCCTGCGCCGGCTCATCCCCATCCTGGGCGGTAAGGCCCAGGGCGATGGCTGGCAGGCCCGGGTGATGCCCGGCGGGGCGGATTTTCAGCTGATCGTGAGCGACACCCTGGCCGAGCTGGACGCGCGCTACACGCTGGAGGCGGATGGCGGCGACTTGATCTATGTGCAAAACCGCGCCGTGCGGTCCGGCCCGCCCGAGCTGATGGCGCGCCTGGTGCGTGGCGAGGTGGTGGACCCCGCGCAGATCTACTTTCGCTGCAGCCCCCAGTTCGAGACAGCGTCTCCCGCGTTGCGATGGATCGGGGAGCGCATGTTCACGGGCACCGGTGCGCGGTTTCCCGATGCAGTAGCCATGCGGTTCTGGGAGCTGATGTAGCCGCACAGTAGTCACGCATTTCACTTTTTTGATGACCGACAGCACACAACAACACCCTGGAGACCTTGCCATGACCTCTTTTTCCACGCTCACCCGCACCCTGTCTCGTGGACTCTCCCGCCGCCATGCCCTGCGCAGCGTCTGCCTGGCAGCCACGGTGGTGGCGGGCCTGGCCCCTGCCACCGGCGCCGTGGCGCAGACGGCGGGCTACCCCAACAAGCCGGTGCGCATCATCGTGGGCTTTCCGGCAGGCACCGGGCCGGACATCGTGGCGCGGCTGTTGGCGCAGAAGCTGTCGGAAGGCTGGGGCAACCTGGGCGTGATCGTGGACAACAAGCCCGGCGCCGGGGGCCTGATCGCTGCGACGGAGGCCGCACGCGCCACCCCTGATGGCTACACGCTGATGCTGGGCGAAACTGGACAGCTCAGCATTGCGCCCAGCAGCTACAACAAGCTGCCATATGACCCGCAGAAGGACTTCGCGCCCGTGAGCCAGGTGGTCACCGCCGACTTCGCGTTGCTCGTCAACCCACAAAAGGTGCCGTCGCGCAATGTGAAGGACTTCGTGGCCTGGACCCAGCAGCAAAAGGGCCTGTTCCTGGCCACCTTTGGCGCGGGTACCCCGGGGCACTTTGGCGCCTTCATGTTTGGCGAGGCCGTGAAGCTCAAGCCCGAGCCGGTGCACTACAAGAACACCACCGACGCGCTGGGCGGCCTGTTCAGCGGTGACGTGCAGGGCGTGTTTGCCAGCGTGGGCCTGGCCGCGCCCAACGTGAAGGCCGGCAAGCTGGTGGCGCTGGGCACCACAGGCGGTACCCGGTCCAACGCACTGCCCGACGTGCCCACCATCAAGGAGCAGGGCTACCCCAGCCTGGAGTTCAACTCGTGGTTTGGCATCGTGGCCCCGGCCAAGACGCCCCCCGAGATCGTCGCCAAGCTGAGCGCCGACATCATCAAGGCCGTGCAGTCGCCCGAGGGCAAGGCCAAGATGGAAGAGGCCGGTTTCCGCGTGACGGGCACCAACCGCGAGGAGTTCGCCCGCATCATCGCGGCCGACACGGTCACTTGGGGCAAGGCCGTGGCCGCCACGGGCTTCAAGGCCGACTGAGTCGGTACGGGCCCGGTATCGCAGGGCGCAAAGCCCTGCGATAGCAGCAAGCCTTTCGCCCACCAAAAAAACTGCGCGCCTTTCTCAGCGACGCCCTGACGGCCGTCGCCGGGCGTTCCTGCGCCAATGGTTCAAACCCACAAGACCGATTCACCGAGGAGACCACCATGCCATCCCTGTCATTGGACACCCCCATCGCGCAACGCGTTGCGCTGCCCGCCGCCATGCTGCTGCCGTTATTGCTCAGTGCCTGCGGCGGCGGTAACGCCGTACTGGTGACCGAGAGCGCCAACCCGGCCGCCGCTTGCGCTGCGTTGAGCACCAACGCGCAGCTCAGCAACACCAACTTGTCCACCAGCTATGTGCCACCCGGCACTCGCCGCCCCGGTGGCGCTGCCGCGGGCGACTTTTTGCCCGGGCACTGCGTGGTCACGGGCGCCATCAACCCGCGCGTGGGCGTGGATGGCAAGAACTATGCGATCGGTTTTCAGCTCAGCCTGCCCGACCGGTGGAACGGGCGTTTTCTGTTCATCGGCGGGGGCGGCAACGACGGCATCCTGCGCGACACCTCGCTCAGCTCCAGCATTTCGGGCGGCACGCCGTCGCCGCTGGGGCAGGGTTTTGCGGTGGTGTCCACCGATGCGGGCCATACCGGCACCAGCGCCAGCTTTGGCGCCGACCCGCAGGCGCGCACCGACCATGCCTACAACTCTTACGACAAGACGGCTGTGGCCTCCAAGTCGCTCATCAGCACGCGCTACGGCCGCAAGCCCGACTACTCCTACTTCTCTGGCTGCTCCGGCGGCGGGCGCCAGGGCATGATGTTCTCGCAGCGATTCCCGGACTACTTTGACGGCATCACCGCCGGAGCGCCCGCCATGCGCGTGTCCAGCGGTGCCACGGTGGCCGCCATGTGGAACACCATCCAGTTCAACGCCATTGCGCCCCAAGACGCCAGCGGCAACCGCATCCTGTCGCGCGCCTTCAGCAACACCGACCTGAAACTGGTGGCCACTGCGGTCAATGCCCGCTGCGACGCGGCCGACGGCGTGGTGGACGGCCTGGCCCAGAACGTCAACGCTTGCAAGGCGTTTGACCCCAGCGTGCTGCAATGCGCGGGCGGCAAGACCGACAGCTGCCTGTCGTCCGCCCAGGTGGGTGCGCTCAAGAGCGTGTTTGCCGGGCCCCGCAATTCCGTGGGCAAGGCGCTGTACACCGGCCAACCGTGGGACGCCGGGCTGGCGGCTCCCGGCTGGCGGTCCTGGACGCTGGGTAACTCGACCACGGCCACACCCGACGCACGCTACATCACGCTGATGGTGGATGCCCTGGTCAACGAGTTCTTCACACCGCCGGATCTCTCGTTCAACCCGCTGGCCTTCAACTTTGATACCGACCCCGCACGCATGGCAGCGTACTCGGCCATCTACGACACCTATGCCGACGACAAGCTGGCGGCCTACAAGCAGCGCGGCGGCAAGCTGCTGTTCATCCACGGCATGTCCGACCCGATCTTCTCGGCGTTTGACACCGTGGACTACTACGAACGCCTAGCGGCCAACAACGGGGGTGTGGCGGCGACGCAGAGCTTTGCGCGGACCTTCCTGGTGCCCGGCATGAACCACTGCTCGGGCGGGCCGGCCACCGACAGCTTTGACTCGATCCAGACCATGGTGGACTGGGTGGAGAAGGGCATCGCACCGCAAAGCATTGCGGCCAAGGCGCTGCCCACCAACACCGACTTCCCCAACCGCACGCGTCCGCTGTGCCCCTACCCGCAATTTGCCAAGTACAAGGGCTCGGGCAGTGTGGAAGATGCCAGCAGCTTTGTCTGCTCGGCGAGTTGACGCGCAGCCGGTAAGGCGTCGCTACGAAGAAAAAAGGGCCCCAGGGCCCTTTTTTCTTGTTGCCATCGGGCTCAGAGAGTCAGTGTTTTACCGCAGAGGCTGACGCCGGTGGCGGCAAGCGCAGCTGGGCCTGCTGCACCACACGGATGCAGTCGCGCAAATGCTGCTCCCCCAGGTAGCGCAGGGTGGCGTAGCCAATGGTCGCCGCCACTGCCTGGCCTGCCAGGGGCACGTATTTGGCGACCTGTTTGGTGCTCAGGCGCAGGCCCACGGTCTGCGTGGCCCGCAAGACCAGCTCGCGGGTGATCAGCTTGCCGATGAGCACTGACCCCACCAAGCCCACCGCCTTTTGCACCTGCTCCCGCTTTTTGGGGTCCAGCTGGTCGATCTGCTCGGCCGTGAGGCCGAACTCGGCGTTGATCTGGGGGATCAGGCGGGAGAGCAGGGCAGCATCCACCGCCCAGTCCAGCCCCGGCACAGGCACCACACTGGCGGCGGCTGCCACCACGGCGCGGCGGTGCAGCAGCTTGCGCGCGCGGCGTACAACCGCGGCCAGTTCAGGGTCTCCAGCGGCCATTTGCAATGAGGTGGGCATGGGTGACAACGTGATGGAGGGTGATTGGACGAAAGTGTGTGATTCAAAGCGCAGATGGCGGGCAGCTCAGCGAGCGGGGCAAGATCCAGGACCTCTCAGGACTTGCCCTTGACCAGGCCGTACACCACCAGCAGAGCGACAGCGCCCAGCACGGATGCAATCCAGCCAGCGCTGTCGCCCTGCGCATACCAGCCCATGGCCATGCCCACGTAGCTGGCCAGAAACGAGCCCGCTACACCGAGCAGCGCCGTCATGATCCAGCCCAGCTTGTCGTCCCCGGGTTTGACGGCACGGGCAATCAAGCCCACCACCAAACCAATCAGCAACATCCCCAGAAGTGACAGCATGTTTTTCCCCTTGATAGTTGGTTCAGACGATAGAGTCACTTTACAGATGGGGCAGTCAAAGCGCTGTCGGACAATGCCCCCTGTCAGCGTCCCCCAGGCAAGGTGGTGCTGTGCCGTGTGGAGTCCCACGGATGCAGGGGGCGTTCAAAAAGGCAGCGCTCAAAGCGGTGCGCATGCAGGTCCATGCCCGATATCTGGTGGTCGGTGCGCGAGCACACGTAGCGCCCGTTCGGCAGGCTGGCCCAGGCCGCCTCGGTGAGCAGGATCTCGTTGGCCGTGGCAATGTCTTCGCCCAATTTGCAGGCGCAGTTCATCTCGGGGCCAAACAGGTCCTCGCGTGCAATCACCAGGGTGGGCCCGAAGCCAATGCCTGCGCTCACGTTCAGCGTCCGCTCGGGCGGCAACACGGTGTTCATGGCGCCCAGGGCGCGCAGGGTGTCCAGCGCGGCCTCCAGGGCTTGCTCGGGCGTGGCGAACACCGCAAACAGGTTATCGGCCTCCTGCTTGATGACCTCACCGCCGTTGCCTTCGATCGCAGGGCGCGCTGCCTGCTCCATCTGGTGGATCATCGCCAGGAAGTGAATGATGCCGTAGCGCTGGGTGATGCGGGAGAACCCGCACATGTCCAGCACCAGGATGGCGACACTGCGCACAAACGCCTGTTCAATGGCGGCGTCAATCGCCCCGGTGCCGCTGGTCGGGGTCTGGTTGCGCTCTGACAGCAGGCGCCGGAGATAGCCCTTGTCGTGTGCAGTCGCAGCATCGGGGGGCAGCGCGGGGGTGTGGTGCATGGCAACGCCCTGTGGGTGGTGTCCGACATGGTAGCGCGGCCGGTGCTGGCGCCGCGCAGGTTGCGCCCGGGGCTACAGTGAGGCTTGCAAAGGGTGGTGGGGTGCTTGTCGTACCCACAACTGCCGCAGACTTCTCTCAAGACAGAAAGGTGTACCCACCATGTTCACTATGTCATCCACCCCATTCATTTCGTACTCCGTTGCACCGGCTGGGGCCCAGCGCTCGTTATGGAGCCAGTTGGTGGCTCGCCCGGCCGCCGTATTGGTAGCCGCCATGGCCTTGGGCGGTGTACTGTCGTTTCCTACTGCCGCCCAGGCGCAAAGCGACGAGGCATCCCTGGCGCGCGGTGCCGTGCCTGACACCACGCCGCAGCAGCGCTACCAGTCGGCCATTCGTGAAGCGGGGGGCGGGCTCAAGGTGAGCCTGGAAGAGTGCCGTGCCATGCCGACGGCGGAGCGCAAGCGGTGTGAGTCCGAGGCCCGGGCGCGTTATCAGGCTGACATGGCAGCAGCCAAGGCGCTGCTGCGGGGCGATCCGTCTGCCGGGCCGGTCAATGTGACCGGCGGCCCGATCCGCAGCACCGAGACGGTGTACGTGGTCAAGCCCTGATCACCGCGGCCCGCAAATGAAGGAAGCCGGGAGCGTTTTACGATTTATTTCTGCGCCTGGGGTGCTTGGGCGCTCTCGACACCTTCGCCCGGCGTCACACGGCGCGCGCCGTTGAAGCGGCGTGCCCAGTAGGCGACGCCCATGTCTTCCACCCGGATCTCCGAGCCGCTGCGGGGCGAGTGGATGAACTTGCCGTCCCCCACATAAATGCCCACATGGCTGAAATTGCGGCGCATGGTGTTGAAGAACACCAGGTCGCCGGGTTGCAGCTCTTTCTTGTCGATGACCTGGGTGGCGGCTGCCTGCTGATCAGCACGGCGGGGCAGCAAAAGCCCCACCGTCTGCTCATAGATAGCGCGCACAAAGCCGCTGCAGTCAAAGCCGGTCTCGGCACTGTTGCCGCCACGCTTGTAGGGCACGCCCAAAAAACCCATGGCGTTGACCACCAGGTCACCCGCGCGGCCTGCTACGGTCTGGGCCTTGTCAGCCACCTTGTGGCTCACGTCTTCGAGTCGGGTAAACAGCCCTTTGTCCGCGAGCAAGCGGTCCATATCGTCAGAATTGGTGCCCTGGGGCGCCGCATGCGCAGCGGTGGCGCAGGCAAGGATGAGGATGCAAAACCATCTGGACATGGGGGCGAAGGGTAACACGGTATGGTTATTTATCAAAAATAAGCATTTTTGCAAGCTGTTGATTTGATTCAGATAAATCGATGGGCGCAGTGTTTTCACAGGCAAAAGCCGCTTGCAAGATGCGCGCCAGACTGGCTTGCCTCCGCCCCGGGTGCGGTCGGTGGCAAGGCTACGGGCCAAAAGGAGCTTGAGAGCATGGGTTGGACTCTAAATCGGCAGGTAGTGCTAGTGAACAAAGCACAGGTAGCTATATTTTTGATAGCAGCCAGTGCGCAAGCAGGCAGCCAGGCCCAAGGCGTACCCGTGCCCCCGCCGGCGGTGTCGCTGGTGACGGTGGCCACCGGCCTGGTCCACCCCTGGGCGGTGGCCTTTTTGCCGGGCGGGCAGTTCTTGGTGACCGAGCGGCCGGGGCGCCTCCGCGTGGTCAGCGCGACGGGACAGGTGGGGCCTGCGCTGGCGGGAGTGCCGCAAGTGGCGGCAGGCGGGCAGGGCGGCCTGCTGGACGTGGTGACCGACAACGACTTTGCCCGCAACCGCCGCATCTACTTCTGTTTTGCCGAGCCCGCAGCGGGTGGCGCGGCAGGCAACAGCACGGCGGTGGCGCGCGCCACCTTGTCGGCCGACGCCAGCAGCCTTCAGGAGGTGCGCGTCATCTTCAGCCAGCGGCCCAAGGTGGAGAGCGCGCTGCACTTTGGCTGCCGCATTGCCCAGGCCAGCGACGGCAACCTGTTTGTGGCGCTGGGCGAGCGCTACCACCGCAAGGACGATGCCCAAAAGCTCGACAACCACCACGGCAAGGTCATCCGTATCACGCCCGACGGAGCAGCGCCGCCCGACAACCCTTACGTGAAGCAGCCCGGCGCCTTGCCCGAGATCTGGAGCTACGGCCACCGCAACCCCCAGGGCGCCACGATGGCCCCCGACGGCAAGCTGTGGATGCACGAACATGGCCCGCAGGGCGGTGACGAAATCAATCTGCCCCAGCCCGGGCGCAACTACGGCTGGCCTGTCATCACCTACGGCGAGAACTACGGCGGCGGAAAGATGGGCGAGGGCACGGCCCGCTCCGGCATGGAACAGCCACTGCACCACTGGACACCGTCCATCGCCCCTTCGGGCATGGCGTTTCTGACCAGCACGCGCTACGGCACGGCGTGGCAGGGCAGTTTGTTCGTCGGGTCTCTCAAGTTTGGCACCCTGCACCGGCTGGAAGTGTCTGGCGGCAAGGCGCAAAAGGAGGAGCGGCTGTTGCAAGGCAATGGCGAGCGCATCCGCGACGTACGCCAGGGGCCAGACGGCTTGTTGTACCTGCTGACCGACAGCCCACAGGGACGGTTGCTGCGCTTGCAGCCCGCTGCGGCCCCATGACCGGTTTTGCTTGATGCAGGTCAAGCAAGCCCGGAGATGGGTGACCGATCCGGCGGACCCGGGGTGATCCCGCAGGCTGGGCGCGTATTTTCGGTATAGGCTGGCGCGATGCATGCTGAGACCACCACCTCTTCCCCTGCCACGCCCTCCGCTCCTCCTGCGGCCTCGGTCAATCCGGGCACCGCGCCCGACGATCTGGCGAGCACGCCGCCCCGGTCTCAATTGGCCCTGCGCCGTGTGGCGATCGACACCTGGCGAGAAAACGTCGCCTACCTGCACCGCGACTGCGCCGTATACCGGGCCGAGGGCTTCCAGGCCCTGTCCAAGATCGAGGTTCGCGCCAACGGCCGCCGCATCCTGGCCACGGTGAACGTGGTGGACGACCCTGCCATCGTGGGCTGTCACGAGTTGGGCCTGTCGGAAGACGCGTTTGCCCAGCTCGGCGTGGACAACGGCCACACCGTGTCGGTGGCCCAGGCCGAGCCGCCCGAGTCCATGGGCGCGCTGTTCCGCAAAATCGCCAGCGAACGCCTCACTCGCGAGGACTTCGGTGCCATCGTGCGCGACATTGCCGACCACCGCTATTCCAAGATCGAACTCACGGCCTTCGTGGTGGCCTGCCACCGCAACGAGCTGGACCGGGAGGAGGTGTTCTTCTTGACCGATGCCATGGTGGCCAGCGGCCGGCGGCTGGACTGGCACGAACCGCTGGTGGTGGACAAGCATTGCATTGGCGGCATCCCCGGCAACCGCACCACCATGCTGGTCGTGCCCATCGTGGCGGCGCACGGCATGTTGTGCCCCAAGACCTCGTCCCGCGCCATCACATCCCCCGCAGGCACGGCCGACACCATGGAGGTGCTGGCCAAGGTAGAGCTGCCGCTGGAGCAGCTGGCCGACATCGTGCGCGACTACCGTGGCTGCCTGGCCTGGGGCGGCACGGCCAACCTCTCGCCCGCTGACGACGTGCTGATTTCGGTGGAGCGGCCGCTGTCCATCGACTCGGCCGGGCAGATGGTGGCGTCCATCCTGTCCAAAAAGGTGGCGGCGGGTGCCACGCACCTCGTGCTCGACATTCCCATCGGCCCCACGGCCAAGGTGCGCTCTATGCCCGACGCACAGCGCCTGCGCCGCCTGTTTGAGTATGTGGCGCGACGCATGGGTCTGTCGCTGGACGTGGTCATCACCGATGGCCGCCAGCCCGTGGGCAACGGCGTGGGCCCGGTGCTGGAGGCGCGCGATGTGATGCGTGTGCTGCAGAACGACCCGCGCGCGCCTGACGACCTGCGGCAGAAGGCGCTGCGCCTGGCCGGACGCCTGATCGAGTGCGACCCTGATGTGCGCGGCGGCGACGGCTACGCGATTGCGCGCGACATCCTTGACTCCGGCCGGGCGCTGGCGCGCATGAACGCCATCATCGCCGCCCAGGGCAGCACGGGGTTTGACCACAACCACCCGGCACTGGGTGTGCTGACGCTGGACGTGGTGGCTCCCGCCAGCGGCGTGGTGGCGGGCATCGACAACTACCAGATCGCCCGCGTGGCCCGGCTGGCTGGTGCGCCCAAGGTGCCGGGCGCCGGGGTGGACCTGATGCACAAGCTGGGCGACACCGTGGCCGCCGGCGACCTGCTGTACCGCGTGCACGCCAGCTACCCGGCTGACCTCGAGTTTGCGCGCCACGCGTGCGAGCGGGACAGCGGCTACCGCTTGGGCACGGCCGACGAGGTGCCACGCGTGTTTGTGGAGTTCTGACCATGACACCGCCCGAAGCCCCCTGTGTGCTGTATTTCGATGACGAAGTCGCGCCTGCGCTGCGCCTGGCGCAGGCCGCCGGTTTGCCTGCCCAGGCCATCGAACGCCACCGTTTTCCCGATGGCGAACTCAAGCTGCGCCTGCCGGTGAACGAGACCACTGGCCGCCTCCCACTGCACGCCTTGCTGCTGCGCAGCCTGCACCAGCCCAATGAAAAGCTGGTGGAGCTGCTGCTGGCCGCACGCACGGCCCGCCACCTCGGCGTGCACCACCTCACGCTGGTGGCGCCGTACCTGGCCTACATGCGGCAAGACATCGCCTTCCACCCCGGTGAGGCCGTGAGCCAGCAGGTGGTGGGTGGGTTTCTGGCCGGGCTATTCGACGCGGTGGTCACAGTGGACCCGCACCTGCACCGCATCGATCGGCTCGAGCAGGCCATCCCCGTGCCGCAGGCCTTGGTGCTCAGCGGTGCCGAGCCGCTGGCCGACCTGATTGCCCAGCGCCGCCCCAATGCTTTGCTGGTGGGGCCCGATGGCGAATCCGCCCAGTGGATCGCCCAGGCCGCCGCGCGCCACGGCTTTGACCATGCCGTGTGCACCAAGGTGCGCCATGGCGACCGCCACGTGGCCATCGAACTGCCCGCGCTCAACGCCCAGGGGAGGGCGGTGGTGCTGCTGGACGACATGGCCAGCACCGGCCGCACGCTGGCGCTGGCCGCGCGGCTGCTGCTGCAGGCGGGTGCCGCCTCGGTGGATGTGGCGGTGACGCATGCGCTGTTTGCGGGCGATGCGCTGCAGGTGCTGCATGAAGCCGGAGTGGGGGAGGTGTGGAGCACGGACTGCATCCCGCACCCGAGCAACGCCGTGGCCATGGCCGGGCCGTTGGCCACGGCGCTGCAGTCCGTCCTTCGCACCTGAAAACCCCGGGCTCGGGCTGCGACAATGCGCCATTGCCTTCCTCGCTGCGCCCGCACAGCGATTCAACGAACACAGAAACGGTCCCACCATGCTGCTTGACGCCACCGAATCCCAACTCGTCCTGGTCGATTACCAGGAGCGCCTGATGCCCGCCATCCACGAAGGCCCCGCCGTGCTGGCCAACGCCCGCCGCCTGGCGGAGATCGCCCGCATGCTGGATGTGCCCGTGTGGGGCACCGAGCAAAACCCCTCGCGACTGGGCGCCAACGACGCCGCGCTGCGCGCCCTGTGCCAGAAGACCCTGGCCAAGATGCACTTCAGCGCCGCCGAAGAAGGCCTGGGCGAATGGCTGCGCCCGCCGGCCAAGCCCCAGGGCGGCAACGCACGCAGCCTGCCCAAGCACCTGCAAAAGCCCGCACCGCTGGCGGCAGAGCGCGGCACCATCGTGATTGCCGGGTGCGAAGCCCATGTCTGCCTGCTGCAGACCGCGCTGGACCTGATCGACGACGAGTTTGAAGTGTGGGTGGTGACGGACGCCTGCGGCTCGCGCACCGAACGCAACCGCGACGCCGCCTTTGACCGCCTGGCCGGCGCAGGCGCCGAGCTGGTGACCACCGAGATGGTGGCGTTTGAATGGCTGGGTAGCTGCGAGCACCCGGCGTTCAAGGACGTGCTCGGGCTGATCAAATAGCGCTTTTCAAGCCAAATTGGCTGCTAGCGCATGATTTTCATGCGCTGGTAGCTATCAAAATAATAGTAATTGGTGCGGGTCCGGTCAGGCGAAGTAGGGCGTTGCCAGCTTCACTGCCAGGCCCACCAGGGCACAGCCGCCCAGCAGCGGCATGACGCCCAGCTTGAAGCGGAACAGTGCCACCAGCGCACCCACGGCGATCACCGCCGACACGGCATCGAAGTGGCCGCCAAATCCTTGTGGCCACAGCAGGTGGTAGGCAAAAAACAGCGCCAGGTTCAGGATCACGCCCACCACAGCAGCCGTGATGGCTGACAGTGGAGCGGTAAATCCCAGCTTGCCGTGCGTGGCCTCCACCAGCGGGCCGCCCGCCAGGATGAAGATGAACGAGGGCAAAAAGGTCACAAAGGTCACGACCGTGGCCGCAGCCACGGCGCCTGCAAAGAGGGCGTCCGGCCCCCACACCTGCTGCAGCCAGCCGCCCACAAAACCCACAAACGCCACCACCATGATCAGTGGGCCGGGCGTGGTCTCGCCCAGGGCCAGGCCGTCAATCATCTGCGGGGCGCTGAGCCACTGGTAGTGTTCTACCGCGCCCTGGTACACATAAGGCAACACAGCATAGGCGCCGCCAAAGGTGAGCATGGCCGCCTTGGTGAAGAACCAGCCCATCTGCGTGAGCGTGCCGTGCCAGCCCTGCGTGGCCACCAGCAGGCCCATGGCCGCCAGCCACAGCACCAGCCCTGCCACCAACACCTTGACCAGGTGGACGCGAGAAAAGCGCGCATGGGCAGGCGTTGGCGTGTCGTCATCGATCAGCGCAGGGCCATAACCCTTGTGGGCGCTGGCATGGCCGCCCCCCAGCGCAAACACGGCGGGCCAGCGTTGCGCGCCAAAGTAGCCGATGAGCCCGGCCGCCAGCACGATGGCGGGGAAGGGCGTGTCGAACGCGAAGATCGCCACAAACGATGCGGCAGCGATGCCCCACATCCAGCCGTTCTTGAGCGCGCGGGTGCCGATGCGGTGCGCGGCATGCAGCACCAGTGCCGTCACTGCGGGCTTGATGCCGTAGAAGATGCCCGCCACCACCGGCACATCGCCAAAACGCAGATACACCCACGACAGCCCGATCAGGATGAACAGCGAGGGCAGCACAAACAGCGTCCCCGCCACGATGCCGCCCCAGGTGCGGTGCATGAGCCAGCCGATGTAGGTGGCCAGCTGCTGCGCCTCGGGGCCAGGCAGCAGCATGCAGTAGTTGAGGGCGTGCAAGAAGCGGTTTTCGCTGATCCAGCGGCGCCGTTCCACCAGCTCGGCGTGCATGATGGCGATCTGGCCTGCAGGCCCGCCGAAGCTGATGAACCCGAGCTTCAGCCAGAAAAGAAAGGCGTCGCGGAACGGGACGGACGTGGGGGCAGGGGACGGTGCTGGGTGCATGGTCCGGGAGTGTGACAGGCCGGTATGACGTTTGCCGACATATCAATATGCCTGCTGCATCTGGAGCCATGGATGATGAGGCAGAGGGTTGGCTGCGTCAGTTTGCCGCAAGCCCGTCATGAATAATTATGAATTCAAAACCTGCTGTCCTGGCAGGGCGAGAGAGATGCCGAGGAGACACCCACAATGACCGCACACAGCACCTACGCCGACTTCTACCGCCAGTCCATCGACCACCGAGACACCTTCTGGAGCGAGCAGGCGAAGCTGATCGACTGGAAGACGCCGCCCCAGCAGGTGTGCGACTACAGCAACCCGCCGTTTGCGAAATGGTTTGTGGGCGGCACCACCAATCTGTGCCACAACGCGGTAGACCGCCATCTGGCCACGCGCGCCAGCCAGGCGGCGCTGGTGGCGATATCGACAGAAACCAACACCGAACGCAGCTACAGCTTTGCCGAATTGCATGCCGAGGTGCAGCGCATGGCGGCGGTGCTGCAAGGCCTGGGCGTGAAGAAGGGCGACCGCGTGCTCATCTACATGCCCATGATTGCCGAGGCCGCGTTTGCCATGCTGGCCTGCGTGCGCATTGGCGCGCTGCATTCGGTGGTGTTTGGCGGCTTTGCCTCGGGCTCGCTGGCCTCGCGCATCGAAGATGCCGAGCCGGTGGCCGTGGTCAGCGCCGATGCCGGGTCGCGCGGTGGCAAGGTGGTGCCGTACAAGCCGCTCCTGGACGAAGCCATTGCGCTGTCCAAACACAAGCCCAGCGCCGTGCTGATGGTGAACCGGGGCCTGGCCCCCATGCACCTGCAGGCCGGTCGCGACCACGAATGGGCGCCGCTGCGAGAGCAGCACCTGAACACCGTGGTGCCCTGCGAATGGGTGGAATCCACCCACCCCAGCTACACGCTGTACACCAGCGGCACCACCGGCAAGCCCAAGGGGGTGCAGCGCGACACCGGCGGCTACACGGTGGCGCTGGCGGCCAGCATGAAGCACATCTTTGACGCCAAGGCGGGCGATGTGTACTTTGCGACCAGCGACATCGGCTGGGTGGTGGGCCACAGCTACATTGTTTACGGCCCGCTGATCGCGGGCATGACCACCATCATGTACGAAGGCCTGCCCACGCGGCCCGATGCGGGCGTGTGGTGGAGCATCGTCGAGAAGTACCAGGTCACGCACATGTTCTCGGCCCCCACGGCGGTGCGGGTGCTGAAGAAGCAGGACCCGGCCTATCTGGCCAAGTACAACGTGAAAAGCCTCAAGGCCCTGTGGCTGGCGGGCGAGCCGCTGGACGAGCCCACGGCCCAGTGGATCAGCGACGCGCTGGCCGTGCCCATCATCGACAACTACTGGCAGACCGAAACCGGCTGGCCCATCCTGACCCTTGCCAACGGCGTGCAGCAGCAGACCACACGCTTCGGCAGCCCCGGCAAAGCCATGTACGGCTATGGCGTGAAGCTGATCGACGAGGCCACGGGCGAAGAACTGACCGGTGCCAACCAGAAGGGGGTGGTCGCCATCGAGGGCCCGCTGCCCCCCGGCTGCATGCAGACGGTGTGGCGCGATGACGCCCGCTTTGTGAACACCTATTGGAAGAGCATCCCCGGCCGCCTCATCTACAGCACGTTTGACTGGGGCATCCGCGATGCCGACGGCTACCACTTCATCCTGGGCCGCACGGACGATGTGATCAACGTGGCCGGCCACCGCCTGGGCACGCGCGAGATCGAGGAGAGCATTGCCTCCCACCCCAACATTGCCGAAGTGGCCGTGGTGGGCGTCGCCGACAGCCTGAAAGGCCAGGTGGCGATGGCGTTTGCCGTGGCGCGTGATGCCTCAGGCCTGACCGATGATGCCGCGCGGCTCAAGCTCGAAGGCGAGGTCATGAAGCAGGTGGACCACCAGCTCGGCGCCGTGGCGCGGCCGTCGCGCGTGTACTTTGTGACCGTGCTGCCCAAGACCCGCAGCGGCAAGCTGCTGCGCCGCGCCCTGCAGGCCGTGGCCGAGCGGCGCGATCCAGGCGACCTGACAACGATGGAAGACCCGGCGGCGCTGCAGCAGGTGAAGGACCTGGTGGGCTGAGTTCAGGCCCGCCCGGGCCGCCGGGTCACTGCAGTGGCTTGGCAACAAATGCCTGTTTACCCTGCCGGTCGAACCCCGCCTGCTCGTAAAAGCGCAGGGTGTTTTCGTCCTTGCGGCCCGTCATCAGCATGACCTTGTAGCAGTGCTCCCGCCAGGCATGGGCCAGGGCGTGCTGCAGCAGCGCATGCCCCCAGCCCTGGCCGCGATGGGCCGAGTGCGTCACGACGTTCTCGATGACGCCATAGGGACGGCATGCACGCGTGAGGTTGGGGATGACGGTCAGTGTGCAGGACGAGACCAGCACACCCTTATCCCACCCACCAAAGTACCGAATGCGTGGGTTGGCGAGCGCCTCGGCCCACACGCTCTGCGCCTCGGGTAGTGGGGGCAGAGGGTCGTCTTGCGCGTGCAGGTGGGTGTACAGACTGAGCAGGGGGGCCAGGTCTTCGGCGCAGAGTTCACGGATGTTCAAGGCCAGCCTCCAGGGGGCGAAGAATATGCTTGGTTGCTACCAAACTCATAGCTGCTGACGCATACGATACTAGCGCCTGGCAAGGTTTTAATGCTACAAAACCGGCCGGTTTCGCTGCCACCCTGCAGGCGGCTGCCAGGTGGGCGTCCAGCCGATGAAATCCTCCAGCGGCATGGGCCGGGCAATGCAGTAGCCCTGCGCCTGCAGGCAGCCCAGCTGCAGCAGCATCTGCCCCTGTTCGACGGTTTCCACCCCTTCGGCGATCACCCGGTAGCCGAACGAGCGTGCCAGGCCGATCACACCCTGCACGATGGCCAGATCCCCCGGGTCGCCCATCATGCCGTGCACAAAGCTCTGATCGATCTTGAGCGTGTCCATGGGCAGGCGGCGCAGGTAGGTCAGCGACGAATAGCCGGTGCCAAAGTCGTCCAGCGCCACCGTCACGCCCATGGCGCGCAGGGCGTTCAGGGTGTCGGCGACGGCGCTCAGGTCGTACAGGGCGGCGCTTTCGGTGATCTCTATCTCGACCAGGTGCGCGGGCACCCGGGGGTGGCGCGCCAGACAGCCAGCCACCCAGTCGGCAAAGTCTGGTTGCTGCAGGTGCTGGGCAGCAATGTTGATGCTCAGCGGCATGGGCATGCCCCGGTCCTGCAGCTGCTCCAGCACCGTGAGCGCGGCCTCGGCCACCCATTCGCCAAAGCCGATCTCCAGATCGGTGCCCTCCAGCAGCGGCAAAAATTCGCCGGGGGACACCAGGCCGCGCTCGGGGTGCTGCCAGCGTGAGAGCACTTCGGCGCCCACCACCGTGCCACTGCGCATGTCCACCTTGGGCTGCAGGTACAGGATGAACTGGGCTTGCGCCAGTGCCTCGCGCAGGTAGTGCCCCTGCGCGCGCAGCAGCTGCAGGGCGCGCTCCTGGGCGGCGTCAAACTGGTGGAAGCGGTTGCGCCCCGCCTGCTTGGCGGCATACATGGCCTGGTCGGCATGGCGCAGCAGGGTGTCGGCGTCGGCGTCGTCCTGCGGAAAGATGGTGTAGCCGATGCTGGCCGTGACGACCACGCGCTCGGTGTCCAGCGTGTAGGGGGCCGAGACGCTTTCCATCACGCGTTCCAGCATGCGTTCGCAGTCGCTCACCGAGCCGAGGCCAGGCATGAGGATCACGAACTCGTCGCCACCCAGCCGGGCCACCGTGTCCAGCGGCTGCAGTGCGCGCGTGAGCCGCCCGGCCACCACCACCAGCAGGCGGTCGCCCGCCCCGTGGCCCAGGCGGTCGTTGACCGGCTTGAAGCCGTCCAGGTCGAGGTAGGCCACACCCAGCTGCTTGCCGGTGTCACGGGCCTGGGCCATGCATTCCTGCAGCTTGCGCGCCAGCAACACCCGGTTGGGCAGGCCGGTGAGGGCGTCATACAGCGCCAGGCGCTGCAGCATGACCTCCTGCTCGCGCTGGGGGGTCACGTCGATGGCCACACCGAGCATGCGGGCCGGGCGGCCTTGCTCGTCAAAGCCCACGATCTTGCCCAGGTTGCGCACCCAGCGCACTGGCTCGTTGGGCTGGTTCAGCCGCCAGGTGGCGTCAAACGGGGTGCCCAGGTGGGCGGTGTGGCGCGACAGCTCGGTGGTGATGCGGTCGATGTCGTCCGGTGCAATGGCCGTGGTCCATTGCACGGCCGCCGAGGTGTCGCTGGTCACCGGCAGCCCGCGCATGGCACGCCAGCGGCGGTCGCCCGTGACCAGGCCGGTCTGCAGGTCCCAGTCCCACAGGCCCAGCGATGCGGCGGAGATGGTGAGCGACAGCAGGGCCTCGCGTTCACGCACCTGCACCTCGTTGCGCTTGCGGTCAGTGATGTCGTGCACCGAGAACAGCCAGCAGGGCTCGCCATCGAACTCGGTGGCGCGCATGGACTGCAGCACGGTGCGCCGGGGGCCATTGCGCACGTTCAAGGTCACTTCGTAATCGCTGAGGTGGCCGTTCTGGCTGACCTGCTCCATCAGGCGCTGGCGGTCTTCAGCGGTGAAGATGCCCAGCTCGACGGCGGTGCGGCCGATGGCCTCTTCGCGGGGAATGCCCAGCATCTCGACCCAGGCAGGGTTGAGGTCCACATAGCGGCCATCGCTGCGGTGCGACAGGCCCATGGGGTAGGGCATGAGATGGAAGATGCGCGAGAAGCGCTCCTCGGACTGGCGCAGGCGTTGCTCGGCACGCTTGGCTTCGTCGATGTCCTGCATCACGCCGCGCACCCTGACCACGCGGCCGTTCTCGATCACCGGCTCGCCCCGGGCGCGCACCCAAAAAAGATGGCCGTCGGCGTGATAGACCTCCATCTCCATGCTCCACTCAGCGCGTGAACGGATGCTCTGGCGGAATTTTTCGCGCAGCGGCTCGCGGTACTGCGGGGCCACATGGCGGTCGATGTAGTCGCTGGGGGGCGGCTGGTTGGGTGACAGGCCGTGGATGTCAAAACAAACGTCCGACCAGTACACCAGGCCGCGGCCACGCTCGTCCTCCCATGCGCCCAGCCGGGCCAGTCGGCCGGCTTGCTGCAGCTGGTTGTAGAGCGCCCGAAGTTCGTCGCTGGTGCGTTGGGCTTCGGTCATGTCGTGGAAAACGAAAACAAAGCAGTTTTCGCCATTCACAAGCACAGAGCGTGCCGACATCAGGCCCGGAACCTGCACCCCCTTGCTTTGCGCGACCAGGGGCAACCGGTCCACCTTGCCTTCTCGCTGATAGGTGTCCAGCAGCCGCTTGCGCTCGTGCTCGTTGGCCCAGATGTGCAGCTCCGACGAGGTGCGGCCCAGGACCTCCTCGCGCGTGAAGCCCAGCAGCTCGCAGAACGCCGGGTTCACATCGATGTAGCGCCCGTCGGTTATGCGGGTGATGCCTGCCGGGTCGGGCAGCGTCTGGTAGAAGGTGGTGTATTTGGCCTCGGCAGACTGAAGGGCCTCCTCGGTCTCGCGGTGGGCGGTGATGTCCACGTCCATGCCGATCAGGCTGGCCGGGCGCCCCTGCGCATCGCGCCGGGCGACGGTGCCGCGGGACATCAGCCAGCGCCACCGCCCCTGGGTGTCCATCACGCGGAACTCGGCCTCGTAGCTTTCCTCCAGCCCGTCCATGGCACGGGCCAGCTTGGCGGCATTGCGTTCAGCGTCCAGCGGGTGGCGCCGGGCGTACCAGCGCTGCCAGAGGTCGGGCGACTGCAAGTCGGCACTGGTAATGCCATAGGCCTCATAAAACCGGCCATCACAGAAGAATCGGCGTTCGACCACATCCCATTCCCAGCGGCCGCCGCCCAGGGCATCCAGCGCCAGGCGCAGCTGGTGCTCCTGCTGGCCCAGCGTCTGCTGGATCTCGTTGCGCGCCAGCTCGGCGCGGGCCCGGCTGGCAATCACCAGCCAGCCAATCCCGAGCATCAGCACGCCCGCGCCGTGGTGCCAGTGCATGTTGCTGGTGCCTTCAGGGGCCGTGCTGGTGGCCGTTGTGACCAGCGAAACCACGAGCGGCAGCGTGAGGGTCAGTCCGGCCAGTGGCGCCCAGTCGGGCCAGGCCCAGCGCTGGCTCAGGCTGCGCCACGCCCAGCCGGTAGCCAGCGCGCCGCCCAGAACGGTGGTGGCGGGCCAGACGGCCGAGGTGTCTGTCCAGAGCGCGGCCTGCAAGGCCAGCACGGCGGTGATGGCCGCCGCCGGCACGCCAAAAAACAGCGCCACGAACGCCGTGGCGGTGGGGTAGGCCACGATGTGGAGTTCCGGCGCATTCCAGCGCAGCGCCTCGAAAGCTGCGATGGAGACCAGCCCGCCCGCCACGCCGAGCAGGATCAGGGTGCGCCGGGACGGGTGCAGAGACTCCTGCGGCGACAGCCAGACCGGCACCAGCAGCAGCAGCATGAGGGCAGTGCCCGCCAGCAGCGTGTTGTTACCCATGGTGTTTTCCCTGGGTGGTCTGGTCGCTGAAGCGGGCGGCTGCGGGTCTGGAACGTGGCGGACAAGCCAAAAGAAGGAGCGGGTGCATGTCGCGACCTGTGCCGCATGTGGCCTTGCTCAGAAGGCATGCACCCGATAAAAAAACCATCCGCCAAGTTTAGGCCTGTTCTGAGGTGGGCCGGGCGGGCCGCAGCGTCCTGATAAGTCCGGTTGACAACAAAGTGCCGCACACGATCACCAGCGCGCAGCCCACCATCCACGGCGTGATGGTTTCGCCCAGGAACAGCGTGCCATACAGCACGGCGAACACCGGGGTGATGAAGGTCACGGCCAGCGCGCGGCTGGGGCCCGCGTGCTCGATCAGGCGAAAGTACAGGATGTAGGCAATGCCGGTGCACAGCACGGCAATGGCCAGGATGGCCGCCCAGGCGCGTACTCCGGGCATCTGCGCCGGCCACAGCCACAGCGTGGGCAAGGCCAGGCCCAGCGCGGCACCCAGCTGGCTGCCTGCGGCCGTGGCCAATGGCGGCAGCCCCGTGAGGTGGCGCCGCGCAAAACTGGCCGACACGCCATAGAACGCCGACGCCAGCAGGCAGGCCGCAATCGCCCAGTGGGCGTGGTCGGTCTTGAACCCGGTGCCGGCGGGTGCGCGCCATGCCAACAGGGCCACGCCCACAAAACCCAGGGCCAGGCCCACCCAGCGCAGACGGTTGATGCGGTCGCCCAGCCACACCCAGGCGATCAGCGCACCAAACAGCGGCACCGTGGCGTTGAGGATCGAGGTCAGGCCCGTGGCGATGTGCAGCACCGCCCAGGAAAACAGCGAGAACGGAATCGCCGAATTGATGACCCCCGCAAACAGGATGGGCCGCCAGTGCTGGCGCAGCGCAGGCCAGTGGCCCTGGCGCAGCATGATGGGCCACAGGAACACCGTGGCCAGCGCCACCCGCAGGCCGGCAGTGGGCAGGGGGCCAAAGTCCGACGCACCCAGGCGCATGAACAGGAACGACGCGCCCCAGAGTGCGGCCAGCAGGATGAATTCGCCGATCCAGGTGGAGACGGGCCGGGTGGCGGGGCTGTTCATGCGGTGGCTTTCATGGGATGGGCTGCGGCGGCCAAAAGGGGTGCATTCTCCAGCGTCAGCAAAGCCCTCTTGCGATCGAGGCCGCCTGCATAGCCCGTCAGGCTGCCATCGGCACCCAGCACACGGTGGCAGGGCACCACCACGCTCAGTGGGTTGCGGCCCACGGCGGCACCCACGGCCCGCACGGCGCTGGGGTTGCCCAGCTGGCGGCCCAGCGTGCCGTAGCTGATGGTCTGGCCCCGGCCAATCTGCAGCAGCGCGCGCCACACCGATTGCTGGAATGCCGTGCCCCCCGACAGGTCCAGCGGCAGGTCGAAATGCTGGCGCTGCCCGCCCAGGTATTGCTGCAGCTGGTGGGCGGCTTCTTGCAGCACAGGGTGGTCGCCAGGGGCCAACGCCCAGGCCTCGGAACCGTGCAAGTGGGCGCTGGGCTCGTGGCGCTGGCCTTCAAACCAGACGCCCGACAAGCCGTTGGGGGAAGCGGCCAGCCGCACGGGCCCCAGCGGGGTGTCGGCCCGTGCCTGCACGGTGAAAGAGTGAAACTGCATGCTGAGAGGTCTTGAAAGAGTGGTAGAGGCCGTTTTGGGGCGAAATTGGCACCATGCGCTAGTGTTTATTGCCTGGTTTGCTACTGTTTTGATAGTGTCTGAGCATCTGTAGGCTGAGCCGCTCCGGCACTGCTGCCACCGGCAGCCCAGGCGCGCAGCACCGCGTAGCTGCGCCAGGGGCGCCAGGCCTGCGAGGCCTCTTGCGCGGCGCGTGCGGGGTTCTTGTGCTGCTGCACCCCCAGCGCCTTGTGCAGCGCTACGTCCCCCGCCGGGAAGGCGTCGGGCCAGCGCAGCACCCGCATGGCGATGTACTGCGCCGTCCAGTCACCAATGCCGGGCAGGGCGCACAGGGCGGCAGTGGTGCTGGGCACGTCGGCGCCCGCGTGCAGGGGCAGGCTGCCGCTGTCCACCGCGCGGGCCAGTGCCACGATGGCCGCTTGACGCTGGCGCACGATGCCCAGCTGGCCGAGCGTGTCGCCATCGGCGCGGGCCAGGGTGGCTGCGGTGGGAAACAGCTGGTGCAGCCCGGGCCAGGGCGTGGCGATGGGTTCACCCAGCCGCTCCACCAGCCGCTGGCCCAGCGTGCGCGCGGCCGCCACGGTGATCTGCTGGCCCAGCACGGCGCGCACGGCCAGCTCAAAGCCGTCAAACGCTCCGGGCACACGCAGGCCATCACCCTCCGGAAAGTGCGGGTGCAGCACGGCGTTGATGGCTGCGGGGTCGGCGTCCAGGTCGAGCATGGCACGCACACGGCGGATGACGAGCGGCAGCACGGGGTACAGGCTGTCGCTGGTCTGCAGCAGCACCTGGTGGCGCGCCAGGTCAAAACGGGCACTCAGCCAGCCGGTGGTCTCCTGCGGCAGGCCGGTGCAGGTCCTGGCCAGCCGCACGGTGCGGCGCAGGCCGGGGCCGTCCGCACCATGCACCACGCACTCCACGCCATGGAACTGCCGCTTTTCAAAAAAGGCCAGCAACGCCGCCACGTCCAGTGGCGGGCGCCACGCCAGGCGCACGGCGCTGGTGCGCCCCGCGCCCGATGTGGCGCTGCCAACACCGTTGCGCCGCAGCTGGGTGGGGTTGAGCCCGTAATGCCCCACAAAGGCGGCATTGAAGCGGCGCACGCTGGCGAACCCGCTGGCCAGTGCGACCTGCGTCACGGGCATGGCGGTGTCGGTGAGCAGCTGCTTGGCCGTGAGCAACCGCCGTGTCTGCAGATATTGCAACGGCGATACGCCCAGGGCCGCCTCAAAAATGCGGCGCAGATGCCGGTCGCTCACGCCCAGCCGCTCGGCCAGGCGGGCCACGGTGGCGCTGCCCTCGCCGGGTGCGGCCGGTGTGGGCCAGAGGTCGGGCGCGTCCAGCAGGCGCACGGCTTGCTGCACCAGAATGCCGCTAGCGTCCTGCACCGACCACACCATCGCCTGGGGGGCCAGCTCCGGCCGGCAGCGCAGGCAGGGGCGAAACCCGGCGCTTTCGGCCTGCGCCGCCAGCGCAAAAAACCGGCAGTTCTCGCGCCGGGGTGTGCGCACGGCGCAGACGGGGCGGCAGTAGATGCCGGTGGAGGTCACTCCGGTGAAAAAATGCCCGTCAAACCGCGCGTCGCGCGCCTGCAGCGCCAGGTAGCGGCCTTCGTCGGATGCCACATCCGTGGCGGTGTACGAGGGGGGGGCGGTCGGGGTCATGGGCCAGATCATAGGAGCCTGGCTTCGCATCACTGGCCGTTTTCGGACCTGTGCCTTTGGCAAGGGCAGGGCGCACGCCTGAGGCATCGACTGACAAACACCCCCAGGGCCGCCGCCTACAATGCAGCGGACTTTTCAACCCCATCACGAAAGGCCCCCCTGCGTGCAACCGACCCCCGCCATCTTCAAAGCCTATGACATCCGCGGCATCGTGCCGTCCACCCTGAACGAAGACGTGGCCTTGGGCCTGGGCCGGGCCTTTGGCACCGCAGCACGCGCGGAAGGGCAGACCACCGTGGCGGTGGGGCGCGATGGGCGCCTGTCCGGCCCCGCGATGTCGGCGGCGCTGATCCGGGGGCTGGTGGAGGCGGGCATCGAGGTGATCGACGTGGGCCTGGTCACCACGCCGCTGCTCTACTTTGCGGCCAGCACGCTGTGCACCAGTGGTATCCAGGTCACCGGCAGCCACAACCCCAAGGACTACAACGGCTTCAAGATGGTGCTGAACGGCCGCGCCATCTATGGTGATGAGATCCAGGGCCTGCGCCGCACCATGGAGCAGGAAAGCTGGCAACTGCTGGCCGGTGGCTCGGTCCGCCATGTGGATGTGCTGCCCGCGTACCGCGAACGCATTGTGGGTGACGTGAAGCTGGCCCGGCCGCTCAAGATCGTGGTGGACTGCGGCAACGGCATTGCCGGCGCGTCGGCCCCCGCCATCTTCCGTGCGCTGGGCTGCGAGGTGATCGAGCTGTTCTCGGAGGTGGACGGCAACTTCCCCAATCACCACCCCGACCCGAGCAAACCTGAAAACCTGCGTGACCTGATCGACGCCCTGAAGGCCAGCGATGCCGAACTGGGCCTGGCCTTTGACGGAGACGGCGACCGCCTGGGCATTGTGACCAAGGACGGCACCAACATCTTCCCCGACCGCCAGATGATGTTGTTTGCGCAAGACGTGCTTTCGCGCGTGCCCGGCGGCGAGATCATCTTCGACGTGAAGTGCACCCAGCGCCTGGCGCCCGCCATTGCAGCGGCCGGTGGCGTGCCGGTGATGTTCAAGACCGGCCACTCGCTGATCAAGGCGCGCATGAAGGAGACGAACTCTCCCCTGGGTGGCGAGATGAGCGGCCACATCTTCTTCAAGGAGCGCTGGTACGGCTTTGACGACGGTACCTATGCCGGCTGCCGCCTGCTGGAGATCCTGAGCCGCAGCAGCGACCCGAGCGCCGTGCTGAACGCACTGCCCACCAGCTTCTCGACCCCCGAGCTGAACGTGGCCTGTGCCGAGGGCGAGCCGCACCGCCTGACGGCCGAGCTGCAGGCCCTGGCCGCAGAAACCTTTGCCGCGCCCGCCGCCATCAGCAGCATCGATGGCTTGCGCGTGGACTGGCCCGATGGCTTTGGCCTGATCCGCGCCAGCAACACCACCCCCGTGCTGGTGCTGCGCTTTGAGGGCCACACGCCCGAAGCCCTGGCCCGCATCGAGGCCGCCATGCTGGCGCTGCTGCACCGGGTCAAGCCCGACGCCCATGTGGGCGCAGCCAGCCACTGACATTGCCTGCCGCACGCCCGATGCTGTCGCTCTCCACCCCCCTGTGTGTCGCTGCCGCCCAGACGCCGTCGGCGCCGGGCGACTTGGAGCGCAACCTGCAAACGCACCTGGCCTGCGTGCGGGCCGCTGCCCACCAGGGCGTGCAACTGCTGCAGTTCCCGGAGCTGTCGCTCATGGGCTACGAGCCAGCGCTCATGGCAGACCATGTACTGACGGCCGACCACCCCGTGCTGCTGGCCTTGCGCCAGGCCGCCCAAAGCCATGGCATGGCCCTGGTGGTGGGTGCTCCGGCTGAGCCTGCGGAGCAGGGCGCATTGCCCGCCATTGGTGCCTGGCTGCTGGGGCCGGACGGCAGCGTGGCGCTGTACCGCAAGCGCCATCTGCACGACAGCGAAGAGCAATTTGCCAGCGTGGGCACGGACGACGCGCAGGTGCAACTGGTGGCCGGCGAGCCCACGGCGCTGGCCGTGTGCGCCGACATCACCCATCCCGAGCATGCCCAGGCGGCCCGCGGGGCGGGCGCGGCCCTGTATGCGGCGGGCGTGCTGATCTCCGAAAAGGCCTATGCGGCCGAATCGGCCATGCTGGAAGGCTACGCGCGTGACCACGACATGGCCGTACTCGCGGCCAACTACAGCGGCACGTCCGGTGGCTACGTGAGTGCGGGGCGCAGTGCCTTCTGGGCGCCCGGTGGCCGCTGTGTGGTGGCTGCGCCGGGTGACGCGCCCTGCATCGTCTGGGCACAGCGCAGCGACAGCGGCTGGGCGGGTGGTGTGCTGAGCCTGTCTGTGCCCGCATGAACGCCGCGCGGGCCCTGTATTCGCTGCTGACCTGGAGCGCGCAGCCGCTGCTGCGGCGCAAGCTGCGCCGCCGTGCGGTGGCCGAGCCGGGCTACGCCTACGCGGTGGGCGAGCGCTTTGGCCGCTACCCGGCCCCCATCGACAGCCTGATGCCCCACAGCAGCACCGACCCGCTGGGGCGGTTTGTGTGGGTGCATGCCGTGTCGCTGGGCGAAACCCGGGCCGCCGCCATCTTGCTGGCCCAGTTGCGTGAACAGCTGCCAGGCATGCGCCTGTTGCTCACCCACGGCACCGCCACAGGGCGGGCCGAGGGCGAAAAGTTGCTGCTGCCGGGCGATGTGCAGGTGTGGCAGCCCTGGGACACGCCGGGCGCCGTGGGGCGGTTTTTGCGCAAGTTCCGCCCGGCCATCGGCATCCTGATGGAAACCGAGGTGTGGCCCAACTTGGTGGCGGGCTGCCGACAGCGGCGCATTCCGCTGGTGCTGGCCAATGCGCGCTTCAACGAGATATCGCTGCGCAAGGCGCAGCGCCTGTCAGCCCTGGCGCGGCCTGCGTATGGCGGCCTGACGGCAGTCTGGGCCCAGACGCAGGAAGACGCCACGCGGCTCGCGGCCATGGGCGCGCCGGTGCGTGGTGTGCTGGGCAACCTCAAGTTTGACGTGGTGCCGGACGCACAGCTGCTGGAGCGGGGCCGCGAGTGGCGCACCCGCACCGGCCGCCCGGTGGTCTTGCTGGCCAGCAGCCGCGAGGGCGAGGAGGCCATGTGGCTGGAGCAGATCCAGAAAATACGGCAAAAATCGCCCCAAGCGCTAGTGGATTGTGCCTTGGCAGCTATCAATAGTGAAGCATCTGGCGGGGATCTTTCCCCCGTGCAATGGCTCATCGTGCCGCGCCACCCGCAGCGGTTTGACGAGGTCCACCAGCTGCTGCAGCGGGCCGGCCTGTCGGTGTCGCGCCGCAGCACCTGGGCTGCGGCACCTGCGGCCGCTGACGTGTGGCTGGGGGACTCGATCGGTGAAATGGCGCTGTATTACGGCCTGGCCGATGTGGCCTTGCTGGGCGGGAGCTTCGCCCCACTGGGCGGCCAGAACCTGATCGAGGCCGCTGCCTGCGGTTGCCCCGTGGTGCTGGGCCCGCACACCTTCAACTTTGCCGAGGCGGCCGAACTGGCGTGCGCGGCGGGGGCAGCACAGCGGGTGCCCGACCTGGCACAAGGAATGGCACAGGCTGCAGCCCTGGCGGGGGACGCCCGTGCCCACGAACAGGCCAGCGAGCGGGCAACCCGGTTCGCGGCCACGCACCGAGGGGCTGCCCAGGCCACGGCGCGTGCGATTGTGGCGCTGGTGCAGCCCGAGGGCGGCCTGCACTAGGCTTCAGTAATTCATGTACGGGATGCACCCCGGCGCGGGGTGCAAGGCCCCATTACTTGGCCAGCAGTGCGTTGACAGCTTCGATGTCCTGCTGTGACAGCGTGCCCGCCGCCTGGCGCAGCTTGAGCCCGCCCAGCAGCACGTTGTAGCGGGCCTGGGCCAGGTCACGCTTGGTCTGGTAGAGCTGGCTTTGGGCGTTGAGCACGTCGATGTTGATGCGCACACCCACCTGGTAGCCCAGCTTGTTGGCGTCCAGCGCGCTCTGGCTGGAGGCTTCGGCCGCTTCCAGGGCCTGCACCTGGCCCTGGCCGGACTGCACGCCGTAGAACGCTGCGCGCGTGGCCTGGGCCACGTTGCGGCGGGCGGTTTCGAGGTCGGCCTCGGCCTTGGTTTCGAGGGCCAGGGTTTCCTTCACGCGGTTTTGCACGGCAAAGCCTGCAAACAGGGGGAGGTTCAGTGCCACGCCCACGCTGGCGGCATTGCTGCGGGCCGTGACGCCGGGCGAGGTAATGGTGCCGTGCAGGTTGCGCGTGACGTTGTAGCCCGCCTGCAGGTCCACCGTGGGCAGGTGGCCGGTTTCGGCTTTTTTGGTCTCCAGCCGCGCAATGTCCAGCGCAATGGCGGCCTGGCGCACGCCGGGCTGCTGGTCGCGGGCGGTGTCCACCCAGGTGGCAAGGTTGTCCGGCACTACGCCAGGCAGTTGCACCGGCAGTGCCAGGGGCTGCGGCTTGGTGCCGGCGATGCCGACCAGCTGGTCCAGCGCCAGGCGCTTGACGCGCAGGTCGTTCTCGGCGGCGATCTCCTGGGCAATCACCAGGTCGTAACGGGCCTGGGCTTCACGCGAATCGGTCACCGTGGTGGTACCGACCTCGAAATTGCGCTTGGCGGCGGCCAGTTGCTCGGACACGGCGGCCTTCTGGGCCTGCACAAAGGTGAGGGTGTCTTGCGCCGCCAGCACGTCGAAGTAGGCCTGGCTCACCCGCACCAGCAGGTCTTGGGTGGCGGCATCCAGCTGGGCCTGGGCCACATCCACGCCGCGTTGGCCTTGCTCCAGCGTGATGCGATTGGCAGGCCGGTACAGCGGCTGGGAGGCATTGACCCCCACGGTCTGTGCCGTGCCGGTGTTCTCGATCTTGGGTTTGCTCAGCTCCACGTTGGAGCGGGTGAGGCCCCCGGTGAGTGCGGCGGAAGGCAGCAGGCCGGCGCGGGCCTGGTCGGCCTTGCGGGCTGCGGCGTCCAGTTGCGCACGCGCCGACTGCCAGGCCGTGTCATAGGTGCGGGCCGATTCCACCAGTTGCAGCAGGCTTTGGGCCTGGGCTGGCGCACACAGCGCTGCGCCCAGCGCCAGGGGCAGGATGGACAGGGACAGGGGCCTAAACGGTGTCATTGGGGGTCCTTCGGAAGAGTCTGCGAATCGAATCGGGGTGGGCAGCGGCGGGCAGCACTGGGGCATGGGTGCGGCAAGTGCGGTCCATCAACAACGGTCCATCAACCACAAAGGGCGTCAGTAGCGCGGCACCGCCGGATCGCTTTCGTGCGACCAGGCGTCAATACCGCCGGTGATGTTGGCCAGATGCTCGAACCCGTGGTGCTGCAAGAACGAGGCCACGCGCAGGCTGCGGGCGCCGTGGTGGCACAGGCAGGCAATAGGGCGTTGCGCCTGGCGGGCGGGCTCCAGCTCGGCCAGCCGCGCGGGCAACTCGCCCATGGGGATGGCCACCAGCTCAAACCCGTCGGCGCGCACGCTGGCGGTCTGCAGCTCCCAGGGCTCACGCACGTCCAGCACCAGGGGCTGGCTGCCTTCAGGTGCAGCGGCAAACCAGGCAGACAGCTGGGCGGGGCGGACGTGATCGATCATGCAAAACTCCGAAGGCAACCGAAGGGCAGGGGGTCAGAACGTGAAGCCAGAGGGCTCGGGGAAGTTCACCAGGCGCGGCGCGATGGTGTCCCAGGGCGATGTGGTCTCAAAGCGGTCGCCGGTGCGGCGGGTCAGGGTGAAACGCATCACGGGCTCGCCACCCACGATGGCGCCCAGGCGGCCCCCATCGCGCAGCAGGGACAGCAGGTGGCTGGGCACCTCGGCCACGGAGCCGCTGAGCACGATCACGTCGAACGGGCCGTCAGGGATGGCATCGCGGGCACCGTCGCCCTGGCGCACGTCGGCGTTCTGCACGCCAGCATCGCGCAGGTTCTCGCGGGCCATTTCGGCCAGCTCGGGGTGGATTTCGAGGGACACCACACGTTCGGCACGGGCGGCCAGCAGGGCGGCCATGTAGCCCGAGCCGGCGCCGATTTCGAGCACGCGGTCGGTGGGCAAAATGCGCAGGTCTTGCAGGATGCGCGCTTCCACGCGGGGCTGCAGCATGCTGTGGCCTTTGCGCACGGCTTCTTCAGCGTCATTGCCCAGCAGCGGGACTTCAATGTCCATGAAGGCCAGGCTGCGGTAGGCCGGGGGCACAAAGTCTTCGCGGCGCACCACGGCCAGCAGGTCCAGCACGTCGGCATCGAGCACGTTCCAGGGGCGGATCTGCTGCTCGATCATGTTGTAGCGGGCCTGGGCGATGGGGTCGCTGATGTTGGCGGACGTGTTCAGGGGCAGGTTCATGGGATTTCTCCGTGGGGCAGATGCAAGGCCGATCGGGACGATCAGGACAAACCTTCGATTTTAGGCGCTGCCGGAGCGCGTCCCATCTTGCGAAGGGCCCACTGGGCCAAGTCGTCCATGTAGCAATACACCACCGGCACCACCACCAGGGTCAACAGGGAGGAAGTAATCACGCCGCCAATCACCGCCTGGCCCATGGGCGCGCGCTGTTCCGAGCCTTCGGACAGCGCAAACGCCAGGGGCACCATGCCGAAGATCATGGCCAGCGTGGTCATGAGGATGGGGCGCAGCCGCACACGGGCGGCCAGCAGCAGGGCATCGGCGCGGGGCAAGCCGGGCACGGTCTGGCCCTGGTCATTCACGTGTTCCTCGCGGGCACGGATCGCAAAGTCCACCAGCAGGATGGCGTTCTTGGTCACCAGCCCCATCAGCATGACCACGCCGATGATGGAGAACATCGACAGCGTGGAGCGGAACATCAGCAGCGCCAGCACCACACCAATCAGCGTGAGTGGCAGCGAGGTCATGAGCGCGAGCGGCTGCAAAAAGCTCTTGAACTGGCTCGCCAGGATCATGTAGATGAAGATGATGGCCATGGCCAGTGCCGAGATGGCGTAGCCGAACGATTCGGCCATGTTCTTGGTGGAGCCGCCAAACTGGTAGCGGTAACCCGGCGGGAAGGTCACGGTCTCCAGCGCCTTCTTGATGTCGTTCGACACTTCACCGGCCGAGCGCTGGGACACGTTGGCGTTCACCGCCACTTCGCGGGTCAGGTCGCGGCGGTTGATCTGGTTGGCGCCGGTGGATTCGGTGACGCTGGCGACCTGGTTCAGGCGCACGATGCGGGTCGTGCCGTCGGTGGCGGCCAGGGCAAAGGGCAGGCGCTCCAGGTCGGCCGGGGTGGTGCGCGCCTCGGGCGCCAGGCGCACATTCACGTCATAGGTCTGGTCGTCGGGCGCACGCCAGTTGCCCACCGTCGTGCCTGCCACCAGCGTGCGCAGCGAGGCCGCCATGGGCGCCACCGACAGGCCCAGGTCCGACGCCACTTCACGCTTCACATCCAGCGCAATCACAGGCTTGTCAGGCTTGGCGCTGGTGTCCAGGTCCACGAGGCCGGGAATGTCGCGGATCTTCTCGGTGACGATTTTGGTCAGGCGCTCCAGTTCGCGCAGGTCGGGCCCCTGCAGCGAGAACTCCACCTGCTTCTGGCCGCCCACCGCATCCAGCAGGCCCACATGGGTCACGGTGATGCCGGGCACGGTCTTCAGGCGCTCGCGCAGCACGTCGGACATCTGGTCCACGCTGCGGCTGCGGTCCTTGCGGTCTACCAGCCGCACGTATATGCTGGCGTACATCTTGCCTTGGGCGTTGCCGGTGTTGATGGTGGCCAGTGTGTAGCGCACTTCGGGCATCTCGCGCAGGATGCCTTCCACCTGCCTGGCCTTGGACTCGGTGGCCTCGAGCGACGAACCCACGGGGGTGTAGAAATTGAGGGAGGTCTCTGAAAAATCGGCCTTGGGCACAAACTCGGTGCCCAGCAGCGGCACCATGACCACGCTCAGCACGAACACCGCCAGGGCGATGACCATGGTGGCCAGCTTGTGCACCAGCGACCACCGCAGGATGTGCTGATAGCCCTCTGCCAGCGCATCGGTGGCGCGGTCAAACCAGCCGGTGACGCGGCCAATGGTCTTGTCGTAGAAGGTGACGGGCGCCGTCTTTTGGCCGTGCGCATGGATGCTCGGGTCGTGCCAGATGCTCGACAGCATCGGGTCGAGCGTGAAGCTCACAAACATCGAAATCATCACCGCCGCGACGATGGTGATGCCGAACTCGTGGAAGAACTTGCCGATGATGCCGCCCATGAAGCCGATGGGCATGAACACTGCCACGATGGACAGCGTGGTGGCCAGCACCGCCAGGCCGATCTCCTGCGTGCCGTCCATGGCGGCTGCGTAGGCGCCTTTGCCCATCTGCACGTGGCGCACGATGTTTTCGCGCACCACGATGGCATCGTCGATCAGCAGCCCCACGCACAGGCTCAGCGCCATGAGCGTGATCATGTTGATGGTGAAGCCAAACATGTTCATGAACAGGAACGTGCCGATCAGCGCGATGGGCAGCGTCAACCCGGTGATCACGGTGGAGCGCCAGGAGTTCAGGAACAGAAAGACGATGAGCACCGTGAGGATGGCCCCCTCGATCAGCGTCTGGCGCACGTTGTTGACCGCCACGCGGATCGGGCGGGCGCTATCGCCAATGGTTTCGAGCCGCACCCCGGGTGGCAGCTGGTTCTTCAGTTCCACCACGGCGGCGTTCAGGCCATCGACCACCTCAATGGTGTTCTCTCCCTGCGACTTTTGCACCGACAGCAGCAGCGTGCGCTGGCCGTTGTAGAGCGCCAGGCTTTCCACTTCCTGCGCGCCGTCGTTGACGCGGGCCACCTGGTCCAGGCGCACCGGCGCACCGTTCTTGCGGGCCACGATGATCTTGCCGAAATCCTCGGGCCGCTCCATGCGCGCGTCGATCTGCACCACGCGCTCCTGCGCCAGCGAGCGGATCGCACCCACGGGCAGGTCCTGGTTCTCGTTGCGCACGGCATTGGCCACCTGGTCGGGGGTCACGCCAAAGGCTTCCAGGGCCTGTGGGTTGAGGTAGATGTTGATTTCGCGCTTGGTAGCACCCACCAGGTTCACCGCGCCCACGCCGCGCACGTTTTCCAGGCGCTTCTTCAGGATCTGCTCGGCCCAGGTGGTCAGTTCCACCGCGCTGCGACCCGATTTTTCGTCGGGCAACACGGCCAGCGACCATACGGCGCGGCTGGCGGGGTCAAAGCGCAGAACGCGTGGCTCCTTGACCTCGGTGCGCAGCAAGGGACGCACGGTGGCGACCTTTTCGCGCACATCCTCGGCGGCCTTGCGGCCGTCGATGTGGAGCTGGAACTCGATGATGACAACCGCCGTGCCCTCATAGCTGCGCGAGGTGAGGGCGTTGATGCCCGCAATCGAGTTGACACCTTCCTCGATCTTCTTGGTGACCTCGCTCTCGACGATTTCAGGCGACGCGCCGGGGTAGTCCACGGTGACCACCACCACCGGGAAGTCGATGTTGGGAAACTGATCGACCTTGAGGCGCTGGTACGAGAACAGGCCCAGCACGACGATGGCGAGCATCACCATCGTGGCGAACACGGGGTTTTTAAGACTGACTTTGGTGAACCACATGGCGCGTCCGCTGGTCAGGGCGCAGTGCGCGAGGCGGGAGCGGCTTGTGGCGCAGCAGTTGCCGCCGCCACGGGCGTGCCCTCGCGCAGCGAACCCATGCGGCCTGCAATGACCGTCGTGCCCACGGGTACGCCGTCCACCGCGACCAGGGTCTGCCCATTGACCACGGCGCGCGCTCCCGTCTGCACCGGCGCATAGGCCACGCGGCCCTCCTTGATCGTCTGGAGATAGGGTGCCGGTTTGTCGGTGCGCACGGCATCCAATGGAACGGTCAGTACCTGCGCACTGCCGGTGGCCAGAAGGCCTTGCACAAACAGGCCTTGGCGCAGGCTTGCGCTGTGGGGTGCCTGGTCCACCCGCAAATAGACTGGCACGGTGCGGCTGCCCGCCTGGGCGCTGGGGTTGATGCGCACGACGGTGGCTTGTACCGGCGCCGAGGCGCCTTCGACCGTGAGCTGGGCCTTCTGACCCACACGCACGCCGACGGAGTCAGCCGGGGTGAGCAGCGCTTCGAGTTCCAGGCGGGAGAGGTCCACCACTTCGATGATGCGGGCGTCGATGGGCACCCGCTCTCCCGGCTGGGCCAGCCGCTGCGCCACCAGGCCGCTGATGGGGCTTTTGAGGACGGTGTCTTCCAGCGCCTTGCGGGCGACGTCGGCGGCCGATACGGCGGCCTGGTAGCTGGATTGGGCCGCTTCCAGGCTGGCTTGCGAGGTGACCAGCGCCGTGGCAGAGATAAAGCCCTGGTCTACCAGTGCACGGTTGTTGTTGTACTGCCGCTGGTTGATGTCCACCTGCGATTTGGCTGCATCGGCCTGCTGCTGGGCCTGGCGCAGGCGTGCACGGGCTTCGGTCGGGTCGATGCGTGCCACTTCCTGTCCCGCCTTGACGCTGTCGCCTTCGCGCAAAGTCAGGCCCTGCAGCTCGCCGGCCACGCGTGCCTTGACCATGGCCGAGTCCACGGCACGCAACGAGCCTGATACCGGTACCCCCAGAGAGAGTTGGGACGATTGCACGGTGATCACTTCGTCGGCCGCCAGTTGCAGCGGTGCCTCGGCCCGTTGTGTGGACGCCTCGGCCAAAGCCTTTTGCTGCGCCTGCCGCGCCGCCATGGCACGCCAGACACCGCCACCGAGCAGCACGACAACGACGGCCGCAGCCATCCAGGGAATCCAGCGTTTCATGGTCAGGGTGTGCGCGAGCGCGTGAAAGAAGGGGGAGGGGACGGCTTGTCAGACGGCAATGTGCCTGCCGCGCCGGAAGCTGCAGGCGCCTCCGAGCGCACACACAGGCCGTGCAGGATGTTGTCGATCTGCGTCTCGATGTATTGCTCAGGTGTCAGCTCCTGGGCATCAGGCACGCAGGCGCCCACAGAGTGCTTCCACATCATGAGGAAGATCATGGGGGCCAGCACCAGGTACACGGCGTAGTCGAGGTTCACGGGGCGGAATTCGCCCCGCGCAATGCCACGCTCCAGGATGCGGCGAATCAGCGCCTGGCCGGGCAGGATGACTTCGTGCTGGTAGAACTGCGCAATCTCGGGGAAGTTCTGCGCCTCGCTGAGCATGAGCTTGGTAATGCCTGAGGCCTTGGTGCACCCGATGCGTTCCCACCAGACCTGGTAGCAATAGCGCAGGACCTCGCTGGTGGTTCCCACAAAGGTCTCCAGCTCGCTGTTCCACTCGGCAAAGCGGCCGGCGATGTTTTCGCGCACCACCGCCTTGAAGAGCTCTTCCTTGCTGGGGAAGTACAGAAACAGTGTGCCCTTGGATACCCCTGCGCGCGCCGCCACCTCATCCACCCGTGTGGCGGCAAACCCCTTCTCGACGAACAGGTCGAGGGCAGCCTCCAGCAGCTCTCCCGGGCGGGCTTCCTTGCGGCGCTCGCGTTTGGTGCTGGTCGTGGCAGAGGAGGGTTGGGGGGGAGTGGTCAAACCGGCTATTTTTAATGACTGACTGGTTAGTAATGTAGCCAGTGCCTGTGGGCGCGTCAATGCTGCCTTGTCACAAGCTGCCAAAAAGGCGCGCCGTTTCGCATTGCTGCGGTGCACATCTCTCCTTGCTGGCACGGTGGTTGCGTGCGCTCGGTGCAGTGCACCGGTGCCGCAAATGTCTGCAGCAAGACAAATTTCGCTCCTAAATGTCTTATTGACAGGACATTAGAACTATTCCTAATATGACCTCCATGCCGTCCAACAATCTGCCGCTCCCCAAGTACCACCAGATCTATCTGGTGCTGCGCGAGCAGTTGCAAGAGGGGCGGTTTGCCGATGGTCTGCCGGGCGAACTGGCGCTGATGCGGCAGTTCGCGGTGGCGCGTGTCACGGTGCGCCGCGCGCTGGAGCTGCTGGAAGGCGAGGGCATGATCTCCCGCGAGCCCGGTCGGGGCACCCGCCCTTTGGCTCCCGCCCCAGCCACTGCCAACGGCGCGGGCGGCGAGGGCGGCGAGGGCGAAAGCAGCCGCGCGCATCTCACCGGCCTGCTGGAGAACCTGGTCAGCATGGGCCTGCGCACCTCCGTCAAGGTGCTGGATGTGGATACGGTCACAGCATCGCGTGCCGTGGCCGGTGCGCTGAATATTGCAGTGGGCGACGCCGTGCAAAAGGCGGTCCGTGTGCGCAGCACCAAAGAGGGGCCGCTGTCGCACATCACCACCTATGTGCCCGCCGACATTGCCCGCCAGTTCGGACGGCGCGAGCTGGCGCGCAAGCCCATCCTGGTGCTGCTCGAAGAGTCGGGCGTCAAGGTGGGCCGCGCGCACCAGACCATCTCGGCCAAGCTGGCTGACGCTGTCGTGGCCCGCCACCTGGATGTCTCGGTGGGCTCGGCACTGTTGGCTGTGCGCCGTCTCATCTATGACGACCAGGAGCGCCCCGTGCAGTGGCTGCACGGCCTCTACCGGCCGGACCGCTACGAATACGAAATGCAGCTGTCCCGTGTGGGCAGCATCGACGCCAAGGTCTGGGTCAGCAAAGAGCTGTCGGCCCAGTTCCACTGAATCCGTTCCCCCAACCTCAATCCGACCCACCTGCCAGGAGAATGCCCATGAGTACTCGCCGTCATTTCATGTCCCAGTCGGCTGCCGCCGCGTCGGCGCTGGCCTTCCCACTGGTGGGCGGGGCGCAGGCCAAGTCCGTCAAGGTGGGGGTGCTGCACCCGGTGACCGGCGCACTGGCCTATTCGGGCCAGCAATGCCGCGAAGGCGCGATGATGGCCATTGAAGACATCAACAAGGCTGGTGGCATCAAGGCTCTGGGCGGCGCCAAGCTCGAAGCCCTGCTGGGCGATGCGCAGTCACAGCCTCAGGCCGGTGCCGCCGAGGTAGAGAAGATGAACGAAGCGGGCGTGTCCGCCGTGGTGGGGGCGTTTGCCTCGGCCATCTGCCTGGCCACTACGCAGGCCGCCGCCAAGTACAACCTGCCGCACATCGTGGATGTGGGCGTGGCCGACCAGATCGTGGAGCGCGGCCTCAAGAGCACCTTCCGCTTTGGCCCCGGCTACAAGAAATGCGCCGAGACTGCCGTGGCCAACCTGCATGTGCTGAACACGGCGGCAGGCAAGCCCGCCAAAACAGTGATGATCATCCATGAAGAATCGCTGTTTGGCACCGGCACTGCACAGCTGCTGGCGCGGGAGCTACCCGGCTACGGCTACGAGGTCAAGGAAGTCGTCAAGCACGCCAACCCCACGCGCGACTTCAACAACATCGTGCTGCGCATGAAGGCGATCAACCCCGACATTGTCATCCCCGCCAACTATTACAACGAGTACGCGCTGCTGGTGCGCACCATGCAGCAGCAAAAGGTCACGCCCAAGGCGATCTACTCGGTGTTGGGTGGGGCGGCGTCGAGCTACAAGTTCGTCAAGGAGTTTCCGGACGCTGCCAACGGCATCATCGACTGCAACCACTGGTTCAACCCCAAGGACAAGCGCGCGCAGGACCTGAAGAAGCGGGTCGAGGCCAAGGGCCTGTTCTTCAGCTACGAGCTGTTCATGACCTACACCTCGATGTGGCTGCTGGCCGATGCGCTGGAGCGCGCCAAGTCGATGGACCGTGCCGCCCTCATCGACGCACTGGAAAAGAGCACCTTTGCCGATCACATCATGCCGTACGGCCCGACCAAATTCGTCAATGGACAGAACCAGGGTGCCCAGCCGCTCATGACCCAGGTGCTGAACAAGGACATCAAGGTCATCATCCCGCGCGACTATCGCGAAGCGGACCCGCTCTTCCCGCTAAAGGCCTGACACCCACCACTTTTCGGCCCTGAATGCAGGGGCTGCGGGGCGCTCCCACGCGGAGCGCCAGGCCGCGCCTTTGCCTGAACGCCGGACTCCACACCCATGTTCGAGCTCAGCATCCTCTTTCCCTCCCTCCTGAACGGCCTGACGACGGGCGCGGTCTATGCCCTGATCGCGCTCGGGCTCACGCTGATCTACGGCGTGCTGCACATCATCAACTTCGCGCATGGCGCGTCGCTGATGCTGGCGCTGTACGCCGTGTACCTGCTCAAGCAGCACTTCGGGCTCGACCCCTACCTGGCGCTGCCCATCCTGGTGCCTGGCATGTTCGCCCTGGGCTACGGCCTGCAGCGCCTGGTGATCAACCGGGCCAGCCACGGCAAAGACGAGAACATCCTGCTGGTCACGCTGGGCATCTCCATCGTGATGGAGAACCTCGCTCTGCTGTTCTTCAAGTCCGACACGCGCACCATCGAAACGGCCTACACGCTGACCACCGTCGCTGTAGGCCCCGCCATGATTGCGCTCCCGAAGCTGGTGGCCTTCGCCGGGGCGCTGGTGGTGTCGGGCGTCTTGCTCTGGATCGTCGGCAAGACCGACCTGGGCCGCGCCATCCGTGCCGTGGCCAAGGAAAAGCATGGTGCCAAGCTCATGGGCATCAACGTGGACCACGTGTACGCGATGAGCTTTGGCATCGGCCTGGCTTGCCTGGGGGCGGCCGCGTGTTTTCTGCTGCCGGCTTACTACGTGAATCCGCAGGTGGGCAGCGGCTTTGTGCTGGTGGCTTTCACCATCGTGGTGCTGGGCGGCATGGGCAGCTTTACCGGTGCGCTGGTGGGAGGGCTGCTGATTGGGGTGGTGGAGTCGCTGGGCGGCCTGTATCTGGGCGAATCGCTGGGGCAGATCGGCATCTTTGCCATCTTCATCGCGGTGTTGCTGTTCCGCCCGCAGGGCTTGTTTGGAGCCAAGGCATGAAGCAACTCTGGACCATTGGAGTGTTCGCGGCCATCGTGGCGGCCGTGACGGGCGTGTCGGACTCCGGCGTGCTGCTCAACTTTGTGATGATGGCGCTCTACGCTGCCTTGCTGGCCCAGGCATGGAACATCCTGGGCGGCTTTGGCGGGCAGTTCTCGTTCGGCCATGCACTGTTCTTTGGCACGGGCGCCTACATCCAGGCCATTGCGCAGATGCAAGGAGGCATGAACCCCTGGGTGGCCTTGCCCATGGCCGTGGCGGGCAGTGCGCTGGTGGGGTTGTTCGTGGGCGGGCTGTCGTTCCGCTACGGGCTCAAGGGTTCGTACTTTGCGCTGGTCACGCTGGCCTTTGCCGAGGTGTTCCGCATCCTGGCGCTGTCGGTGCCGTTCACCGGGGCAGGTGTGGGCCTGATGCTGCCGCTCAAGGAATCTCTGGGCAACATGCAGTTCGGATCGCGCAAGGGCTATGTGTTTCTCATCCTGGCGCTGGTCACGCTGGCGCTGCTGGTGAGCTGGTGGCTCAAGAACTCGCGCTTTGGCGCCTGGCTGCAGGCCGTGCGCGACAACGAAGACGCGGCGCGTGCCATTGGCGTGAATCCTTTCAACGTGAAGATGGGCGCTATCGCACTGTCGGGCGGTTTCATGGGCGCAGCCGGTGCGTTTTATGTGCAGGTGTTCCAGTACATCGACCCGGGCATTGCCTACGGCTCCGTCACGTCGGTGGAAGCCCTGGTGGCCGCCATCGTGGGCGGCATCGGCACCGTTTGGGGGCCCGTGCTGGGCGCCCTGGTGCTGCACATCCTGGCCGACATCACGCGCAACCTGTTCGGGCAGCTGCCGGGCATCAACATGGTGATCTACGGCGTGGTGCTGGTGCTCATCGTGATGTTCCTGCCGCGTGGTATCGCAGGCATTGGGCAGTCGGTGGTGGCGATGTGGAAACGTTCGGGAGGCCGCCATGGCCAATGACCTGTTGCAGCTCAGTGGCCTGAGCAAATCCTTCGGCGGCCTGAAAGCCGTGCAAAACGTGAGCCTGGCGGTGCCAGAAGGTTCTTTAAGGGCGCTGATCGGCCCCAATGGCGCAGGCAAGACCACGCTGTTTGCACTGATGTCGGGCTTTGTACGGCCCGACGCAGGCACGGTGAGCTTCGCAGGCCAGGACATCACCGGTCAGGCGCCCCATCTCAATGCCCGGCTGGGCATGACGCGCACCTTCCAGATCGTGCAGCCGTTTGCGGCACAAACCGTGCGTGAAAACATTGCCGTGGGCGCGCACCTGAAGGAGCCCAACCGCCGCGCGGCGCTGGCATTGGCGAGCGACGTGGCCGCCCGCGTGGGCCTTTCGCCCCAGCTGGACAAGCCTGCAGCCGACCTCACGGTGGCGGGCCGCAAGCGGCTGGAGCTGGCGCGCGCGCTGGCGACACAACCGCGCCTGCTGCTGCTCGATGAAGTGCTGGCGGGCCTCAACCCCCAGGAGATTGCCGAGATGATTCCCGTGGTGCGCGGCATCGCCGATGGTGGCGTGACCGTGTTGATGATCGAGCACGTGATGCAGGCCGTGATGAACCTGGCCGAGCATGTGTGGGTGCTGGCGCAGGGCCAGTTGATTGCCGAGGGTAGCCCGGGCGCGGTGACGTCCGACGAGCGCGTGATTGAGGCCTACCTGGGCCACGGCACGGCGGCGCGCCTGCGTGCCGCTGCCGCGAAGGAGGCCGCATGAGCAGCGCCGTCCCATCGTCCGCATCCAGCCCCTTGCTCAGCGTGGCGGGCTTGCGCGGCGGCTACGGCCGCGTCGAGGTCCTGCGGGGTGTGGACCTGCAGGTCCAGCCCGGCGAGACCGTGGCCCTGCTGGGCAGCAACGGCGCGGGCAAATCCACCTTCAACAACGTCGTGTGTGGCATTTACAAGGCCTGGGACGGTACTGTCGCTTTTGGCGGCGCGGACCTGAGCGGCGCGCACTACACCGAGGTCGTCAAGGCCGGGCTGATCCAGGTGCCCGAAGGGCGCAAGATTTTCCCGAACCTCAGCGTGCTCGAAAACCTCTCGCTGGGCAGCTTCACCCGCGCGCGGGAGCGCCGGGCCGACAACCTTGACAAGGTGTTTGCCACCTTTCCGCGCCTGAAGGAGCGCACCACCCAGCTCGCGGGCACCATGAGCGGCGGCGAGCAGCAGATGCTGGCTATTGGCCGGGGCCTGATGGCCGAACCCCGTCTGCTGATCCTGGATGAGCCATCTTTGGGCCTGTCGCCCCTGCTGGTCGAGGAGATGTTCGGCCTGATTCGCCAGCTGCGTGCCACCGGGCTGGCGGTGTTGCTGGTCGAGCAGAACGTGGGCCAGTCGCTGGAGATTGCGGACCGTGCCTACGTGATGGAAAACGGCAGCATTCGCTTTTCTGGCGCGCCCGACGAACTGCTGCGCAGCGACGACCTGCGCCGCGCCTATCTGGGCCTTTGAATCCCATGCTCCTCGCCCATGCCATCCCGATTGACCAAGGCACGGTGATGCCTGCGCTGTGACTGAAGAAGGAGACACCACACCATGATCCAACGCCGCAGAATCCTCCAAGCGCTTGCCCCTGTGCCGGCCATGCTGATGGGCGGGCGGGCCTTTGCCCAGTCCACGCCCATCCGCATCCTGGTCGGCGCCCCGGCCGGCGGCTCCACCGACACCTTGGCGCGCACCCTGTCCATCGAAATGGGCCGCCTGCTGGGCCGCACCGTGATCGTCGAGAACCGGCCCGGTGCGGGCGGCAACATTGCCGCCGACGCGGTGGCCAAAGCCGCACCCGATGGCAACACGCTGCTCATGAGCTTCACCAGCCATGCCATCAACGCCAGCCTTTACCCCTCGCTGCCGTTCGACCCTGTCAAGGACTTCACCCCGCTGACCTGTATGGCCACCTCGCCCTCGGTGCTGGTGGCCCACCCCTCGCTGCCTGCCAAAGATGTGCGTGAGCTGATCGCACTGGCCAAGGCCAAGCCTGGCAAGCTCAACTTTGCGATTGGCGCGGTGGGTTCATCGCTGCATCTGGCGGGCGATGCCTTCAAGATGCAGTCGGGCGCCTACATCGTCAACATCCCGTACCGGGGCACTGCGCCCGCGTTGCAGGATGTGCTGGCGGGGCAGGTCGACCTGATGTTCGCCGCCGTCGGCAATGCACAGGCGCAGATCCGCGCGGGCAAGCTCAAGGCGTTGGGCGTGACCAGTGCCAAGCGCCTGCCCGCCTTTCCGGATGTGCCTGCGATTGCCGAGGTGCTGCCGGGCTACGAATCCAGCGCCTGGTTTGGCCTGTTTGGCCCGGGGCAGATGAACCCCGAGCTGTCCAAGCGCCTGAGCGATGCCGCACGCCAGGCCATTGTCACCCCCGACGTGAAAAAGCGGCTGGAGTTGGAGGGCGCCGTGCCAGTGGGCAACAGCCCGGACGAGTTTGCGCGTTTTGTGCAGGCCGAAATCCCGCGCTGGGCCAAGGTGGTGAAGTTTGCCGGAGCCAAACCCGAATGACCGCCACCCCAGATGTTGTGGCCAGCACCCTGGCCCAGAAGCTGGTGGCCCGCGCCAGCGGCCGCGCCAGCGTCACACCCGGTGAAATCGTCAACTGCAGCGTGGACCTGGCCATGTTTCACGACTCGTCCGGCCCCCGGCGCCTCAAGCCCATGCTCGACGAACTGGGCGCGCAGATCTGGGACAAATCGCGCGTGGTCCTTGTCATGGACCACTACCTGCCCGAGCGCGACGAAGAATCCCGCCGCATCGTGCGCATCGCCCGCGACTGGGCGCGCGAGCAGGCTTTGCCCCATGTGTATGACGGCCAGGGCATCTGCCATGTTGTGGTGCCCCAGCACGGACATATCCGCCCCGGCATGTTCTGCGTGGGCGGCGACTCGCATTCGCCCACAGGCGGTGCATTCGGTGCCTACATGTTTGGCATCGGCAGCACCGAAATGCTGGGCGTGGTGGTGACCGGCGAAATCTGGCTGCGCGTGCCCCACACCCTGCAGATGCATTGGAGCGGACAGCTGGCCCAGGGCGTGACGGCCAAAGACATGATGCTGCACATGATTGGCCGCTTTGGCATGAACGGCGGCCAGTACCAGGCCGTGGAGTTTGCCGGCCCCGCCGTGCAGGCGCTGGGCATGCAGGAACGCATGACGCTCTCGAACATGAGCGCCGAGCTGGGCGCCCAGGCCGGTCTGATTGCCCCCGACGCCACCACACGCGAGTGGTTGCGGGCGGCGGGCGTGCCCGACGCAGACCTGCAGGGGCTGGATGCCTGGCGCACGGATGAAGGCGCAGCCCTCACGCGCCACACCTTCGACGCCACCACGCTCACGCCGCAGGTCGCCGCGCCCCACAGCCCGGCCAATGCCGCCCCCGTGGCACAGCACGCAGGGCAGGGCATCGACGTGGCCTACATCGGCGCCTGCACGGGCGCCAAGCTGGACGATCTGCGCGCTGCCGCCTCGGTGCTGCGTGGCAAACGCGTGGCCAGTGGAGTGCGCCTGATGGTGGCCCCTGCCAGCCAGCAGGACCAGGCCGCTGCGCGCGATGAGGGCGTGCTGCAGGTATTGCAGGACGCGGGGGCCGAACTGTTCCCTACCACTTGCGGTGCCTGCGCCGGCTATGGCGACACTGTAGGAGACAACACCACCGTCATCTCCAGCACCGCCCGCAACTTCAAGGGCCGCATGGGCTCGGCCACCGCGCAGGTGTATCTGGCGTCGCCGTACACCGTGGCGGCATCGGCCGTGCGCGGTTGCATCACCGACCCCCGCGAGGTACTCGCATGAGCATGATTCACCCCCTGAGTCGCTTCGCGCCTTCCCCCTCTCTCGCTGCGCGGGAGGGGGACGCCACCGGTGGCCTGGCAAAGCCAGTTCCACGGTGGCACTGGTCTGGGCCTTGCCGGTTTCATACACCGCGCGTTGGATGAACGACATGACGAATATTCACAGGGTATGGCGCCTTGGCGCTGACATCGACACGGATGTACTCGCCCCCGGCCATGCCATGAAGCACGGCCTGGACGTGCTGGCGCGCCACTGTCTCGAATCGGTGCGGCCCGATTTCGTGGGCGGCGTGCGCAAGGGCGATGTGATCGTGGCCGGGCCCAACTTCGGCATTGGCTCCTCGCGCGAGCAGGCGGCCGCCGTGCTGGTGCGGCTGGGCATTGTGGCGGTCATCGCGCCGTCGTTCAGCGGTCTCTACTTTCGCAACGCCTTCAACCTGGGACTGCTGCTGTTGACCTGCGCCGAGGCCGATGCATTGGGCGCACTGGGTGACGGCGATGCCGTCACGCTCGACTGGCAGACGCCCGCTGTCATCACCCCCCAGGGCCGAGCGCTGGTCTGCGACTCGATTCCCCCGTTTCTCATGGACATGGTGCGCGCTGGCGGTCTGCTGAACCAGCTGCGCACCCGCTTTGGCAAGGAGGCCATCAATGGCTGAACACAATACCACCACCGCACCGCCCTCGATGGACCCCGTCACCCTGGCCGTCTTGCGCGGCCGCCTGGAGCAGATCGCGGACGAGATGGACGCCACGCTGTACCGCAGCGCGTTCAACCCCATCATCGCCGAGGCGCACGATGCCTGCCACGGCCTGTACGACGCCGTCAGTGGCGACACGCTGGTGCAGGGCAAATCGGGCCTGCCCGTGTTTGTGGGGGCGATGGCTTTCGCCGTCCGCGCTGCCATGCGGGCCGCGGGCGAGCGCGGTGGCATCACGGCGAGCGACACCTGGCTGTTCAACGACCCCTACGAAGGCGGCACGCACGCCAACGACTTCAAGCTGGTGCGGCCCTTCTTTCGCGGTGGCAAGCTGTACTGCTTTCTGGCATCGGCCGCGCACTGGCACGATGTGGGCGGCGCCGTGCCCGGCAACTACAACCCGGCCGCTACCGAGTGCTGGCAAGAGGCGGTGCAGATTCCGCCCGTGCGCATCGTGCGGGGCGGCGTGTTCGACGACGACGTGCTCGCCATCCTCAAGGCCAATACCCGCCTGCCCGACAGTCTGTGGGGTGACCTGAACGGCCAGCTGGCCGCGCTGGACCTGGGCGAGCGCCGCCTGCACGACCTGTTGGACCAGTACGGCGATGCCCAGGTGCAGCAGGCGATGGGTGAGCTGCGCACGCGCGCCGTCAAGCTCATGCAGTCGCACATCGCGGCGCTGCCGGACGGGCGCTACAGCTTCAGCGACATCCTGGACAACGACGGCGTGAAGGACGAGCCGCTGACCATTGCGCTCGACATGACGGTGCAGGGCGACCGCCTCACGCTCGACTTCTCGCGCACCTCGCCGCAGTGCGCCGGACCGGTCAACATCTCACGCGCCACGGCCATTGCGGCGTGTTACGTGGCGCTCAAGCATTTGTTCCCCGATGTGCCTGCGAATGCGGGCGTGTTGGACGCGGTGGACTTTGTGCTGCCCGAGGGCCTGGTCATTAGCGCCGCGCGCCCACGCCCCGTGGGTGGCTACACCGAAACCATCCTGCGCATGATCGACGTGATCTTCAGCGCCACCGCGCAGGCCGACCCGAAGCGTGCCATGGCCCAGGCCTACGGCACCATCAACGCGCTGTCCATCGCCGGGCTGCGCACCGACCCCGCGCGCAAGGGCCAACGCTGGGTGATGTTCAGCTTCTTCGGTGGCGGCCACGGCGGGCACAGCGATGGCGATGGCCTGAGCCATGGCAATGCGCCCATCTCCACCGCCACCATCCCGCCGCTCGAAATTCTGGAGGCGGCGTACCCCGTGCGCTTCACGCAGTGGGCGTTGCGGCCCGATTCGGGCGGCGACGGCCAGCACAGGGGTGGCCTGGGCGCTATCTATGAGATTGAGCTGCTGGAGCAGGATGCCGAGGTGTTCATCTTTGGCGAGCGTGGCAAGGCGTCTCCCCAAGGCATTTCGGGCGGTAGCGCAGGTTCCATGAACGTCTTTAGCTATGAAAACGATAGTGAATGGAAGCAGCCGCCCATGCGCTCCAAGATGATTGGCATCCGCCTGAAGCAGGGCGAGCGCGTGCGCTTGGAGACCCCTGGCGGTGGTGGCTACGGTGCCCCGGCCGCGCGGGATGCGGCAGCGCGTGAGAAGGATCTGGCGATGGGCTATGTGAGCGTCCCTGACGCACTGAAAGCATTGAAAGGCAAGGCATGAGCAGCGGCAAGGTTTCGGACAAGGCTTTGAGCGAGGCGTCCTATGTGGTGGGCGTGGACGTGGGTGGCACCTTCACCGACCTGTTCGTGCTGGATGAGCGCGACGGCAGCGCCCGCATCGTCAAGGTGCCCAGCACCCGGGGTGAGGAGGCGCGCGGCTTCATGAATGGCGTGGCGCGTGTGGCCGATTCGGCCGCGCAGATCGCCACCATCGTGCACGGCACCACCGTGGGTACCAATGCGCTGCTGGAGCGCAAGGTAGCACGCACCGGCATCATCACCACCCGCGGCTTTCGGGACGTGCTGGAGATGCGCCGCCGTGACCGGCCGCAGACCTGGGGCCTGCGCGGCAGCTTCGAGCCCATCGTGCCGCGCAACCTGCGCCTGGAGGTGGATGAGCGCGTATTGGCCGATGGCACTGTGCACACGCCCGTGGACATCGAGCAGGTCAAGGCCCAGGCGCGCGCGCTGCTGGATGCGGGCTGCGAGGCCGTCTGCGTGTTCTTCATCAACACCTACGCCAACCCCACCAACGAGCAGGCCGCCGTGGCCGCCGTGCGCAGCGTGTGGCCCAACCCGCATGTGACGGCCGCCAGCGAGGTGTTGCCCGAGATCCGCGAGTTCGAGCGCTGCTCCACCGCCACGCTCAACGCCGCCCTGCAGCCCGTGGTGGGCAGCTACCTGGAGCGGCTGGAGGGCGACCTGCGCACGCAGGGCTTTGGCGGCGAGCTGCTCATCGTGCAAAGCAACGGCGGCGTGATGTCGCGCCAGACGGCCTGCGATGTGCCGGTGCGCACCGCGCTCTCGGGCCCGGCGGCGGGCGTGATTGCCTGTGCAGCGATTGCGCGTGCGGCAGGTTTCCCCGATGTGATCACGGGCGACATGGGCGGCACCTCGTTCGACGTGTCGCTGGTGGCCAAGGGCGAGGCGGCCTTGGCCGCACAGACGGCCATTGAATTTGGCATGGTCGTGCGCTCGCCCATGATCCAGATCGAGACCATTGGCGCGGGTGGTGGCTCGATTGCCTCGGTGGACGCCAGCGGCATGCTGCAGGTGGGCCCCGAGTCGGCCGGTAGCATCCCCGGCCCGGCCTGCTATGGCCGGGGCAACACCCGGCCCACGGTCACCGATGCCAACGTGCTGCTGGGCCGTATCGCCGCCGACCGGCCCCTGGGCGGTGGCCTGCTGGCCGCCATGGACGCGCAAAAGTCGCGCGACGCCATCGAGACCCATGTGGCCCGACCCCTGGGCCTGGATGTGATGGCAGCCGCCGAAGCCATCCTCACGGTGGCCAACGCCAAGATGGCGGGCGCCGTGCGCGTGGTGTCCATCGAGCGCGGGCACGACCCGCGCCAGTTTGCCTACATGCCGTTTGGCGGCGGCGGCGCACTGCATGTGTGCGCCATGATGCGCGAGGTGGGCGTGGGCACGGGCATCGTGCCGCGCTACCCCGGCGTCACCTCCGCCCTGGGCTGTGTGATGGCTGACATGCGCCACGACGCGGTGCAGACGCTGAACAAACCCCTGGCCGACCTGGACGTGGCCGACCTTCGCCAGCGGGTGGCCACACTCGCCGCCACCTGCCAGCAGCGCCTGGATTCGGCGGGCGTGAAGTTTGTCGAAGTGCAGGAAATCATTGCGCTCGACATGCTCTATGCCGGTCAAACCCACACCGTGCAGGTGCCCGTGGCGGCTGATGCGCTGAGCCACGAAGGCATCCGCGCTGCTTTCGAGGCCGCCTACCGCGCCGCCTTTGGCCGTGTGCTCGACGGCATTGCCGTGCGGGTGATGAACCTGCGCTACGCCCGCGTGGGCGTGCGTCCCAAGTTCGACCTGACGGTACTCGCCCCGCAGACCACTACCGTGAACCCGTCGCTGGGCGTGCAGCGCGTGTTCCACGCCGGCCGCTGGTGGGACGCCGCGCGCCACGCACGGCTGGACCTGCCCGTTGGCACCCGCATCGACGGCCCGGCCATCCTGGAGCAGCCCGACACCACGGTGTGGCTGGAGCCTGGCTTCAGCGCCACGGTGGACCCGCTGGGCAATCTGCTGGTGCGGGCCGACGGGGAGGGCGCAGCATGAGTCACAGTGCCATCGACCCGCGCCACACGGCGCTGGTCATCATCGACCTGCAAAACGACTTTTTGGCCCCGGACGGCGCCTACGCGCGCGGTGGCGCGGTGAGCGCTGCCGCCCAGGCCTTGCCACCCCGGGTGGCAGCGGTGGCCAACGCACTCAAGGCGGCGGGCGGCATGGTGGTGGGCAGCCAGTTCACCCTGTGGCCCGATGCGCAGGGCGAGCCCATGGTGTCGCCCCACCTCAAGGCCTTGCGCCCATTTCTGCGGCGCGGCGACTTTGCGCCTGGCAGCACAGGCCAGGCCCATGTGCCCGAGATCGCACCGTGGGTGGACGTGTCGGTGTGCAAGGTGGCGTATTCGGCTTTCTTCAACACCCAGCTGGACTGGGTGCTGCGCCGCGCGGGCATCACCACTGTGGCGGTATGCGGCATCGTCACCAACGGGGGCGTGGCCAGCACGGTGCGCGATGCTCACATGCGCGACTACCAGACGCTGGTGCTGTCCGACGGCTGCGCGGCCTTCAAGCAAGAGGTGCACGACACCTCGCTGGCCGACATGGCCAACGTGGCCCAGGTGCTGAGCTGCGCCGACTTTGCTGCCGCTGTGGCCGCCCCTTCCGCATGAATGCGCCCAAGAGCACACCCCGCATCTGCCATGCCGAGCACATGCCCGGCACCGTGGCGCAGGACGCACATGTGCCAGTAATCATCGTGGGCGGCGGCGCCTGTGGCCTCACGGCGGCGCTGATGCTGCACGACGCCGGTGTGGACTGCGCGGTGCTGGAGCGAGATGCCACCCCGCTGGGCTCGTCGGCCCTCTCATCCGGCTTTATCCCCGCGCCCGGCACGCAGGCGCAGCGCGCGGCGGGCATTGATGACAGCCCGGAGCGGTTTGCCGCCGACATCAGCGCCAAGGCCAAGGGCAGGGCAGCGCCCCATTTGGTGCAGGCCTATGCCCAGGCCATCGGCCCGGCGCTCGATGCACTGCAAGCGCGCCATGGCCTGCAGTGGCAGGTGCTCGATGGATTTTTGTACCCCGGCCACAGCGTGCGCCGCATGCACGCCACGCCCGAGAAAACCGGCGTGGGCCTGATGGGCCGCCTGGCCAACGCGGTGACGGCGGTCGACATCCCGCTGATCACCGAAGCCACCGTGCGCGAGCTGTGGGTCAACGCCCAGCAGCGCGTGATCGGCGTGGGCTACGAGCGGCCCGACGGCACGCTGGAGCACCTGGCCTGCGACGCACTCATCCTGGCCTGCAACGGCTTTGGCGGCAACCCGTCCATGGTGCGCGAGCTGCTGCCCGAGATGCGCGATGCGCTGTTCGCTGGCCACACCGGCAACGACGGTAGCACCATCGCCTGGGGCCAGGCGCTGGGCGCACGGCTGGCGGACCTGGGCGGCTACCAGGGCCACGGCTCCTGGGCCATTCCGCAGGGTGCGCTGATCTCGTGGGCGCTGATGATGGAAGGCGGCATCCAGGTCAATGCGCTGGGCGAGCGCTTTCACGACGAGACACAGGGCTACTCCGAGGCGTCGGTGCATGTGCTGGCGCAACCGGGCGGCGTGGCGTGGAATGTGTTCGATGCGCCCATCCTCGCATTGGCGCGCAGCTTTCCGGACTTTGTCGATGCTGAGGCAGCCGGTGCTGTGAAGCACTGTGACAGCGTGCAGGCGCTGGCGGCATTGATCGGCTGCGAAGAATCAAAATTGATAGCAACCCTGGCAAGTACCACTAGCGCTAGCGGCCAGAACGACCACAATCGACGTGTGTTTGCCCGCCCATTGCAGGCGCCGTTCTGCGCGGTCAAGGTGACCGGCGCGCTGTTCCATACCCAGGGCGGGCTGGACATCGACGCCCAGTGCCGTGTGCTGGGGCAGACTGGCCAGCCATTTCCCAATCTTTTGGCCGCAGGCGGCGCGGCCCGCGGCGTGTCGGGCGATGCGGTGTGGGGTTATCTCTCCGGCAACGGCCTGCTCAGCGCCGTGGCCGGTGGCTACATCGCCGCGAACACGGCGGCCAGGCTGAACCGTCAGAAAGTGTGAAGACATGACCCCTTCATCGTTCAAAGAACGCCTCCATGAACCCTGCGCCATCCTGGCCCCCGGCGTCTACGACGCCCTGAGCGCCCTGGTGGCCGAGCAGGCGGGCTTCGAGGCGCTCTACCTCTCGGGCGCATCGATTGCCTACACCCGCCTGGGCCGCTCCGACGTGGGCCTGACCACCTACACCGAGGTGGAAGACACCCTGGCACGCATCACCGAGCGCGTGCGCACGCCGGTCATCGTCGATGCCGACACCGGCTTTGGCAACGCGCTCAACACCCAGCGCACCGTGCGCGGCTTTGAGCGTGCGGGCGCGGCCATGGTGCAGATCGAAGACCAGGGCTTTCCCAAGCGCTGCGGGCATCTGGATGGCAAGACGGTGGTGCCGGTGGGCGAGATGTGCGGCAAGCTCAAGGCCGCGCTGGACGCACGCCGCAGCGCCCACACCCTGATTCTGGCCCGCACCGACGCGCTGGCCGTGGAGGGCATCGACGCCGCATTCGACCGCGCCGAGGCGTACCTGGAATGTGGTGTGGATGCGCTTTTCATCGAAGCCTTGCGCACCCCCGAGCAGATGGACGCGGCCTGCCAGCGCTTTGCCCACCGCATCCCGCTGCTGGCCAACATGGTCGAAGGCGGCAAGACACCGATCCAGAGCGCGGCCGAGCTGCAGCAGCGCGGCTTTCGCATCGTGATCTTCCCCGGCGGCACCGCCCGCGCCGTGGCGCACACGCTGCAGGGCTACTACGCCAGCCTGCACACGCACCAGACCACGGCGCCCTTCAAGGACCGGATGATGGACTTTGACGGCCTGAATGCGCTGATTGGCACGCCCGAGCTGATGGCGCAGGGTCGCCAGTACGAGTAGCCTGACCCGACGTGTGCCCGGTAAATCCCCTGCCCGGGCTGCGCCGGGCAATGCCGCGTACCATGTCGTGGATCTTTTCGTCTGACTTCACCGCATGGAGACCCACATGGCCCACAACCAACAAACCGTCACCCTGGGCGGCGGCTGCTTCTGGTGCACCGAAGCCGTATTCGACCGCGTGCGCGGCATCACCGATGTGGAAAGCGGCTACACCAACGGCCACACCATCAACCCCACGTACGAGCAGATCTGCCAAGGCGACACCGGCCACGCCGAGGTGGTGCGACTGACCTTCGATGCCGACGAGATCAGCCTGGAAGAGATCCTGGAAATCTTCTTCCACACCCACGATCCGACCACGCTCAACCGCCAGGGCAATGATGTGGGCACGCAATACCGCAGCGGTATTTACTACGACAACCCCGAACACGGCGAAATCGCCAACACCATGATCCGCCAGATGTCGCAAGACAAGCTGTTTGGCGCGCCCATCACCACCGAGGTGAAGCCGCTAACGAACTACAGCACGGCCGAGGCCTACCACCAGGACTACTTTGCCAACCACCCCAACGCGGGCTACTGCGCGTTTGTGGTGGGGCCGAAGGTGGAGAAGTTCAGGAAGACGTTTGCGCGGTATTTGAAGGGCTGACGCTGACGCGCTGGTGGCTGCCAAAGGGGCGGGATCCGGGTCTTGCGCTTCGGGTTCAATGCTTGGAGGGAGCAAATTCGTTCAGAGCGAGGCTGCAGGCAGGCATAATGCAACCCGATTGCGTTATGCGCAGTTCATCCGCACCACCCATGTCTTCCCCGTCCCCTCAACGTCTCCAGCCTTGGTCGCTTCCCCCCGGCATGCGTGCCACCCGTGCCACACGGGCTTTGGCGGCGGTGTACGAAGCCCGGCCGGACGCAGCCCTGTCAGAGCCCGAGGTCGAGGCGGCCCTAGCTGCAGCGGGTGTTGCGGTCAACAAGGTCACGGTCTACCGCATGCTCGACCGTTTTGCCGCCGCCGGCCTGCTGCACAAGCAAGTCGATGCCGCCCGCGTGACGCGGTATGCGCTGGCCCCACAAGGGGAAGAGGGTGCCGCACCGCGCTTTGAATGCGACGACTGCCACCGCCAGTTCCGCCTGTCACAGGGTTCGGCCAAGGTGCAGACCGCCCTCAAGCAGGTGCTGCGGGCGCTGGCCACCGCAGGACACGAGAGCCTGGCGGTGGACATTGCAGTGCACGGGCGCTGTGCCGACTGCGCGCACCCGGCAGAGGGCGCTGCCGCATGATCCGCACCCGGGGGCTTTCCTACACCTATGCCACGGGTGGCGCCGCGCCGCTGCGCTTTCCGGATGTGGACCTGCGCCAGGGCGGCACGCTGCTGCTGCGCGGGCGCTCGGGCACCGGCAAGTCCACCTGGCTGGCGCTGATGGCCGGCCTGCGCGGTGCCAGTGGCGGCGACCTATTTGTGGCGGGCACCCAGCTGGGCACGCAGCGGGGGGCCGAGATCGATGCCTGGCGCGCGCGCAACATCGGCTTTCTGCCGCAAAAGCTGTACCTCAGCAGCGCACTCACCGTGGCGGACAACCTGGCGCTGGCGTACTTTGCAGCCGGGCTGCCGCGTGACGATGCGGCCATTCACCGCGCACTCACCCAAGTGGGCGTGGCCGAACTGGCCGCCCGCAAGCCGCACCAGCTCTCCGGTGGGCAGGCGCAGCGCGTGGCTCTGGCGCGGGCCGTGCTGCTGGCGCCGCAGGTGCTGCTGGCTGACGAGCCCACGGCCAGTCTGGACGACGAGGCGGCGGCCGATGCATTGGCCCTGCTGCAGCACAGCGCCGCTGCCTGCGATGCCAGCCTGGTGATTGCCACGCATGACCAGCGTGTGGTGTCCGCCCTGGCAGGTGTCCAGACCCTCAATTTGAATGAAATCGGTACGGAGCGCTGGTTGAATATGCCTGAGCAGCTATGAATTCAGGAGTATTCAAACTCGCCCGCCTGTCCTGGCGCTACCTGTGGTCCCGCCCGCTGGCCGCCGTGCTCAACCTGCTGGTTCTCACGCTGGGCCTGGCCGCCATCACTTTGGTGCTGCTGGTGGCCACGCAGCTCGACAAGGCGTTCGAGCGCGACCTGAGTGGCATCGACCTGGTGGTGGGCGCCAAGGGCAGCCCGTTGCAGCTGATCCTGGCGGGCGTGTTCCACATCGACGTGCCCACGGGCAACATCCCGCTGCAAGAGGTGCAGGCGCTGCAGAAGAACCCGCTGGTGGCGCGGGTCATCCCGCTCAGCCTGGGCGACAGCTACCAGGGCTTTCGCATCGTGGGCACCACGCCCGACTACGTGGCGCACTATGAGGCCCAGTTGGCCGAAGGCGCGCTGTGGCAGCAGCCCATGGACGCGGTGCTGGGCGCGAGCGTGGCGCGGGGTATTGTCAAAGCCAGCCATCAAGGCGCGCCGCTGGTGGGGGCCACCTTCATTGGCAGCCACGGCCTGGGTGGAGGAGGGCACGCCCATGGCAACCACCCCTACCGTGTGAGCGGGGTGCTGGCGCCCTGCGGCTGTGTTCTGGACCGGCTGATACTGACCAGCACCGAATCCGTCTGGATGGTGCACGAGACCGCCACGGCCAACGATGCCGAGGACCTGGAAATCATGAAGGAAGAGCGTGAGGTGACCGTGGCCCTGGTGCGCTACCGCACGCCCATGGCGGCCATCACGCTGCCACGCCTGATCAACGGCGGCACCTCGATGCAGGCGGCGGCGCCCGCCATCGAGGTCACGCGCCTGCTGCGCCTGCTGGGCGTGGGTGCCGATGTGCTGCGCGCCTTTGGCGGCGTGCTGCTGGCCGTGGCCGCGCTCAGCGTGTTCATCGCGCTGTGGAATGCCGTGCGCGAGCGCCGCGCCGACCTGGCCATGCTGCGCATGCTGGGCGCGCCGCCGGGCCGTGTGGCCGGGCTGGTGCTGTGGGAGGCGCTGTGGCTGGCCGCGCTCGCGTCCATCCTGGGGCTGCTGCTGGGCCACGGCCTGGCGCAGGCCTTGGGCTGGGCATTGCAGGCGCAGGGCTTGCTGCCGGTGACGGGCTGGATCTGGCTGCCCGCCGAAGCCGGGGTGCCGCTGCTGGCCGCAGGCGTGGCGGCCTTGGCGGCGCTGCTGCCGGCCATGCAGGCCTACCGCACCGATGTGGCCGACTTGTTGAGCCAGCCCTGATGCGGCCCCCGAGTTCTGACCTCCATAAACCCTCTAGCCACTCAACCTGAAAGTCTTTCCATGAAAAAACTTTTCGCTGCTCTCGCCCTGGCCCCCATGCTGCTCGCCGGTGCCCTGGCCCACGCGCAAGCCCACAATGACAAGGACACCCAGGAAGACGTCGCCCGCCACCGTGCCATGGCTGCCGCCCACGAGGCCGCCGCCAAGTGCCTGGAGTCCGGCAAGGGCCACGACCAGTGCCAGAAAGACCTGCAGGCGGCGTGCAAGAACCTGGCCATTGGAAAATACTGCGGCATGAAACACGCACATTGAGCGCCTGTTTTTTTGATGCTCGTTCGCCCGGAGTCCCCGCCATGTCCTGCACCTTGAAACCCTTGCCCATCCCCGGCCTGATGGCTCGCGTGGCTTGTCTGGCCGCCACGCTGGTTCTGGCAACCGGTGCGCACGCACAGCAAGGCGGCGCCACCAAGCCCGCGCCGGGCGCTTTTGAGCGTGCCAAGGAAGGCACGGCCGCAGCGCCAGTGCTGTCGTCGCCCCTGCCTGCGGGCGCTGGCACCGTCGTGCCAGCGGGGTCGGGTGCGGGCTACCACAGCCCCAACAGCCCGATTGCCCCGCTGCCCCAGCGCAACGACGTGGTGCCCTGGTCGGTGCTGACCGACCTGAGCAAAAAGACCACCAAGGACGGCATCCTGCCCGTGTTCAACGATGCCCAGAAAGGCATGGACAAGACCACGCAGCGCATTCAGGGCTTCATGGTGCCGCTGGATGCCAAGCCCACGCAGACGCACTTCATCCTCACCTCCGTGCCGCTGACCTGCTCGTTCTGCACACCGGGCGGGCCCGAGAGCATGGTCGAGGTCAAGGCCAAGACACCCGTGCGCTATTCACTGGAGCCCGTGGTGGTGGAAGGCAAGTTCACCGTGCTCCCCAATGATCAATATGGCCTGTACTACCGCGTGGTGGATGCGGTGCCGGTGAAATAATCCACGGCTTTTGCCGCTGCAGCCTCTGCCGCACTCCCTTAACCTTTTGGCCTGACGTGACCCGCGCCTTCCTTCGCCCTTTGCACCTGCCGTCCGCCGCGCTGCGCGGCGCAGCGGTGCGGCGCGTGGCATTGGCGTGGCTGCTGCTGGCATTGGTGGTGGTGCCCACGCTGGGGCGGCTGCACCAGGTGGTGCACGGCGGCGCGCTGGACCAGGCGCATGCCGGGCTGCTGGCCGCGCCCTCTTCGTTACCCGGGCAGCCGGCGTGGGACCCAGCCCCCACTGCGCGCCCCGCTGCCACACCCGGCCACGGTCTGTGGCTGCCCTATTTGCTGGCCCACCACGCGCCGGTGGACTGCCTGTTGCTCGACCAGCTGGCGCTGGGCGACGCATTGCATGCCGCCCCGCTGACGCTGCCTGCGACCGATGCGCCGCTGCCGCCGGCCGTGCATGCGGCAGGGCGGGCGAGCACACCCCACATTGCGCTATTCCACGCGCGCGGCCCACCGGTCGCCTGACGCGCAGCGCACCTCCAGCCCCACCTTCTCAGCCGGCGTACCCGCTGTGTGCCTTGCAGGGCAACGCGGCGGTGTTGTGCCTGCTGGCGCAGGGCGCGGTATGCAAGCCGCTGTATGCAGGCCGATTTGGCAGCTGCCAGCGGCCGTACCACGGCGCGCCGCCCATCATTACTCCTGTTTTCATAGCTGCTAGCGCATATTTCACTAGCGCTTGCAGCGGTTTTTATTCATCAACCCGCGCCCAGGGCGCGGGTCGGCATGCGCAGGCGCGTTGGCACCGCCAGCGCCGCGCATGCCTTGTTGCAGGCCACCACCATGACCCACACCTTTTCTACCCACCGCTTTGCTTCCCGCCGTGCACGCCCGGCGCTCCACCCTGTGGCCCTGGCGACCCTGCTGGCGCTGTCTGGCACCAGCGTTGCCACCCAGGCGCAGACTGCACCCGCGCCGGCTGCGGCGGCTGACGCTGCACCCAGTCTGCCCGCAGTCACCGTGTCGGCCAGCGGCCTGCAGCTGGGCGCCAGCGACATGACCACCCCCGCCACCGTGCTGGAAGGGGATGAACTGGTGCGCCGCCGCGAGGCCACGCTGGGCGAAACGCTGAACAGCGAGCCCGGCATCACCAGCAGCCACTTTGGTGCGGGCGCCAGCCGGCCCATCATCCGCGGCATGGACGGCCCGCGCGTCAAGGTGCTGAGCGACGGCGCCGAGCTGCACGACGCCTCCACCATCAGCCCCGACCACGCCGTGGTGTCCGAGCCGCTGCTGGCCACGCAGATCGAGGTGCTGCGCGGCCCCTCGGCCCTGGTCTATGGCAACGGCGCCGTGGGCGGCGTGGTCAACGTGCTGGACGGCAAGGTGCCCACCGTCATCCCGCAAAAGGGTTACGAAGGCAGCGCCGAGCTGCGCGCCAACTCGGGGGCGGGCGAGGGCGCCGGGGCCTTTTCGCTGACGGGTGGGGCGGGCAACCTGGCCGTGCATGTGGAGGGTGTGGCGCGGGATGCAGGCGACTACCGCGTGGGCAAGGGCTGGTCGGGCGGCAGCAAGGTGCTGGGCAGCTTCAACCGCACGGACACTGGCAGCGTGGGCCTGTCGTGGGTGGGCGACCAGGGCTACCTGGGTGCGGCCTACACCCGCCAGACCGCCAAGTACGGTCTGCCCGGCCACAACCACAGCTTTGACGGCTGCCACACCCATGGCGACCACCTGCACTGCGGCGCCCACGCTGACGACGAAGCCGACGGCCATGACCACGATGCCGCCGCAGGCGATGTGCCGGTGGTGGACCTGCGCAGCGAGCGCTTTGACGTGCGGGGCGAGCTGCGCAACCCGTTTGCGGGCTTCTCGGCATTGCGGCTGCGTGCGGGTGTCACCGACTACAAACACGACGAGGTCGAAGACGGCGCCATCAGCACCACCTTCAAGAACAAGGCCTACGACACGCGCGTCGAGCTGCAGCACGAGCCCATCGGCGGCTTCAAGGGCGTGATCGGCCTGCAGACCTCGCAGCGCAAGTTCAGCGCCGAGGGCGAGGAGGCCTATGTGCAGCCCACTGTGACCCGCAAGACGGGCCTTTTCGTGCTGGAAGAGTACCGCTGGAACGACTGGCGCTTTGAAGCCGCCCTGCGCCATGACCGCCAGACGGCCGAGGCCCAGACCAGCGGCATTGAGCGCAGCCACAACGGCACCTCGGCGTCGCTGGGCGCGGTGTGGAAGTTCACGCCGGGCTACCAGGTGGGCACCTCTTTCACCCGCGCCAGCCGTGCCCCGTCGGCCGAAGAGCTGTACGCCCAGGGCCTGCACATGGCCACCAGCACGTACGAACGGGGCAATGCCGACCTGCGCTCCGAAATCTCGCAGAACATCGATGTGAGTCTGAAGAAGACCAGCGGCGACACCACCTTCGGCGTGAGCGTGTTCCGCAACCGCATCCAGAACTACATCTATGGCCGCACGCTCGACGCGCTGGACGGCCTGCAACTGCTGCAGTACAGCCAGGCCGACGCCACCTTCACCGGCATCGAAGGCCAGGTGCGCCAGCGCCTCACACGCAATCTGGGCATCACCCTGTTTGGCGACACCGTGCGCGCCAAGCTGGACGGCGGTGGATTGCTGCCGCGCATCCCGGCCACCCGCGCCGGTGTGCGGCTGGACGCCAACTGGCAGGCCTGGGAAGGCCAGGTGGAATGGGTGCAGGTGGCCCGCCAGAACCGCGTGGCCGACTTTGAAACCGCCACGCCCGGCTACGGCATGCTAAACCTGGGCGTGAGCTACAACGGCCAGTTCAGCAGCGGCACCCCCTGGCAGGTGTACCTGAAGGCCAACAATCTGACGGACCGCCTGGCGTACGCGCACACCTCGTTCATCAAGAACGCAGCGCCGCTGATGGGGCGCAACCTGACGGTGGGGGTGAAGGTGGCGTTCTGACGGGTGATGCCGTCGTGATGTGAGCGAGCCAGCGGCGGGGGAGGGCGTTGCTGGCTTGCACACCTCCCGGCCCCAAACCACCCAAATCACCGAGTCCAAAGGCGACTTGGATGCATGCCATACTCGCTTTGACGTGGTTGATTTGTCGATCCGTCAAGGCGACGCTGCCTCAGTCCCGGTGATGGCGCGCACCCGATTCGGAAATGGGATTGGCACCGCAGCAGGCCGCCCAACGCCGGGTTGCGCGACGCGCGAAGGACTTGTTCGGCGCGGGCCTGCATGAATCTGACCCATTTGCAATAGCCCTGCATGCCCACCACTCCCACGCCGTCCGCAAACCTGTTGCAACTGCTTCCTGAGGCGGTGGTGCAGACCGATGCGCTGTGGGAGATCACGTACCTGAACCCGGCGTGGCACAAGCTCACCGGCCACTCGGTGGCAGCGGCGCTTGGCAGGTCTTTGCTGGAATTCGTGCATCCCGACGACATCGGCACCATGCGCTCGGGCATGCCGGTGTTCCGCTTGCGCTTTGCCGACGCGGACTACCGCTGGGTGCGTCTGCAGTTCCACCCGGAGACGGATGCGGCAGAGCGGGTGATCAGCCGCCAGGGTGTCCTGATCGAGATCACCGAGGTCACCGAGCAGGTGCTGGTGGAAATTCGCCAGCGCTTTCTGCGCTTGCTGGAAACCATTGACGGCGTGGTGTGGGAGGCTGAAATCGGGGTGGGCAATACCTTTCTGAGCCCACAGGTCGAACGCTTGTTCGGCTACTCCGTCGAGGAGTGGCGGGCTGACCCGGGCTTCTGGAGGGCGCATGTGCATCCCGATGATCTGGAGGAGGCCTTGGTGATCGACGATGCCGCCTACAACGCCACGCACAGCCATGCCTACGAGATGAGCTACCGGCTGATTGCCAAGTCGGGCAAGGTCGTGTGGGTGCGTGACCTGTGCCGCGCGGTGGTCGAGCCGGGTCGGCCGAACCGCATGATCGGCCTGATGATCGATGTCACCCAGCAGAAGAACACCGAACTCGATCTGTTGCGCTCCGAAAACCGCTATTCGCTGGCGACCCGCGGATCCAATGACGGCATCTGGTATTGGGACTTGCGAACGGACGCCCTGCATGTGTCCGGGCGCTTTCTCCAGATCGTCGGGCTGGGTAGCCGCGATCATGTGTACGACGGAGGCTGGCGCTTTCTCGAGCAACTGATTGATCGCGAGGATCGCGCTCGCGTGCAGGAGGCCTACCGCAGACACCTGTCCGGAAACAGCGCGAACTTTTCGGTGGACTTCCGTGCGTTCCACGGGGCGGGGCGGCTGGTGTGGGTCAATTGGCGCGGGCTCGCCGAGTTTGAAGACGGTGTTCCCGTGCGCATGGCGGGATCGTTGAGTGATCTGGCCGAGCGTGGCAGCTCCTACGATGCGCTGACCAACTTGCCCGGTCGGCCGTTGTTCCGCGATCGCCTCGCGCAACTCATCGCACTGCACCAGAACGACGGGGCGAGCGGTGATGGCGAGCCAATACGCGGTGGGGCCACGATGTTTGCCGTGCTGCTGCTGGACCTCAACGGGTTCAAGGCGGTCAATGACTGCTACGGACACCATGTGGGCGACCAGCTACTGCAGCAGGTGGCGCGGCGGCTCGAATCCTGCGTGCGGGCGGTGGATCTGGTCGCCCGCATGAGTGGCGACGAGTTCAATGTGCTGCTGGAGTCCATTGACCCCGCTGAAGCCAGCCAACGGGCAGAGCAGATCGCTGCCGCCCTTGCTGCGCCCTATGTAATCGGCGAACACACCGTGATCAGTGGCGCGAGTGTTGGCTTGGCCACCAGCGCATCCAGGCTGGCGACGGTCGACGACTACCTGCGCGCGGCAGACACCGCCATGTACCAGGCCAAAAGTCAGTCATTGGGCGTGTGCGTGGCCCCATAAGGCGTCGTGGCCACGCCCGGCGAGGGCGTGCGGATCCGGGCTGCAGGGCCGCAGGTGGGCACCTCAAGGAACAATCGCCACCGATTTGACCTGGGCCCACACCGCGCTGCCGGGCACCACACCCAGCGCATGCAGGGACCGGTGGGTGACCCGCGCGAGCAGAAAAGACTCCCCACAGCGCAGCCGCACCAGCGCCTGCGAGGGGTGGGCGTCGGGCGCGACCGAGTCGATCTCGCAGGGCAGGTGGTTCTGGATGCTGGTCTGTATGGGCTCCTGCACCGTCAGGCTCACGTCGCGGGCCAGCACCCGCAGCCGCACCGCCTGGCCCACGGGCAGGCCGCTGTCGCGCAGCCACATGGCGCCACCGGCAAAACCCACGCGCGCCAGGTGCCAGGCCGCGTCCCGCTCCAGCACCTGGCCGCGCAGCAGCGCGCCCGCGTCGTCGCCCAGCACCATGGGCAGGTGCACCGACGACAGCACCTGGTCCACCGGCCCGGCGGCCTTGACCTGGCCGCCCTCCAGCACCACCAGGTGGTCGGCCAGCCGTGCCAGTTCGTCGGCAGAGTGCGTGACATACAGCATGGGGATGTGCAGCTCGTCGCGCAGGCGCTCCAGCCAGGGCATGATCTCCTGGCGCCGCGCCAGGTCGAGTGCGGCCATGGGCTCGTCCAGCAGCAGCAGGCGGGGGGAAGTTGCCAAGGCACGGGCAATGGCCACCCGCTGGCGCTCGCCGCCCGAGAGCTGGCCGGGCCGGCGCTGCAACAGGCGGCCGATGCCCAGCAGTTCGATGGCCGTCTGCAGCGTGGCCTCGGCCTGCGCAGACCGGGCGCGCTTCAGGCCATACCGCAGGTTGCCCAGCACGTCCAGGTGCTCGAACAGGCTGGCCTCCTGGAACACGTAGCCCAGCGCCCGCTGGTGGGTGGGCAGAAACACCTGGGTGACATCGTCCTGCCACACCTCGCCAGCCACCACCACCAGGCCGGGGTGCGCGCGCTCCAGCCCCGCCACGCAGCGCAGCACGCTGGTCTTGCCCGAGCCCGAGGCGCCAAACAGCACCGTGATGCCGCTGCCGGGCAGGTGCAGGTCCACGGCCAGTTCAAAGTCGGCACGCGGCAGCGCAAGCCGGATGCGCAGGTCGCTGGGCGCACTCATGACTGCCCCCGCGAGCCACGGTTCTTGAGCAGCGCCAGGCACAGCAGTACCGCAAACGAGAACAGCACCATGCCGCCCGCCAGCCAGTGCGCCTGGGCGTATTCCATGGCTTCCACATGGCCGTAGATCTGGATGGAGACCACGTGCGTCTTGCCCGGGATGTTGCCGCCAATCATCAGCACCACGCCAAACTCGCCCACCGTGTGGGCAAAACTCAGGATGGCCGCCGTGAGCAGGCCGGTGCGGGCCTGCGGCAAGGCCACCGTGAAAAACGCATCCACCGGGCTGGCCCGCAGGGTGGCGGCCACCTCCATCGGGCGGCGGCCCATCGACTCGAAGGCATGCAGCAGGGGCTGCACTGCAAACGGCATGGAGAACACCACCGACCCAATCACCAAGCCCGTGAAGGTGAACGACAGCAGGCCCCAGCCCATGGCCTGCGTGAACTGACCCAGCGGCCCCGCAGGCCCCATGAGCATCAGCAGGTAAAACCCAAGGACCGTTGGCGGCAACACCACGGGCAATATCACAAGGGCGCTCACCGGCCCCTTCCACCAGGACTGCGTTTGCGAGAGCCACCAGGCCAATGGCGTGGCGATCAGCAACAACACGAGGGTGGTGACGGTGGCGAGCTGCAGGGTCAGCCAGATGGCTTGCAGTGCTTCAGGGCCCAGAGGCATAAAGGAAAAGGGCGGTGGCGTGGATGGGGTGTGAGTATCTCAGTGCTCGTAGCCAAAGCCGCGAATGACCGCACGCGCCTTGTCGCCCTTAAGGTATTGCAGCAATGCCGCCGCTGCCGCGTTGCCCTGGCCCTTGGTCAGCAGCACGGCGTCCTGGCGGAGCGGTGTGTAGAGCGCTGCAGGGACGGCCCACACCGAGCCCTCCACCAGGCGGCCATCGGCCATCACCTGCGACAGGGCGACAAAGCCAAGCTGGGCATTCTGGGTGGCGACGAACTGGTGGGTCTGGGCAATGTTCTCACCCTGCACAAACTTGGGCCGCAGGGTGTTCAGCACGCCGAGTTGGGTCATCACTTCCACGGCGGCGGCTCCGTAAGGGGCGAGCTTGGGGTCGGCCAGCGCGATCTTGTCGAAGGTGCCGGATTGGAGCACCTGGCCCTGTGCATCTACCAGGCTGGGCTGCTTGCTCCAAAGGGCCAGCTTGCCAATGGCATAGGTGAAACGGCTGGCATCGACCGCCAGGCCTTCCTTGGCGAGCCTGGCTGGGGTTTCATCATCGGCTGACAGCAGCAGGTCAAACGGCGCACCGTTCTTGATCTGCGCATAGAACCGCCCGGTGGAGCCAAAAGCCAGCGTGGCTTTGTGGCCGGTGTCCTGCTCGAACAGGCGGGCCATCTTTTGCATCGGGGCTGTGAAGTTGGCGGCCACGGCCACCGACACCTCACCCGCTTGGGCCGAAACCGCCATCGCCAACGAGGCGGCCAGGGACAACAGGAAACGCTTCACGACAATCTCGCTATTCTTCATTGGAATAGCGGGACTGTAGCATGTCAGCCACTGCGCTATTCCATTGATGAACAGCGATGCCTCAAGCGTCTGTACCACCCAGTTAACATGCCCGCATGAGCAATTCTTCACTGCCACTGGCCGAGGTGCTGGGCCACGAGGCCACGGACAAGCGCATCGACATCCTGCGCCGCATTGGCGAGGTGGGCTCCATTTCCGAGGCGGCGCGGGGCGCGGGCGTGAGCTACAAGGCCGCCTGGCAGGCACTGGAGACGCTGACCAACCTGGCCGGGGTGCCGCTGGTGGAGAAGGTGGTGGGCGGCAGCGGCGGCGGCGGGGCCGCGCTCACCCCAGCCGGCCAGCGGGTGCTGCAGGCAGCCCATGCGCTGGCGGATGCACGCCAGCAGGTGCTGGGCCGATTGAAGAGCGACGACGACGCAGCGACCGGCCGCGCCGCACTGGCGCTGCGCACCAGCATGCGCAACCAGTTTCCTTGCTCCGTGGGCAAGGTGCGTGCCGTGGGAGGGCAGGTGCGTGTGCAGCTGCTGCTGGCGGATGGGCAGGCGCTGCATGCGTCCATCACGCGGGTCAGCGCCCAGTTGCTGGGTTTGAAGGCAGGGGTTGGTGTGCTGGCGCTGTGCAAGGCGACGGCGGTTCAGGTGGCCCCGGCCCCTGGCAGTCCCGCAGGCAATGCCATGGCCGGGGTGGTGCGGAGCGTCGCTCGCGGCGCCGCCCCCGAGGTGGTGCTGCAGCTGCCCAGCGGCATCCAGCTGGTGGGCTTTGCCGCTGAGGGAGCCAAGGTCCGAGCGGGCCTTCGAGCGGGCCAGCAAGCCACGGCGGTTGTTGACGAATCCAGCATCGTCATCGCCGCGGCTTCCTGAGGGTTGAGGGCCTTCCAGCGCATTGGACAAGCGGACCAGCGGGCCCCGCTACCTGCTGCGATCGCCGTCGCGCACGGATTCGATCGTGCCGTTGTAGATGCGAACCACCCCCAGGAAGGTGCCCGGCCCCCGGTCGTACGTCCACTCTTCCATGGGCACACACTGGTTGGCCAGCACTGCTGCGGGACTGCCCGGGCGGTAGGGCGTCACCACCCAGCCCAGCTGCAGCATGGAAACGCACACGCCCTGGCGGTAGATGGGGTCACCACATTTTTGCAGCAGCGTCACGGGAGAGTCGCCTTTGCCCACCAGTGATCCATTGCAGCGCAGGGACTGCGAGGCCTGGGCCGGTAGCACCGTGCACAGGGCCAGCGCGGTTGCCACCAGCTGCAAGGTCCTTCGATAAAGGCCTGGCAGCGCTGTCTGGTTCCGGAGGTATCTCATGGAGGCGGTTTCGAAAATACTGCGCGTTACTGTACAGCGACACAGCCGTGGAGGGGCGTGCACCGCCTTTCGCTTCGCTTTCATCGCCTGTCCGTAGAAGCACAGTGGCCCCAGCCCGCCACAGGCGGCATGATCGGGGGATGAAACTGCTGTTGGTCGAAGACGATTTTGATCTGGCCGGGGCCCTGAGCCGCAGTCTGGTGGCCCGTGGGTTTGAGGTGTTGTGCTGCGCCGATGGCAAGGAGGCCCTGGCGGCTGCGCGGCGCACCGCGTTCGACGTGATCACGCTCGACCTGTCGCTGCCGGGCCTGGACGGGCTGGAGGTGCTGCGGCGCCTGCGCGATGGCGGCAGCACCACACCGGTACTGGCGTTGACGGCCCGTGCGGCCGTCACAGACCGGGTGGCGGGGCTGGAGGCCGGGGCTGACGACTACCTGGCCAAGCCATTTGACCTGGACGAACTGGTAGCGCGGCTGCGGGCCCTGACGCGCCGCGTGGGGCGCGACGGGCAGTTGCGCTGCGGGGCGCTGTACCGCGAGCCGGGTAGTGGCGTGTTCTACAACGATGCCTTGCCGCTGGAGCTGTCGCAGCGGGAGTCCGAGCTGCTGCGGCTGCTGATGTCGCGCGTGGACCGGGTGGTGAGCAAGGAAGAGTTGCGCACCCAGGTGTTTGCCAACACGGACGAGCAGGTGCAAGCCGACGCGGTGGAAGTGGTGGTGCACCGGCTGCGCAAGAAGCTGGTGGGCACCAACGCCGAGATCGTGACCTTGCGCGGCGTTGGTTACCTGCTGTGCGATGCCGACAGCATGGCCGCCCACAAGACGGACAAAGCCGACAAGTCCGATAAGGGCGGGGTGGCCCGGTGACGCTGCGGTGGTGGCAGCGGCGGCCCTGGCGGCCGCGGGGCGGCTCATTGCAGCGGGTGCTGCTGGTGGGCTGGCTGGTGCCGCTGTGGGGGCTGGTGGCCGTGATCTGCGTGGTGCAATGGGCCTATCAGGCGCAGCATGACGCTACCGCGCAAGATGAGGCCCTGCGCCAGGCGCTGGCGCACTGGCCCGCAGATCTGTCAGCAGAGCCCGCCGCCTCCCTGCGTGCCCAACCCGTGCCCGGTGTCTGGTACCGCGAGAGCAATCTGGACGGCGAACGCCTGGCTGGCAGCGCCGATCTGCCGCGCGTGCCTCCCACCGAGGTGGTGCGTGACCCCGGTGCCGTGCACTTCTACCTGGCGCAGGTCGGGGACCAACTGGTGCGGGTGGCCGTGACCCTGTACCAGCCCGCCGAGGCGAAGAACGGGCAAACCGTGGCTGCGCCCGTGGTGCGCCAGGCGGCGCGCCCGCTGGGCGAGCGCCTGCCGGGTGCGCGCCGCCTGCTGGGCGGTGGCTCGGGCCTGTGGTGGGTGGTTCTGCTGGCGTTGGCGATGACCTCCGTGGCGGTGCTGCTGGCGCGGGCGGCATCGGGCTGGTTGCGGCATGCAGATGTATCGCTGATGCGGTCGCCCAGCGGCGACGTTGCGGGCACTGCAGAGCGCATCTACGAAGGCCCGTCGGAACTCGCGCCCGCCGTGCAGCATTTTGCCGAGCTGCAACACAGCCAGAGCCGCTGGATCGAGGAGCAGCGGCGCTTTCTGGCCGATGCCACCCACCAGTTGCGCACCCCCATGGCCGTGCTGCGCACCCAGCTGCAGGCCGCCATGGCGGGTGACATGCTGGTGGGCGATGCGCTGCAGCAGATGCTGCACACCGTGGACCGAGCCTCGGGCCTGGCCAACCAGTTGCTAAGCCTGAGCAAGGTGGAACAGCTCAAGCGCATGGGCGAGCTGCCCAGCGTGGACCTGAACGCGATTGCCCGCGAGGCCGTGATGGAGCTGGCACCGCTGATTGCGGCCAAACGGCTCGACTTTGCGCTGGAGGGCCCTGACACGCTGTGGGCACCCGGCGACGCAGCGCTGCTGGGCGAACTGATGCGCAACCTGCTGGCCAACGCCATCCACCACACGCCCACCCATGGGCGGCTGGGTGTGCTGCTGCGCGACAGCACCGGGCGGCGCGAGGTGCTGGTGTGGGACGAGGGCCCCGGCATCGACGACGCCGTGCGGCAGCGACTGTTCCAGCCGTTTTCGGCGGGGAAGGGCGGGGTGGGGCTGGGGTTGTCCATCTGCCGGCAGATTGCCGAGGCGATGGGCGCCCAGGTCACGCTGTTCAACCGCATGGACGCGGGGCTGGTCATCGGCGTGGATGCCGTGGTGGCCTGGGAAAGTTGATATGAAGCCCCCCTGTGTCGCCTGCGGCGCCTTCCCCCCAGGGGGACGCAGCCCTCGCTGCGGGGCTGTCCTTGCTCGGCTGCCCTGGCGCAGGGCGCGCCGGTTTCATGGGGCCAGTTGTCGTTCATTGAGCTTCCCATCGGCCTCAGACATGGCAGTCGCCAAAACGTACACACCATGACGAACTCTGCGGGCCACCACGGCATTGAATTCAGGGACGTGTGCAAGCGGTATGGCTCGTCACCCGGCGCCCCGCTGGTGGTGGACCACATCAGCTTCAGCGTGCCGCGCGGCACGCTCACCACCATCCTTGGGCCGTCGGGCTGCGGCAAGACGACCACGCTGCGTCTGATTGCCGGGCTCGAATCTCCCACATCGGGACGCATCTTCATCGACGGGCAGGACGTGACCCCCCTCGGCCCGGCGCAGCGCAACGTGAGCCTGGTGTTCCAGAACTACGCGCTGTTTCCGCACATGAACGTCATCGACAACGTGGTCTACGGCCTGCATTTGTCGGGCCTGGGCAAACAGCAGGTGCGCGACAAGGCGCGCGCCATGCTCGACACCGTGGGCCTGCACGGCCTGGACCAGCGCAGGCCGCACGAGCTGTCGGGCGGGCAGCAGCAGCGTGTGGCCCTGGCCCGCGCGCTGGCGCTAGAGCCCGCCGTGCTGCTGTTTGACGAACCCCTGTCCAACCTGGACGCCCGCCTGCGCCGTTCCATGCGCGAGGAAATCCGGGCCCTGCAACAACGGCTGAAGCTCACCGTGGCCTACGTCACCCATGACCAGTCCGAGGCCCTGGCCGTCAGCGACCAGATCGTGGTGATGGACCGGGGCGCCATCGCCCAGCGCGGCGCGCCCAGCGCGCTGTACGAGCAACCGACCTCCGAGTTGGTGGCCGGCTTCATGGGCGAGGCCATGCTGTTTGCAGCCCAGAACCACGCGCCCAGCCCGGGCAGCACCACAGACACCGGGTATGCGCAACTCGGCCCGCTGCGTGTACCGTCACCCGCCGCACTGCCCGCAGGCCCGGTCAAGATCGCCGTGCGGCCTGAGGCCTGGGTGATCGGACCGGCCACATCGGCGGGCCTGGCCGCGCGGGTCACCCGCTGCACCTATCTGGGCAGCGTTATGGAATACACCTTTGCCAGCGCCTTGGGCGCCATTTTTGTGGTGTCGCCCCTGGTGGAGTTGCCGCTGGATGTGGGGGCCCCGGTCAGCCTGACGCTGGCAGACCACGGGGTGTCCGTCGTGGCCGGATGAGGCGGGCGGCGTTTGCCCGGCACGCGCCGCGCCGTTCAGTGATACTTTTTTTGATGAGCGATGCCCTTGGACTACACCGTTGCTGTTTTTGATCTGGACAACTGCCTGATGGATGCCCGGGCTGTGGGGCCCTTGTTCGAGCCCGCTTTCGAGGCGGTGCGGCAAGCCAACCAGGGCGCGCTGAGCCCGCAGGCCCTGGACCAAGCGCTGCAGGCCTGCTGGTTCACCGCGTTCGACCTGGTGGCCCAGCGCCACCATTTCACGCCGGCCATGCGTGCGGCTGGATGGCGGCAGTTCAGCCAGATGGAAGCCACAGCACCGCTGCAAGGCTATGCCGACATCGGTCTGCTGCCCTGCATTCCGTTGCGGCGCTACCTGGTCACCAGCGGCTTTCGGCGCCTGCAGGACAGCAAGATCGATGCGCTGGGAATCCGCCCATGGTTTGAACAGGTCTTCATCGACGCGATTGACGCACCACCCACCGGTGCCGGGCACGGCAAGCAGGCCCTCTTTGAACAGATCCTGACCCGTGAGGGTTGCAAGCCCCGCCAGATGCTGGTGGTGGGCGACAACCCCTTGTCCGAGCTGGCGGCCGGGCGCGCGCTGGGGGCCACCACCGTCCAGACCGTGCGGCCGGGTGTCGAGCCCTGGCCTCTGGCAGACCACCGGGTGGAAGGGCTGCAAGGGCTGCTGGCCCTGCTGTCGGCGGACGCACCGCGCGCCGCAGCAGATACGCCCCCAGCGGGCGCAGGCCAGAGGATTTGAAAGGAATCGGCGCCAAGCGCTAGTGGAGTATGCGCTGATAGCTATTAAAAATATAGCGTGGTATCGCTGTACGCCAGACACACTACGCCTGGTCGGCAGAGATGATGGGAGACAATCGGCGCCCACCCTTGCCGACCTGGCGCGCTTTTCTCCGTGAACTCTCCTGTCTTCACCTCGCTGATCCCCGTCATCCTGTTCATTGCCATCGGCTTTTATGTGGGGCGGCGCGGCTGGATACGTGCCGAGTCCGTCAAGGACCTGGCCAACCTCGTGTTCATGGTGCTCACGCCCGCGCTGCTGTTTCGCACCATGAGCACGGTGCACATCGAAGACCTCAACTTCGGCCCCGTGGGCATCTACTTTGTGGCGTTTGGTGTGGTCTATGCCGCCACGCTGGCGGTGCAGGGCTTCAACACGCTGGGCGCCGCGCGGGCGCTGGCCAACACCTTCAGCAACACGCTGATGATCGGCGTGCCGCTGGTGGGCCTGGTGTTTGGCGAGGCAGGGCTGGTTACGCTGTTCACCCTGATCTCGGTGCACTCGCTCATCCTGCTGACTGCGGCCACGGTGGTGTTCGAGCTGGCGGCCGCACGCGAACATGCCGGGCGCCCGGGCGGGGTGCAGCAGCCGATGTGGCGCACCGTGCTGCAGGCCATCCGCAACGGCATCGTGCACCCCGTGCCGCTGCCCATCATTGCGGGCCTGCTGTTTGCGCAGACCGGGCTGGTGGTGCCCGAGGTGGTGGGCAAGCCCCTGCAGCTACTGGGCCAGGCGCTGGGGCCGATTGCGCTGCTGCTGGTGGGGGTGACGCTGGCATTCACCAAGGTCGGCCACCAGTTCAAGGCCGCGCTGCGCATTGCGCTGGTGAAATGTGTGGTGCACCCGCTGGTGCTGGCCAGCATGGGCTGGGCGCTGGGCCTGTCGGGCATGCCGCTGGCCGTGATGATCGTCGCGGCATCGCTGCCCGTCGGGGCCAACGTGTTTTTATTCTCGCAGCGCTATCGCGTGGCAGAAGAAGAGGTGACGGCCAGCGTGGCGGTGTCCACCGCCATGGGGTTGGTGACCATGCCAGTGGTGATTTTGGCGGTCACGCGGTGGGTGGTGGGGTGATATCCGCAGCGGTGCGCAAGTCTTTCGTTCAGCAGCCTGTTTGATCGGCTAGGCATCGCTGTACAACCTGCAAATTCCTTCTTCGCGCGGCTCGTGCGCGATATGCAAAAGCAGCGTTGAGCGTAGCTCTGCAAACGGATGGTCTGCGAAGTGTTTGCAGAAATGCATGACCTCTTGCAACGACTGATCCTCATGCCATGAGGTCAGGACAAAGCTCTCGTCCGGTATATCTCCATGATCAAACTGGCTGATGTTGGCCCAGTCCACAGAGTCGTCCCAGGAACTGCTGCCAAGACCCCAGGCCATCATTTGTAGACATCCTGAACGTACCAGCCAGTCGCTCACAGTGTTCTGCCAGAGCGCAGACACTTCCGACTCAATCACGACGATGGCGCGAAAGCTCCCCAGAGAAAGCTGGGGCAGCTCAGACTCCGGGTTGAGACACAGGTAAACGACTTCGGATGTGGAATCCACTTGGTTACCCATCGCTAAGGCTCACGCAGGGCGGCCAGCAGTGTTCAGGGCGCCAACCGCTCCCGCACCCATTCGCCCGCGTCCAGCCGGTAGCGCAGCCGGTCATGCAGCCGGCTCTTGCGCCCCTGCCAGAACTCCCACTGGTCGGGCTTGAGGCGGTAGCCGCCCCAGTGCGGCGGGCGGGGCGGTTTCAGCATGAATTGCGCACCGTACTTGGCCGCATTGGCCACCAGCACGCTGCGGCCTGAAATGACCTGGCTTTGCGGACTGGCCCAGGCGCCGATGCGGGAGTCGAGCGGGCGGCTGTGGAAGTATTCGTCGCTTTCCTCGTCGCTGACCTTCTCCACCACGCCTTCGATGCGCACCACACGCTCCAGCTCCACCCAGTGGAACTGCAGGGCGGCATAAGGGTTGCCGGCAATCTGCCGGCCCTTGCGGCTGTCGTAGTTAGTAAACCAGACGATGCCGCGCTCGTCATAGCCCTTGATGAGCACGATGCGGGTGCTGGGTCGCAGGTCGCTGCCCACGGTGGCCAGTGTCATGGCGTTGGGCTCGGGCACTTCGGCGCTGATGGCTTCCTTGAGCCACTGGTCAAACTGCTGCAGGGGGGCAGCGTGCGAGGCGTCTTCGTTGAGTTCGGCGCGCTCGTAGCTCTTGCGGAGGTCGGCGATGGAGTTCGTGGTCATGGCCACGATTGTGCATCCCCCGTACGATGTGGCATTGCGCCAGGGCCTGTGCAGTGGGTTTTGATAGTGGTCGAATTTATGTTCGTTTATATTCCTGGTTCCGATGAAACCCAAAGACGACGAGAAACAGCGCGCCATTGCCCAGGCCACCTTTGAACTGGTGGCCCAGCGCGGCTTGAGCGGCCTGACCCTGGCCGACATTGCCCGGGCAGCGGGTGTGGCCACGAGCACGCTGTACGTGTACTACCCGTCCAAGGACGAACTGATCAGCCAGCTGTACCAGGATGCCAAGACCGTGACGGCCGCGCGCATCATGGACGGGATAGAACCTGGCATGCCCTATCGCGCAAGGGTGCGCCGCGCCTGGGGCAACCTACTGCGCCATCGGCTGGACCAATACGCCGAGGTGGTGTTCCAGGAGCAGTACTACAACTCGCCCTGGTTCACCCAGGGCAACCGCGAATTTTCGACCCGGCTGATGGCGGGCTTTTTTGCGCTGATGGAAGAAGGCCAGCAGCAGGAGATCCTCAAGGCCGTGCCCATTCCGCTGCTCACGGCCAGCCTGGTGGGCTCGGTGCGGGAGACCGGCAACCTGATCCGCACCCAGGTGCTGCCCGATGACGAGGCTGTGCACCAAATGGCGTTTGGCCTGTGCTGGGACGCCATCAAGGCGTAAATCGTGCCGCTGCAGAAACTCGAATTTTGCGGTTTAATCGAATAGTTATTCTCTTAAAACAACAAAGCGGCTTGATGTCTGCCCGCGCCGCCCTACCGATTGCGCTGTGCTTTTGAGCGCTGACCTTCATCCCAAGGAGTCCCACGATGCCCACCCTCAATATCAACGGCAAAGACACGGCCGTGGATGCCGACGAATCCACTCCCATCCTCTGGGCCCTGCGCGACACGCTGGGCATGACCGGCACCAAGTTTGGCTGCGGCCAGGCGCTGTGCGGTGCGTGCACCGTGCACCTGAACGGCGCGCCGGTGCGGTCCTGCATCACGCCCATCTCGGCGGCGGCAGGCCAGAAGATCACCACCATTGAAGCCATTGCCGCCGACGACAAGGTGGGCAAGGCCGTGCATGCCGCCTGGGTCAAGCACGACGTGGCCCAGTGCGGCTACTGCCAGAGCGGCCAGATCATGAGCGCCACCGCGCTGCTCAAGGGCAAGAAGAAGCCCTCCGACGCCGACATCGACGCTGCCATGGCCGGCAACGTGTGCCGCTGCGGCACCTACGTGCGCATCCGCGCCGCCATCCACGACGCTGCCAAGACCCTGGCCTGATTGAAGGAGACCACCATGCACTTTGAACCCCATGCCCTGCAGGGCCAGGCACAACATTTCATGCCAAAACACCTCCAAGCGTTAGTGGATAAAGCGCAGGGCGCTATGAATTCAGGAGCTTTTGATGCATCGGAAGGTGTGGCTCGCCGCACCTTCCTCAAGGTGTCGGCTGCCTCGGGCTTTGCGCTGGGCGCGTTTCCCCTGGTGTCTGCTGCACAGGGCGCAGCCGCTGCGGCCCCCTCTGGCCTCAAGCCGCACGAACAGCCCTCGGCCTTTGTGCGCATCGATGCCGATGGCACCGTCACCGTCACCATCAATCGCCTGGACTTTGGCCAGGGCGTGCAAACCGGCCTGCCCATGATCCTGGCCGAGGAGCTGGATGCCGACTGGAGCAAGGTGCGCAGCGTGCACGGCGACGCCAACCCGGCCTACGCCGACCCCGCATTTGGAATGCACCTCACCGGCGGCTCCAACTCCATCAAGAACTCGTATACCCAGTACCGCGAGCTGGGCGCTCGCACCCGGGCCATGCTGGTTTCGGCGGCGGCCGCCCAGTGGGGAGTGGACGCGTCGGCCCTGCGCACCAGCAACGGCTTTGTGGTCGGCCCCGGTGGCAAGAAGCTGGGCTACGGTGCGCTGGCAGAAGCCGCCATGAAGCAGCCCGTGCCTGAAAAGGTCGCACTCAAGGACCCCAAGCAATTCCGTCTCATCGGCAAACCCACCGGGCGGCTGGATGCCAAGGCCAAGTCGAGCGGCCAGCAGGACTACGGCATTGACGTGCGCCTGCCCGGCATGCTGACGGCCGTGGTGGCCCGCCCGCCCGTGTTTGGCGCCAAGGTGAAGTCCCTGGACGACAGCGCCGCCAAAGCCATCAAGGGCGTGAAGGCCGTGCTGCGCGTGCCCACCGACCGGGGCGGGGAGGGCGTGGCCATCATCGCCGACGGCTACTGGCCTGCCAAACAGGGCCGCGACGCGCTCAAGGTGGAATGGGACACCAGCGCGGTCACCAAGCCCGACACCACTGCGCTGCTGGCGCAGTACCGCGAACTGGCCGCCAAGCCAGGCAATGTGGCCATGCAGGCCGACATGGCGCCGCTGGCGGGTGCACCCCACAAAATCAGTGCCGAGTTCGTCTTCCCGTACCTGGCGCACGCGCCCATGGAGCCGCTGAACTGCACCGTGAAGCTGGAGGGGGACAAGGCAGAACTCTGGATGGGCACCCAAATGCCTGGCCTGGACGCTATGGCCGCCGCCAAGACGCTGGGCCTGCAGCCACAGAACGTGAAGGTCAACACGCAGATGGCCGGTGGCGGCTTTGGCCGCCGCGCCATCCCCACCAGCGACTACGTGGTGGAGGCCTGCGGCGTGGCCAAGGCCGCGCGCACTGCCGGCATCACCGCGCCCGTGCGTACGTTGTGGAGCCGCGAAGACGACATCAAGGGCGGCTATTACCGCCCCATGCACGTGCACCGCGCCGAGATCGGCTTTGACGCTAAGGGCAAGATCCTGGCGTGGGACCACACCATCGTCGGCCAGTCCATCACCAAGGGCTCGCCGTTCGAGGCCTTCATGATCAAGAACGGCATTGACGCCACGGCCATCGAGGGCATGAAAGAGCCGTACGACGTACCCATGAAGCTGTCGGTGCACCACCCGGATGTGAACGTGCCGGTGCTGTGGTGGCGCAGCGTGGGCTCCACCCACACGGCCTACGCCATGGAGACCCTGATCGACGAAGTGGCCCGCACCACCAAGCAGGACCCCGTGGCCTACCGCCTGGCCCTGATGGGCGACAAGCACCCGCGCCACAAGGCGGCGCTGCAGCTGGCCGTCGCCCAGTCGGGCTACGGCAAGAAGAAGCTGGCCGCAGGCCGTGCCTGGGGCGTGGCGGTGCACGAGTCGTTCGAGTCGGTGGTGGCGTATGTGGTCGAGGCCTCCGTCAAAGACGGCACGCCCAAGCTGCACAGCATCACGGCCGGCGTGCATTGCAACCTGGTGGTCAACCCCAAAAGCGTGGAAGCCCAGGTACAAGGCGCCGCGCTGATGGGCCTGGGCACCTGCCTGCCCGGCGCAGCCATCACGCTCAAAGACGGTGTGGTGGAGCAGAGCAACTTCGGCGACTACGCCGTGCCCCGCATCACCGACATGCCGCAGGTGACGGTGCACATCGTGCCCAGCGCCGATCCACCGAAGGGCATGGGCGAACCGGGCCTGCCACCGCTGGCACCGGCGTTTGCCAATGCCATCGCGCAGATCACGGGCAAGACGCCACGCGAGCTGCCGTTCAAGCTGGCTTGATAAAGCTAGTTGGAATGAGAGCGCCGGGTTTGGAAGAGCCCGGCGCCTTTTTTATGACTCATCCATCTGCTTCAGTTCGGTGTCCACCATAGCATTGCTCTGGCTGTGTTTTGGCGCGCAGCTTTCGGCCTAGCTCAAGCGGCAGAGAAATGACTGCAATGCAGCGATTGCAGGCTCTCATCTATGCCGGTCGTACTTACGTTGTCCTATGTCGAGCGGTCATCCGGTCAGCGCATTGAGTTCGAACTCGAATGGCTCCTCCGCGACGTTCTGCAGCCACAACACTACCAGTTTCGGGTCGGCGTTACCCTGCGACCTCATGCCACCCTATCCGAACTGGAGGCTCTAGGAAACGGGCGCTCCTGATGTCGCGCTCGCAGGACGCGCAGCATGCGCCGTGATTGCTTGTACGGCATTTCTATCGTCTAAGCCGGCAGCCCCCTGGAACTGCCCTGCGGATCTTGTTACATTGAGCCGCATACAAAACTGGGGGAGTTGCGTGTACGACCAGTCCTTTAACAAGAAAACACTTGCGCGAGTTTTTCAAAAATTAGACTTTGTTGGAATAAAAACTTCTGAGGAGCTGGAGGCATTCCGCGAGACCATGCTCAACAAGGCTCTGGCAGTTGCTGCTTCTGGGTTCTCGAAAGCTGCGAATCCTCTGGTGAGCTTTCCGCTGCATGGACGGCAGGTTTTCATGCTTCCCAGCCTCTGGGATGAACTTGTTGCTCGACAACTCTGCTCAAACATCAAGAGAACATCAAAAACCGCTTCACGTGGGCGGGCACAGATCGTGTCGAATCTGCGCCTGCTAATCGAGGAGGGTGTGCCATTTCGCGTATACCGCCTAGACGTGAAGAGCTTCTACGAGTCTTTCAAGGTTTCTCACGTAATAGCGAAAGTTGGCGAGCTTCCTGTGCTCAGCCCTCTAAGCAAGAGATTGCTGCATGATTTACTTGGGTGCCATGCAGCGCTCGGCGGAACTGGATTACCTCGCGGACTTGCATTGAGTGCGGCTTTGTCAGAGTATTTGATGCGAGACTTCGATCATAAAGTGAGCGGGCATGATGATGTGTTCTTCTTTTCCAGGTATGTAGATGACATCATCGTCGTTACTTCAGCAAGGGAGGATGCAGTAGTATTTGTCCGGCAGATTGAGAATATGCTCCCATCCGGGCTTCGTTTAAATCCAGCAAAGAGACAGATTGAGGAAGCAATAGATCGAGTAAACCCAACAAAGCCGACTGATGCGACTGTGCATCTATTTAAGTTTGACTACCTCGGCTATTCATTTCGAATCAGTGAGCCTGTACGGGATAAAAATAAGGGCAAGCAACCGGGAGATCAACATCGCTCAGTGGCGGTGGACATTGCCGCGAAGAAGATAACTCGATTTAAAACAAGAATATCCAGATCTTTCCTTGATTTTTCAAATACAGGGGACTGGCTTTTGCTGAGGGACAGAATTAAGTTTCTCACAAATAACTTTAGTGTCTACAACGCAAAGGCCGGAGGAAAGAAGATTGCCGGAATATTTTACAGCTACCCTCTAGCCTCAAGTGGTGCGGAAGGAATTGCGTCTCTTGATAAGTTTTTGAGGAATGCGATTCTTTCAAAAAATGGGCGCATCGCCTCGTTGTCATCCGCAAAATTAACCGGAATGCAAAAAAGACAATTGCTTTCTAATAGTTTTGCAGAAGGGCATGCCAAAGCAAGCTTTGTGCATTTTTCCGGATCGAGACTTAAACAGATCCAAGAGTGCTGGAAAAATTGAGGATGAGATGAAAAAGAAAAATAGAATCAAACGCGGCGACTACAACCGCGTACTCATTACTGAAACACTGCCCTTTGAAACTCCAATTATTTTTTCCAATGACGGGCTGTACAATCATGTTGCGTCAATTGGCACCGCAAGCGGCATTCAAAAAACTATTGTCGATGCTCTTGTACTGGGAGAGGGGCATCCTAAGGCGGTTAATTCTACAAACCCGTACCTATACAAGGTAAGAAAAAACTCTAAGGAGTTTAGGCGGTTGGCGCTTCTTCATCCACTCTCGCAGTGGCGGCTTAAGTGCTTCTACCAGAAGTACGAACAATTAATCCTGCACTATTGCGCACAGAGTCCTGCTTCAATTCGTTCTCCTCGCAAAGTGGCAGGAAGTTTCTATAGCAAAAGCTCTTGGGAAAACATTAATCAGTATAAAAAGGATGCCATAACTTTGGCAAGCCTTGACCGGTACGTCAAACATACGCCCTCGTTCTTCTCGTATTTTGGTTACGACCGTTTGTACAAGTTCTTCAATTCGCGAGACTACTTCTCGCTTGAGAAGCAGTTTTCCGTACTAACGACCCTAGATGTCTCCAAATGCTTTGATAGCATTTATACACACAGTCTTTCGTGGTCAGTTAAGGACAAAGAATTCACGAAAGCCAACATCTCCGTCTCATCCACGTTTGCGCAAGACTTCGATCAAACCATCCGACACGGTAACCATAACGAGACAAATGGCATTCCAATTGGCCCCGAAGCCAGCCGAATATTTGCCGAAATCCTCTTTCAAGAGATAGATCGCCGAGCCATTGCAAAACTATCCAACATGAAGTTCGGCAATGATTACGTTTTTCGCAGATATGTAGATGATGTATTTATATTTGCGACCAGCGAATATGTTGCTCAGCACGTATATGAGATCTATGCTGATGTGCTGATTTCATTTAATCTTCACGCAAATACAGCCAAGTCCTCCACTATCCAGCGACCATTTCTAACAACCAAATCTAGGTTGATTTTTGAGGCAGGCATTAAGACGAATGAGTTCTTATCGAAATTCCTGGACGAACCAGCTTCGGGAACGCTGACCCCTAAGCGGGTATTTTCTAAGTGGAAGCTCACGAAGAGTTATATCGACTCAATAAAAGCCCTCTGCTCTGCGAACTCTGCAAGCTATGACGAGGTCGCATCCTTCTTGATGTCGGTTGTTGCCGAGCGGATTAAAAAGCTGGTCAACAGAGATCTGGCGAATTGCGAAGTTGATGTTCAGGATGACTACTTGGCCGCCATCGATGTTTTGGTGGATGTGCTGTTCTTCTTGTATAGCGTTGCTCCATCGGTCGGCGCCTCATATAAATTCAGTACGTCGCTAATTCTTATATTCCGATTTTCTGAAAAGCATCTCCCACTTCACGCGAAAACCATCTCACACCAGCTGTATACGCTGGCATCAACGCTACTCCTCGAGCAATGTGAGAAGCCGCACGCCGAAGGTGTTGACGGATTTGTCAATCTGGAGTACTTGAATATTGTTTTGGCAATTCGGGAGCTCGGAGATCACCATCTTCTGCCCTCCCGGGTATTGGATGAGCTTTTTATCGGAAAACGGAGATTATCTTACTTCACGATTGTCTCGTGCCTTTTCTATATACGAGATGAAGATCAGTACAAGGCAATCAGAAAGAAGATTCTTCGCTCCGCCACATCGAGACTAGGGGATATGTCAGATATCCTAATGAATAGCGAAAAGGCTTATCTTCTGCTTGACTTATTGAGCTGCCCGTTTGTTCCGAATACCAATAAATCTCTGTGGTTGAAGTCAATTTATTCGGTATTGCAGAAAACCCAGCCAAGCAATGCAGATATCAATGCATTTTTAGCAGTCGTGTGTGATGGGCACTGGCAGGTTGATTGGCAAGATGTTGATTTACTTAACTCATTGGAGAAAAAGGAGTTGAAGCAGGCGTACTAGTGTTACCATATATGTCGAAGAGTGAGATGGCCTCTCCTCGATCAATGGGCAACCGTTGGTCGCAATGGGCCTCCCTAAAAAGAGGCTTTTCTGCGTCTGGTCGCACGTGTCTGCCAGCAATGGGGGCGTGGACGCTTAGACGCTTGAGCGGTGACTTGTCATCCACACACTCAGGGGCCACTCATTCTTCACCCTTGGCTAGCCACGCAGGCATCAGCGCAAGTTTGGATGCATGTTTTGGCCGATTAGAAGATCGTCACTGTGTGTCGATTGCAGGTCGCCTGATGGCTTCATGCCAACGCTGAATTGATGGGAAAGAATCGAGGGGCAAAGCTGCCGCTCGATTGTGTCGGCATCGAATGACGGTTGTCCACGAAAGCCGCGTCTCAAGCGAACGAAACGAACGACTCAGATCAGCCTATAGCGGTATCCGACCTCTCTCAACATCTTTGTAATCCGGAAAATGAAGACGCTTCAATTGCCGTGCTTGGAAAGCATGCAAATCGGGGCAGGACCCGTGGCCGATTCTGTTTTTAGATTGCGGAGATTGTTTTGACGATCATCGCCTGTTGTGCGCGGTCGCCAATGGTGGGTGTTGCGCTATGTGCTTGGCGGCGTTCAATACTTTAGGTCCACCCCCAGATCGCCCAGATTTTTCGCAAAAGAGTCCCTGCGTTTTGCCGCCTTTGCCGCTGTTTCTGTGGCGGCTTGTATTGCCTTGGGGCCCTTATTCGCAGCCGCTTGGATCAGTCCGAACTTGTGGGCGGCATCTGCCTCGGCCCGCTTGAATGTGGCAATCAGTTCAGCATGCGCAATGGTTGGGCTCACAGTGGCTCCTGTATCGATCAGCGCCGTCACGCTTAAATTTGGACGTTGGCGCGAAGCAAGGCTGTTCTCAATTCGCGCGTGGCCGGTTTGGAAATATCCACCTTTTGCACTGCCAGATCGAACGAAGAGCCTGGCTTGATGCTGGTGGGCAGTATCTTTTTGGCTGGAAGCTTGGCAGGGTAGGTGCCTTTACCCGGACACATGCGAACGGAAAACCCGAATTCTTCGAGCAGGCCTTTTGCATACAGCTCCGCCAATTGGTGAAACGATACGAAGGTGGAGCGTTTCACGTCTTTGAGTCCGGGCTGGCTGACGTCGCGGACGAGCTCGAATTTGCCCAGTGAATCGCGCTGTGTATCAGTGAAAGGATGCAGCAAGAAAGTCTGACGAACGCCATCCTTTTTGGACACCAAAGTGTGCTCGACGGCAATATCGATTAACAGCATATTTTTTTATCTCCGCGAGTTGCAGTTTGCTTGGCCGAATCAGCTGGGGATCCTCTGCATGAATCGAGCGGTAAGTGTGCGCTGTGGATCGGGATGGGCTGCAAGGTGCAAAGCGCAGCAATAGCTGTAGCTATTGCGAGCATTTGCAACGCGGCAGACCGCCCGAGTCCGCAGATGCGCACGGCGCGGTGATTTGTTCAGAGGATCCCTGGTGCCACCCAAAGTCGCAGATTTTGTTTTCAAACCCAGTCACGGGGGTGCACGAAGCGGCCAAAAATCACCCGCGGGGCGAGGACTTTAACTGAAGGGCCACCCATGGCAGTTCCATAGTGCGCGGCAAACGGGACTGTTCGGGTCAAAAACTGCCTGCTAATGGTGGTCGAGTGAAAGTTCGAAATCAGCCTGAGGCCGTCCGTGGCGCTGCAGACCAACCCTATTGAAAGAAAAGTGCCATTAGCGCTTTCCAGGTAAGCGCTGACAGCTATCAATATTGAAGTGATCGACAGGGGAGCGTCGGCGGCGCTGCCATCACTTCATTTCAAACTGGGCTGATTGCACTTTGCTCCCCAGCTTGATCAGGCACCCGCCAAGAAGCGTGCGCCGCAGTCCTCTACGGTGCTCGGCGGTCCATGAGATGCTCTGGCCCCAGCGCTGCGCAGGAGGTGGCGCCCAGCATTGCCAGATTGCGGTCCACCTCGGCGCGCAATAGATCGATGGCCGCTGTAACGCCTGCCTCGCCGTCCACTGCTGCTGCGTAGTTGAAGGGCCGCCCCACAAACACTGCCTGCGCGCCCAGCGCCAGGGCCTTGATCACGTCGGTGCCCCGGCGGATGCCGCCGTCCAGCATCACCGTCATACCGCTGCCAGCCTGCTCGGCAATGGCGGGCAGCACTCGCAGCGGGGCCACGGCGCCATCGAGCTGGCGACCGCCGTGGTTGCTGACGATGATCCCGTCCACCCCGTGCTGGCGGGCGAGGGCGGCATCCTGCGGGCTGAGGATGCCCTTGACGACCAGCGGGCCGCGCCACTGGCGGCGGATGTGGGCGATGTGGCTCCAGTCAAAGTGGTCACGCGCGGCAAAGTCGCGCTGTACACGTGAAGACAGGATGGGCGCGCCGCGCTCGGCAAACGAGTTTTCAAAATGCGGCATGCCGTGGTGTGCCAGCGTGCGCAGCAGTGTGCCTGCCAGCCAGCGCGGGCGCACCATGCCGTCCCACGCCAGGCGAAGGCTGGGGCGCAGCGGGGTGGAGAAGCCCGCGCGGATGTTGTTCTCGCGGTTGCCCGCCACGGGGATGTCCACCGTCACTACGAGGGTCTGTACGCCTGCCGCAATCACGCGCCACAGCAAGGCGTCGATGCGCTCGGGGGTGCCGGGCAGGTAGGCCTGGAACCAAGTGCCGGGGGCGGCGGCCATCACTTCTTCCAGCCGGATGAGGGAACTGCCGCTTTGCACGGCCGGAATGCCCGCCGCTGCCGCCGCACGGGCCAGCACGATGTCGCCCCGGTAGGCCGATAGCGCCGCGATACCCATGGGCGCGATCCCGAAGGGGCTGGCGTAGCGCTGGCCGAACAGGGTCACGCCCTGATCACGCTCAGCCACGTTGCGCAGCACGCGGGGAACGAGTGCGATCTCGCGGAACGCCTGGCGGTTGTCGTCCAATGCCAAGTTGTCCTCGGCCGCGCCGGCCACGTAGCCAAAGATGGGGCGTGGCAGCACGCGGCGGGCGGCGGCTTCAAAGTCGTCCAGCGACAGCAGATCGGCCGTGCGGCCGCTCCGGCGCGTGCCGTTGAAAGCGCCCCAGGCGTTGGTGGCGGGCTGTTGGGGCGTGGTGGAGCGGGTGGACATGGCGTGATTCCAGGCAAGAGCAAACGAGGGCTGGAAAGCAGTGTCCTGAAACCACAATAATCAAGAAAGCGAATTTATTGCGAATGATTTGTTCGCCAAATTGAAAATATATTCACAACATGACCCTCAAGCAGCTCGAAGCCTTCTACTGGGCCGCCACCTGCAGCAGTTTTGCCATGGCGGCCGAGCGGGTGCACTTGTCGGTGTCGTCCCTGTCTAAGCGGATCGCCGAACTGGAGGCATCGCTGGGTCAGGTGCTCTTTGACCGCGCCGGGCACCGCGCGGCTTTGACGGAGTCGGGCACGCGACTGCTGCCCCTGGCGGGCGCGTTGCTGCAGCAGGCAGACCGTTTGCAGCAGGACATGGGTAGCACCACCGGCCTGCGCGGCCCCTGCCGCCTGGGGGTGGGCGAGCTGACGGCGATCACCTGGCTGCCGCGCCTGGTGGAAGCCCTGGCGGCGGCGCACCCGGCACTGGAGGTGTCGGTGCACGTGGATGTGGGCGCTGCCCTGGCAGAGCGGTTGGACAAGGGCGAGCTGGATGTGGCCGTGATCGCCGGCCCCGCCAGCCGCAGTGCGCTGACCTCGGTGCCGCTGGCGCATGCGCGCTTTGCCTGGTGCGCTGGCCCTGGCGTGGCGCACGGCCTGCGCCAGATGGATGCCGATGCGATGCAGTCGCAACCGCTGGTAACGCTGCCGCAAGGCTCGGGGGTGACCCACCTCATCGACGACTGGCTGCGGCAGGCCGATGCACGCCCCGCGCGCCGACTGGTGTGCAACCACTGGGGCGCCATCGTGGGCTTGCTCGCACAGGGCAGCGGCATTGGCGTGCTGCCCGAGGGCTGGGCGCAAGCCCTGCGCGCCAGGGATGTGTTGCAGGTGTTGCCAAGCCCTGTGCCGCTGGGGTCGCTCGGCTATGCGTTGCACAGTCGGCGTGATGACCTGCGGCCGCTGGTGAGCATGCTGCACGGGCTGGCAGCGCAGCATGCGGATTTCACGGTGGCGAGTGGCGCGTTCTGAAGACTGCTGGCCCGGCATCGCAGCACTAGAATCGCGCCCGCTGCACGCCACAGTTGATGGCCCAGCAACCTGTTCAAGCGGAACCCCATGCTCGTATCGCCTTTGCTCCCCGTCGTTCTGGTGCTGGCCTCGGGCCGGGGAGAGCGTTTTGCCGCGTCCGGCGGTGCGGTGCACAAGCTGCGCGCGCCCCTGGGAGCAAAGACCGTGCTGGAACACACCCTCGATGCCGTGCGCGCCAGCGGCCTGCCCTGGCACCTCGAAGACGCAGGCCACCCCGGCATGGGGGATTCGATCGCCGCAGCTGTGCGCGCCACGACCCAGGCGCCCGGTTGGCTGGTGTTGCCGGGGGATTTGCCGCTGATCCGTCCCGACACCTTGCGCACCATCGCCGCCGCGCTGGCGGACCCGGACTGCGCCGTGGTCACGCCGCTGTACCAGGGCACGCGCGGTCACCCGGTGGGGTTTGCGGCCGCATGCTTGTCCAGCCTGCGGGCACTGACTGGCGAGCAGGGCGCCGCCAGCGTGGTGCGCACGCAGGCGCAGCAGGGCGGGGTACGGCAGGTGGAGGTGGATGACGAGGGCACGGTGACCGACATAGACACCGTGCAAGACCTGGAACGCGCCGCGCAGTTGCTGGCGGCGCGCGAGTAGCAGCGGCTAAGGCCGCTTCCGCTTTATTTGGAAGCAATCACCGCGCAAGCCAGGCGCGGGCCTGCGTTGCCGGTGGGTTGGGTCTTGTAGTCGTCGGGGTCGCGGTGAACGATCAGGCCCTTGCCGACGATGTCGGTGGTGGGGCCGCCCACGCTGATGGACCGCGACACAAAGCTGAATGCGGCGACGCCGTATTTGTCGGCCTTGAGGCTGGGCAGATCACCGGTGTGGTGTTCTCCCGCGCCGTGGGATCCGTGCGGTTTGGCCGTGGGGTTGAAATGTCCACCGGTGCTCATGCCGTCGCCGCTCGAGCAGTCGCCCTTTTCATGCACATGAAAGCCGTGTTCTGCGTCAGGTTTGAGTCCACGAATTTCACCCGACACCTGCACACCATCGCCGGTCTGTACAAACGTCACCGTACCAGTGGCTGTGTTGCCCCGGGTGGGCTCCAGCTTGGCGGTAGCGCGGTTGCCAGACAGGTGGGAGGCACAGCCCGCCAGCGCCACAACAGCCAGGGAAGACAGGGCAAAAGCAAAACGAATCTTCATGACTCAAACTCCTCGGTGCGAATGAATGAACGCGGGATTGAACCCGATACAAAGGCGCAGTCTGGCAAGCCACCACGCAAGAGTCCAGAAAAATGTGCACTATGCCTCTTTTTGGGCCAACGCGATTAACCGAGCCAAAGCCCTGTCGTGAATGCCGTGCTTGCGCAACTCGTCATAGGTGGCCTGGGCGTAGTCGCGGGTGGTGCCGTAGCGTCCACAGGCCTGCTCGAAAATGCGGCAGTATTCGTGGTCGGGCAGCTCGCCCGTGTGATTGGGACTTTTGCGCGACAGGGTAAAGGCCAGCGCCCGCACCGGGCCATGGGGCGTGTGGCACACCAGCCAGCGCGGGTCGTAGACAGCGGTGACCATCTCGCGTTGCCACAGGTTGATCATCACCTGCCGCGCATGCACCTTGTCCACGCGGAACACCATGCCCCGGCAGCTTCCGCCCGACAGCATGCCGAACACCAGCCCCGGACACTCGGGCGTGCCGCGATTGATACGGCTCCACATCTTGAGCGCCCGGTGCCAGCCGTGGACCTTGGCCGGGCGCCGCTCGGCATAGTCAAAATCCGGCCGCCAGATGAGCGACCCATAGCCAAAAATCCACAGGTCCTGATGGCCACCCCATTCCTGGAGGGCACGCTCCAGCATCGGCGCCGGGTCTCGCAGTGGGGCGGGCAGATTCGTCATGCCTTCACTCTACAATCGAAAGCTTTGCTGCAAGCGGCCGGGGCCTTGTTTTCGCAACGCCTGCATTGGCCGCCCAACCACTTTATTCATCACTACAGGGATCTTCCATGTCCAGCTCTGACGACGATAGCCAACAACGTTTTGCCCTCGGTTTTCTGTTTGCACTTATTGCGTTGGTGATCTCCGTAGTGGTGGGCACCGTGGTGGTCAAGCGTCTGGGCGCCAAAGCACCGGTCCGGCCTGCCGCCGTTGCAGCCAGCAACACGCCCGCAGCACCCGCCGTAGCCGTGGAAGAAGATATTGCCAGCGTGCGCGTGGAAAACGGCGTGGTGAAGTTCTACTTTGCCACCGCCAAGGCCGAACTGGCCGCAGGTGCCAACGAAGCCCTGGCCGACGTGGTCAAGGGTGTGGCTGAGGGCAAGAAGGCCGTCATTTCCGGCTTCCACGATGCCACGGGCGACGCCGCACTGAATGCAGAACTGGCCAAGCAGCGCGCAATGGCCGTGGCCGAAGCGCTCAAGGCCCTGGGCGTGGCCGAAGCCAAGGTGGAGCTGAAGAAGCCCGAAGAAACCACCGCGACCGGCAGCAACGCCGAAGCCCGCCGTGTGGAAGTGACGCTGGGTGCCCTGTAAGCGCCGCCTGCTTCTCCAACAAAAAACCCGGCGCTGCCGGGTTTTTTTGGCCAAATGGCCGCATGCGCTAGTGGAATATGCGCCAGCAGCTATCTATTTGATAGTAAATATCACCGCAGACCCTGGCCGCCTGCGCCTTCGGCGCGCTGGATCAACTCGATCTTGTAGCCATCGGGGTCGGTCACAAACGCGATCACCGTGGTGCCGCCCTTGACCGGACCTGCTTCGCGCGTCACGTTGCCGCCCGAGGCCTTGATCTTTTCGCACGCGGCATACGCATCGGGCACGCCCAGCGCGATGTGGCCGTAGGCCGTGCCCATGTCGTAGCTTTCCACGCCCCAGTTGTAGGTCAACTCGATCTCGGCCTGGCTGGGGTTGCCGCCCTCGAAGCCCAAAAAGGCCAGCGAGTATTTGTACTCGGGGTTCTCGGACTGGCGCAGCAGTTGCATACCCAGCACCTGGGTGTAGAAATCAATCGAGCGTTGAAGGTTGCCAACGCGCAGCATCGTGTGGAGGAATTTCATCCCTTCGATTGTGCAGGCAGATCGAAAACCAGGCAGGTGGTGGTGGCGTGGGCATACAGCGTGCCGTCCGGCCCCACCAGGCGCGCCTCGGCCGTGGCCAGCTGGCGCCCGCTGTGGATCACCCGGCCCTCGGCGCGCACGCGCTGTACCTTGGGCGTGATGGCCTTGACCAGGTTGATGCCCAGCTCGGCCGTGGTATATCCGCGCCCGGGCTCCATGTGCGTGTGGATGGAGCAGCCCAGGGCGGAGTCGAGCAAGGTGGCAAACCAGCCGCCATGCACCGTGCCCATGGGGTTCAGGTGCTCTGCGCGGGGTGTTCCCTGGAAGATGGCCGTGCCTTCGCCCACTTCCACGATCAGGAAGTCCAGCGTCTTGGCAATGGCCGCGTAGGGCAGCTCGCCGCGCAGCATGGCCTGCATCTGCTGCAGGCCGTTCAGGTGGGCGATCTGCTCGCGGCGGGCCACTCCCGGGCCGGGGCCTGCATCCAGCGTGGCCAGGATGTCGCGCTCCTGTGCCAGCCAGTGTTCAAGGTGGTTTTGCTGTGTCATGGGTTGTCCTGGTTGGTGGCGTGGTTGAAATGCATGAGTTGCATATGCAATTATTGCAGATACAATCAAATCCATGCAAGCCAACCCATCCACCCTGGCCCCTGTGCTGCCGCAGGGCTGCACCAACTTCAAGCTGCGCCAGCTGATGCGCCGCGTGGCCAACCACTACGACGCCGAAATGGCGAAATGCGGACTCAAGACCACGCAGTACTCGCTGCTGTCGCATGTGCTCAAGCTGGGCCCGATTCGCCCCGGTGATCTGGCCACGGAGATGAAGATGGATGCGTCCACGCTGACCCGCAACCTGCGCCCGTTGGTGGATGCGGGCTGGGTCACGCTGAAGGCGGGTACGGACGCACGCAGCCGCCTGGTGCACATCACCGACGCAGGCCGCGACAAGCGCGCGGAAGCGCAACGCCACTGGAAGGCCGCACAACTGGCGCTGAACGAGGCACTGGGCGTGGAACGCGTGATGGCCTTGCACGCGTTGGTGGACGACTCGCTCGATCTGCTGGCTGCAATGCCAGTGCAGGAGACTGCGCATGACGAATAACCACACCCCGCAGGCGACGGCAACCAAGCCCGCCGCACCGCTGGCCCTGTGGCTGGTGCTGCTGGCGGCCGCAGGCGCCTTTGCACTGACCATGGGCACGCGCCAGACCATGGGCCTGTTCCTGTCCGCACTCAACACCTCCACGGGCCTGGGCATCGGCAGCATCAGCCTGGCGTTTGCGTTTGGCCAACTGTGGTGGGGGCTGACCCAGCCGTTTGCCGGGGCTGCGGCCGACCGCATCGGCACGGGTCGTGTGATCCTGATCGGTGTGGCGCTGGTGGCGCTGGGCACCTTCATCACGCCGTATATGACCACCACGGCCGGGTTGATTTTTGCGATTGGCGTGTTGGCCGCAGGCGGCGCAGGCATGGCTGGGCCGTCTGTGCTGATGGCGGCCACTGCCCGGCTGGTGCCTGTTCAAAAGCGCGGGCTGGCCAGCGGCATCGTCAACGCGGGCGGCTCGTTCGGACAGTTTTTGATGGCGCCCATCGCCATCAGCCTGACCGCCGCCGTGGGCTGGGCCAGTGCGATGCAGTGGCTGGGCGTGCTGGTGCTGCTGGCGCTGCCGGCGGTGTGGGTGCTCAAGGGCAACTCCAACGCGCTGGCGGCACAGGCTGCAGCGGTATCCGGCCAGAAGGCATTGACCGCGCGCGAGGCCATTGCCCAGGCCCTGGCCACACCGAGCTACCGGTATCTGGCGGCAGGCTTTCTGGTGTGCGGCTTTCACGTGGCGTTCCTGGCCACGCACTTGCCCGGCGTGATCGCAGCGTGCGGGTTGGCGCCCGAAGTAGGGGGCTGGTCGCTGGCGGTGATCGGGCTGTTCAACATTGTGGGCAGCCTGGCCATGGGGTGGGCGGTAGGGCGCTGGCGCATGAAGTCGCTGCTGTCGCTGCTGTACGCCACGCGAGGTCTTGCGGTGCTGATTTTCCTGTTTGCTCCCAAGACGCCGGCCGTGGTGCTGGTCTTCGCCGCCGTCATGGGCATCACCTTCTTGTCCACCGTACCACCCACGGCCGGACTGGTCGCCAAGATGTTTGGCACGGCCAACATGGCAATGCTGTTCGGCATCGTGATGCTGTCGCACCAGATTGGCGGATTCCTGGGTGCCTACCTGGGCGGCAGCGTGTTCCAGGCCACCGGCAGCTATGACTGGGTCTGGTACATCGACATCGTGCTGGCCGTAGGCGCAGCGCTGGTCAACCTGCCGATCCGAGAAGCGCGCGTGGCGCGCCCCGCCGCCACGGCGGCCTGACTAACTACCTTCTCTCCACGAAAGCCATCGACATGACGCAGCCCCCCGCCAGCAACGTTTCGACAGCCCCCACTTCCCCGATCTACCTGGACGACCTGTCTGTCGGCGACCAGTTCCAAAGCGGCGAACACGCCATGGACGAAGCGCAGATCACCACCTTTGCCGCGCAGTTCGACCCGCAGCCCTTTCACCTGGACGACGCCGCTGCGCGCGAGACGCTGTTTGGCGGTCTGGCCGCCAGCGGCTGGCACACGGCGGCCGTGACCATGCGTCTGCAAGTGACCAGTGGGCTGCCGATTGCGGGCGGCATCATCGGTGCGGGGGGCGAACTGAGCTGGCCCCGGCCCACACGCGCCACCGATGTGCTGCATGTGGTGAGCGAGGTGGTGCAGATCCAGCCCTCCAAGTCCAAGCCCGACCGGGGCATGGTCACGGTGCGCAGCGAAACCCGCAACCAGCACGGCGATGTGCTTCAGTTGTCTACCGTGCGCATCGTGGTGCCACGCCGGCCTGCAGCCGGTGGGGCAGGGGCCTGATGTGACTGAGGCCCTGAACCCGCGCACCCGCATGCTGCTGGAGGCGCCCATTGCGCCCACCTTGCTGCGGCTGGCCGCGCCCAACGTGCTGGTGATGCTGGCGCAGGCGGGCGTCGGGCTGATCGAGACCTATTTTGTCGGCCAGCTGGGCACCGATGCACTGGCCGGCATGGCGCTGGTGTTTCCGGTCGTCATGCTGATGCAGATGACCTCGGCGGGCGCCATGGGCGGCGGCATTGCTTCGGCCATTGCACGCGCCCTGGGCGCAAGGCGGCGGGACGATGCCGACGCGCTGGTACTGCATGCGCTGGCCATTGCGGCGGTGTTTTCGCTGCTCTTTACCGTTGGCGTGGTGGGAGGAGGGCGCTGGCTCTACACCCGCATGGGTGGCACGGGCGGCGCGCTGAATGCGGCATTGGTCTATTCCAACTGGGTCTTTGCGGGGGCGTTTCTGGTGTGGCTGTTCAACACGCTGTCGGCCGTGATCCGGGGCACGGGCAACATGGCCGTGCCAGCCTACGTCACGGTGCTGGGCGCGTTTGTACTGGTGCCGCTTTCGCCACTGTTCATCTTTGGCTGGGGCCCCATGCCGGGCCTGGGCATTGCCGGTGGCGCCATTGCGCTGATGGCGTATTACCTGATCGGCAGCGCAGTGCTGGCCGCATACCTGTGGTCGCCGCGCAGCCTGCTGCGGCCGTCGCTGGCGCACATCCGGTTTCGTTGGGTGCTGTTCAAAGACATCCTGCGGGTGGGTCTGGTGGGCACGGTGTCTACCGTCGCCACCAATCTGGCGATTGGCGTCACGACCGCATTGGTGGGTGGTTTTGGCACAGCGGCCATCGCGGGCTACGGCACCGCATCGCGGCTGGAATACCTGCTGGTTCCGTTGGTGTTTGGCCTGGGCGCGCCGCTGGTGGCCATGGTCGGCACATGCATCGGCGCTGGCCAGCGCGAGCGCGCCTTGCGCGCCACCTGGATTGGCGCGGCCATGGCGTTTGTGATGGCCGAGGCGATTGGCCTGTGGGCGGCAGCCTTTCCCAACGCGTGGCTGTCCCTGTTCAACAGCGACCCCGCCATGCTGGAAGCGGGTGCGCTGTATCTGCGCACCGTCGGCCCCGTGTACGGCTTCTTCGGCCTGGGCCTGGTGCTGTACTTTGCCTCGCAAGGGGCAGGGCGCCTGCTCTGGCCGGTGATCGGCAACATCGTTCGCCTGGCGGTGGCCGTCACCGGCGGCTGGCTGGCGCTGCGCTGGGGCGGTGGACTGGCTGCCGTGTTTGCGGCACAAGGGGCGGCGCTGGTGCTTTACGGCTTGGTCAACGCCTGGGCGATTGCTGGCGGCGCCTGGTTCGGTCCGGTGGGCTGGCCGCGCAGTACCAGCCGGCTGCTGCAGCGCGTGCCACAGGTCTGAAAGTGATGAAAACAGCTGCTAGCGCTAGTGAATCATACGCTGGCAGCTATCAAAACAGGAGTGGCCAGAAGTGCGTCAGACCGGCACGGTGTAGTTGAGCGTCATGCGCCCACCGTCCACAGTCACAATTTCGCCGGTCACATAGCTGGCCGCATCGCTGACCAGCCAGGCCACCACATCGGCAATCTCGGACGGCTCGCCCAGCCGCTTCATGGGCGTGCGGCTCATGATCTTGTTCTTGGCCTCATCGCTGGTCAGCACGGCCTTGGCGGCCAGCTCGGTGGCGATGGTGCCCGGCGCCACCGCGTTCACGCGGATGTTCTTGTCGGCCAATGCCAGCGCCATCACCCGCGTGAGCTGGTTCACGCCGCCTTTGCTCACGTTGTAGCTGGAGATATTGGGAATGGTCAGCACACCGTTGACCGAGCTCATGTTCACGATCGAACCGCCTCCCGATACCACCATGGCCCGCGCCACCGCCTGGCCGACCAGGAACGAGCCCTTGAGGTTGACCCGCAGCACCGCGTCAAAGTCGGCCTCGGTTACCTCCAGAAAGTCTGCCGCGCGAAAGATGCCCGCGTTGTTCACCAAAACGTCGATGCGCCCATGGGCCGCCAGGGTCTGGGCCACCAGTGCATCCACCTGCGATTTATCGCCCACATCGCAGCGCACATACAGCGCGCCCAGCTCCTGCGCCAGCGCCTGGCCACGCGCATCGTCCACGTCGACGATCACCGGCTTGGCGCCTTCGGCCGCAAAGCGGCGGACACAGGCCTCGCCAATGCCTTGGGCGCCACCCGTGACGATGCAGACGCGGCCCTGATGACCGAAGTGGATGGACGATGTAGAAGGTGCTTGGGTGGGAAGGTTCATGGACGGTGATGGTAGCGGCTTGAGCAAGAGGCAGCGCCGACGGCGCATGTCACTCCCACAGAAAATTAGTAACGGTGGCCATTCGAAGTCAATGTGTTATTCAGCACTAGAAACGAATCAGTCGCCTTCCATCAACTTCGAAAAATTCCTTTGATAACAACACGTTAGGAAAAGACAAGGGAAAATTTTGAAGTTTACTAAGAAATTTTGGTAACCGCGGCAGAAGCGGCACTGACTTTAGACTCCCGAATACATTTAAGATTCTCAATGCTTCGATTTTCAATCGATTAGAACCTGTTGTTTTATAATCTGTTTGATGGTGGAATGGGGAGATGAATACACCATTCAAATCCAGTGCTAACAAAATTGAACCCCAGAGCCCGACGGTCAATTCAATAGAGTTCACCCCTTACTCACGCCAGGGGGCGGCATGAACGGAAAAAGCGGTCACATCCTTTATCTTGACTATGACGGCGTCCTTCACCATGAGAATTGTTGGTGGCATCCCCGACGCGGCCCCTACCTTGTTGCACCTCCCGAATACAAGCTCTTTCAACACGCCGCGCTGTTGCAAGAACTCCTAACGCCGTATCAGACGGTGAGGATTGTGCTTAGCACTTCTTGGGTGCGTCGTTACGGATACTCGCGAACTGCCAAGTACCTGCCATCCGCTCTGCGTGCGCGAGTAATCGGGGCAACTTTCCATAGTCGTATGAATGAGCTCCATTTCACGCAGATGTCGCGGGGAATGCAGGTGCTAGAGGATGTGGCGCGGCGTGAGCCTGCTCGATGGCTAGCGCTTGACGATGACCCCGAGGGTTGGAACGAAAACGGCCTTTCAAATTTTGTTCGTACCGATGAATGCGAAGGTATTAGTAACTCCAATACTAAAGCCGAACTTGTCGCGAAACTCACCCGATTTGGAGATGCACCGTGACCATACCGTCCGATTTTCCTTGGCAATCTGACCCTATTGCACTGGCAGGTGCACAGCCAAAAATCTCAGTCCGTCTCATCGATGGGAACTATGTCAGCGGCTACTCCGCCGAGGAGCGCATGACACGCTACGAAATTTGCGCAGACCTAGTGACTCAACTCATAGCCTATTACCACAGAAAAATGACGCAACCCCCAAATCGCTCCCGGGAAGAGCTTTTATCGCGTATCAAAGAGGCACTGGAACAGAAAGGGTGGGGGCTCTCGACGGCCGAAATCGCGTGGTGTATGGGGCGGGTGGCTGACGCCGGTATATCTGAATGACGCCTGCGACGCAGAGGGAAGGGAAGTGTAGGGCTAGCCTTAGTCCGCATCGGCTAACATCGCCGAGTAGCTGATTTGAGGTCGGTAAAGGCCTAGAGTGTCGCTGTGCAGGTATTTTGCAATGTTCAGTTCTTCATGCGACAAACTGAAACGAGTATTTGCGCTCAGTCGTTCCAGTCGGTCCGCCAGCTTTCGCGGCTTGCTTTAATCCTTAGCTTTGCGCGCATATACACGCGCCTTGCATTCAATCCCCCTCCCGCCTGCTGTCCACTCGCAAAGCAGGAGCGCGGATTTTCATGTTTCGTCAGGGTCAAACAATGACGACGAGTTGCCTCCAAAGTCGGCACCCCATGGAGGAACAAAAACTGTTGGGAGCCTGCCTTCGCTTGGGCTGAGGTCAACTGGAAGCCAATCAATCAGTGTTGGCGGTGGTCCGTAGAACGGCATCTCTCGCCAGTTCCTGCTCCAGCACTCAAGCCTAGCGCTCCAGCCCGACGGCTCTGAGAAGAATTTTGACATGTCCTTAGCCTCATGGAATAACGCCTTTCCATTCGGAAGGATTGACATCGAATCAACAAGATGTATCGGACCAACCCCGTCGAGGAATGCGCTAACTGGCTGAAAAGCCTTTGCAACGGCCTTGGTCTCCTGAACTTTTATTGCTTTCGCAGGCCTTTCCAGCAATGTCGAAGCGGGTGGGAAGCCGCCGTTTTTTGGGGTATACGCCTCAATTAGACGCTGCTCGTCCAGCATTTCAACGACAGGTAGGTGTGCAACGAGTTGGACCGGCGTTGGCAAGGCTTGGGGACGTGGTTTTCCTTCGTTCATGTAGATTGGGTCGATGTCGACAATCACTACCGCCTGCTCCTTGCGCGTCAGAACGTCCTCTGGACGGTTGTAATAAATGCCCCGCGACCAACCCGAATATGGTGTTGCGGCAAGAAGGTGCCCTGGCGTTTCGCGAGCCGTGGACCAACTGCTCTTCGCGATGACACAACTCCCGCCCCCCTTTAAGCCAGTCTTTGAATCTGCAAAGACTGCAGCGCAGAACACCGTGGTCAAACCGGCAGCAAGCAAAGCAGATTGACCATAAATCCAGTAGTCTGCAGAGCGGGTGGTACATGCTGGAACGACCAAAATGGTTCTACGGTCAGGCTGCCCATCATGCCTAAGCGCCGCCGTCAATTTCGAGATGTCTGAGAACACAGGGTCGTTTTTCACAATTCCTGAGTCGTATTTCGCTTCTCCAGGGTCATATCCGAACCGCTGGCGGAGCGCTCGATACTCGCTGCGAATTGTCTCGTGGTTCACCGGATGGGTTGAGGCGAACAGTTCGGAGCAAATGAGCTCCGCCATTCGCTCCACGGGCCTAATTTGCTTAGCCATTGACGTCACAGCTGTGACATCCAATGGCGGCGAACCTGCGGCCGCACGCGCTTTGTCGATGGCCGATACGAGGCCCTCAAGGCTTGCCAGTGGAGCCCAGTCCTCTCCGGAGGGATTGATGAACTCGCCCATCGCCATCGAATGGAACTTCTTTCTTCGGCTAAAGACGCCAACTGCCCCCGACTCGTTCTGAATTGATTGGAGAAGCGTTATGTATGCCGACTTTTCCATAGAGTGGCCGGATGGCGCGAACACCTTTTGTTTATCCACCGTCCCAAAGATATTCTCGAAGCTCTTTGTGAAATGCAGGTCTCTTGGGGTTCCGTGAAGTCGATATGTACCAGCGACGATAGATAATTTGGCGTTCGGAAGTTGTGTGAGCCGGTCGCGTAACCACTCTACGGTGTCTGGCCTGACGCTGTATTCCGGAAGAACCAGGACGTCTACGCCAAACTTGTGACATGCCCGGATAGCCTCGTCAATCAGCCGACGTCTCCTATGTTCGTTCCAGCTAGGCACCAACTCGGAGCGGTCCCATTGGTTCTCTAAGGCCTCCTTGGACAAAACTACCCTTGCGCGCTGTGCATTTGTTGTTGTTGGTTGCGTTGGCGTATCTCCATCTCGCTCGCTAGCCATTTCCGACAAAGCAGTTCCACAGGTTGAGGCGATGTCTAAATCGCTGCAGAACGCGCGGTCAATGCTGTCTGGAAACCCTGCATCAACGATTGGGTGATAGTAGGAGTCGTCAATTCGAAACTGGAAAACTGCGAATCGAACATGACCAGCACTCTTAGCGGTTCTTCGAGTGTTCCATTCGCGGTCTTGCACCTCCCGTAAGAGCTGAAAGAACTTTTCAGCTGGCATGGCTGGTTCAGCTGGCATGGCTGGTTCAGCTGGCATGGCTGGTTCAGCTGGCATGGCTGGTTCAGCTGGCATGGCTGGTTCAGCTGGCATGGCTGGTTCAGCTGGCATGGCTGGTTCAGCTAGCATGGCTGGTTCAGCTGGCATGGCTGGTTCAGCTAGCATGGCTGGTTCAGCTGGCACGGCCGGCACGTCACCGTTAAAGCGGTCTTCCGCACCACCACTGGCAACTGTCGGCTGCAAAGGCTTCTCTGACGAGAACACGTCCTTGGCCGTTGCTAAGTTGCTTTCTCCGTCGACTTTCGTCTTTGCTCGCCTCTCGACGTCCACTTGAAGGGAAATAGGCGCACGAAGTTCGGTCCCATTGTATGAAGCCGCATTCGATGGTCGCCCTTCGCTATCCAAGAGAGAACGCTTACCCTGCGTCCCCGCCGTCCTCGCAAATGTCTCACCCAAAACAGAAACGCCAATCAATCTGCCTTCACGATTGGTCGTCTGCGTCCACACACGCTGACCGGTGTAATTTTCGTCAATCTCGACATGCCTGTCACGCCCAACTTGTTCAATAAGACCACGAGAGTGGGGCCACTGCCGCCCGCTTTCGTCCGTAAACGATTTGGACTGTGGCTGCAGACCCCAAATGTGCGATTTACAATTTCGGACGGTATAGTCGAGTGCAGATTGAATCTCTGCGAGGAGGTCTAGGCCGTACTCGAACGAGCGTTCATCGAGCACTGCTTCAATATGGGAGTCTGCCCCGAATGGCCATTTTTCCGGCACAAGCTCTTCATCAGGACATGCACTTGCAAGTTGCTTGGCCAGTGAGGTCATTGCAGCCCTCATTTTTTCGGCCTGTTTCTCCGGCAAAACTGCTCTGCCAACTGTCCCATAGAGGTTTAATTGCGCTGTCAGCAAAGCAAGCCAGCCTAGCGGCGTAATCTTCGCAACGATGCCAAGTCGCCCTTTTGGGGCCAGCGCGTCACGGAAGAGCGCTCCTATGTTGATGCCTACGGTGTCAATCGCGAGTACGGGGTCATCCAGTTCCCATTCTGGTGGGATTTCTACGTTCGTCGAAGCTGTAGCATCCCCGGCGAGATTCATCTCAAACACAAGCGAACGCGCCCAGGCAGACACTGCGGCCACACGAACCGAACGACGGAGCGCCGTCCAAGCAGACTGTGCCTGGACAGGAATTCCACGCACTAGGCAAGACTCCAATTTGCCAAGACGGGAGTCAATGAGCCGCCAAGCGGCCACAACTCTCCGTTCTGGGCCTTGGGGTCCGTCAATCACCGAGCACTCAGGCAAAGCCCCCAGTTGCTTCGCAGTGAGACGCGAAAAAACTGCGGGAGCGAGGTCTGCCAGCATTGAGGTCAGGATGCCTGGCCGAGCGCTCTCGCCATGCCCGTCGACCTGCAGCCGCATTGCAGCCGTCTCAGCCTCAACCGCCAATAGAAACTGAACCTCCTCCACTGCATCACCGCTGGTAGGAAAGGCTCGTAGCAGCTGAACCACGCGATGAGTAGACCCAGTGAGATGGAGGGATACTGGATGCGGCAGCCCTGGCGTTGAAGGATGTCCTTCACCACGCAGGCGGCCGAGCAGCCGCGAGAGCACATATTGCGCGGTGTTGATGTCAACGGATTTGCCGTCCTGCTCAAGAGCTTGGAAGCGCTCCAGTTCGTCGCCCATGCCAAGGGCATCGGTCACGGCATAGCCGATGCGCCACAACCATGCATCCGCAAGCGGAACTTCGTGAGCGCGCAGCCTCCCCCTGCCGTCTCTTGCAAATGCGAAGTTAGCGAGATGCGAACGAGGGACGACCGGACCGAAGAGACTAAATGTCGCTTGCCCATGCTCGACGTCCTCCACCCAATGTGATGTGCTTATAAATGGCCAAGCTGGCACAAACTCTATTGGCTCATTAGCCCCACTGTCCTCCATCTCATGCTCAAGTTCATGATTCAAGCGCGCCAGTGCTTCAAAGCAATCTGCTGCCCATTGGAGTTCCTGATAGCCGAGAGCCGCGGCCTTGCTCGGTTGATTCTTTTTAATTTTGTTGGCGCTTCCGCTCCAAACAGCGTGACGACCTTCCAAGCGCGCTGTTTTGATAGGAAGGTCTATATTTTTCCATGTGAGCTGAATTGGCGCTGTGTCGTTAGCAGTAGCTATCCGATATGCAACTGAAGCCGGCACAGCACCCTCGGGGAATATCTGAGTTATGGCCTTGAGTTTGGCGCCATCCTCGTCGGGGTTCTTGAGCACAAGATGGCCGACACGAATACCAGGCAGCGCAGGCACTGGGTCGCCAATATCTATGAGCAGATGCTTCCGACGTTGTAAGCAGTGCACAAGGCCTTCAACATGGCAGACAGCCAGTAGCGCAGCGAGCGCGTCGAGCCGCAGTCCAAGCATCACTAGCTCGTGCTCGGCAAGGTCAGGCTTCCAAAGATTCAGAAGCCCGAAGAACTCCGAGCTGCCAGTACTTGTCCCCGATATGACAGGTTCCGTCAACTTTCCTCGAATGCTGCTGAGCGGGTCGTGGCCCAGGCCCGAATCGCGTCCGAGCAGAACAATTGCTTCGTGTAGCCAGAGGAATAGGGGGCGCAACGGAGATGTATGGTCCAACCGAGTACCAACATTGGCCTTAATTTCTAAGGCCGAATTTGCGCTGTCGGCATCTGTCAGCCACGCTCTCGCCAGTGATGAACTCAACTCATCCGAGGCAAGTCCAAGTAGTAGCCCCAACTCTGCGGACAAAGTACCGCTTGACGGACCAATCCGCAACTGTCTAGCAATCCAACGAACACTCACGCTTCGTTGGACGAACATTCGTCGAAGCTTTAGGACTCCCTTCCCAGCTCCGAGCGGGGGGGTGGCTTTGGGGGCCGCTAACTCGGTAAAGAACCCTTCAAGGACAACCAGGTTAGAGAGCGCAGCGATGGCTCTTTTCCGCTGGGAGTCAGCCGCAAAAGATAGATTTCGGTCGTAAGAATTTGCACTCCGAAGGAGTTGCTCAAGTCCATCCAGCGCGTAAAGGCTGGGGTCGAGCCAGGGACACACTTCCACCTTCATACGTGGTGCTAATCGTTCGGTGACTTCGCTCCACTTGGCCCAATACGCCCGCCATAAGTCCTCGGAGGTTTGATGTCCCTCCTTTGCGACGGAGTACCAAGTCCACCGCGCCGCTTTAGAAAGTTCGGCAGGCCGCAAGTCGTGCGCATTTAGAGCGGTGAATACCTGGCGCTGGATGGAGTCGGTATCGGCCTCGTACAGCCGACGGTCGCTGAGAAGCACGAGTGCGCTTGCTCTTTGTATTGGGTCTTGCCAAGTTTCAAATCCAGCTTCGCCGTCACCGAGTTCCAGCAAACCAATTTCGCGAGCTGGCCCATAACCTATCAGCGCTTTGCCTTCCGTAAGAAGTTCAGTGAACTCTTCTGGGGTCATGCGCGGAGCCAATTCACCCTTGGGAACAGCTTCCAAGCGCAGGCGGGTGCAAGCATCTTCAACAGCTGTGCGCAGCTCTTCCAAAATTTGCGGGGAATCAGCAACGAGGAAAATGTCGTCGACGTACCGAGCATAGCCAGCATGAGGCAGTGCATCTCCTGAATTGAATCTCTCCAATACCTTCCTCAATTCAGCGTCCAAGGGGAAGAGGGCCACCGTTGCAAGCCACGCAGAGAGCACCGGCCCCTGCGGAATCCCCATCGACTGCTCGCACTTGGTGATTCGTCCAGTGTCAGGGTGGTAATACTGGTACCCAAAACTCTGCTCGCAGAACCAGTCGACCACCGAGTCCGATAGATTTTGTCGACCTTTGCTGAAGGATGGCGCGAACTCTTCGCTCCGCTCGGCCAGTTCCAAGCGCTCAAATGCTGCCCTCAAGGGCTCTTTAAGAGCGTCCTTCACCGTTGACCGATACAGACGGTCGTAGTAACGCTTTAGGTCTAGACGCAGTGCATACACTTCGTCGAACGCATTCGCAGTGGTTCGCAAACTTCCGATGAACTCCCTCCAGCACTCAATATACGGGCGAAACATTCCTTGATTGGCAGCTTTAGACCGGCCCTCAAGAACGTCCATATCAATTTGGTACGCAAAGCTGAGGGTCTGTTCATTTGTCCCCGGCACCCCATTTTCTGCGGTGGTAACCGTCGCTCTCCGTCCGCGATAAAAGCGGACCGCCGGAATGCTGCGGCTAAAGCAGGCCTCTTCTTCCAGCACGTCGAATCGCTCGGTCAAAGTTTCGGAGAGCATGTACTGCTGAAGCACCAAGTCTTCTGGACAAGGCATCGTTTTCAGCCGTGGCTCTTGCTTGTCAAAGTCACGCGCTACAAACACCGCGTCGAATGGTTCCAACGGCTCAAAAGTGGCCTCTTGCAGGCGCTCCCGCAGCCCCACGTTGAACGCTGTCGCCCCAGATTCAAGCCTGCGCCAGGCTGCCTCGTCAGTCGGGACCTCGCCACGGTCCGCACCAGATTTCGCCAAAACACGCGCATTGTTCAGTCGCGAAATTTCGTCGGCAATAAACTCTGCGTTGAGACCCTCATCCTGCAATGCTCGGCCAGCACTAGTGTTCGAACTACTTCGCAGAGTTTCAACGTCGGAAAGCCAAGCGCGCTCATACGCCCCATTTCGACGTAAATTGAAATTTAAAAGAAAACGGGCCTCTGCAACATTCCGTGTGAGACCTATCGCGGCCCGGTATCGCACACCAAGCGACATGGCGTTCCAAGAGTCATCGTCAAGCACTGCGTCTAAGCTATAGATGCTTCCAAGCTTGGTAGCAATGACCGGCAACGCAGTTGGATGAGTTGACTCTTGAATAAACGCTTCGGTCCACCCGTTACCCAGCGCCGAAATGAGCGAGTCCGGGTCTTTTTCTGCACCAGACGGGATACCAAACTCAGTCAGCTTGGTCTTACTTGGCCAAATGAAATCGGCATCAAATCCGGCCTCGGCTAGCGCCAGGGCAAGCTTGGCACTGCCACGCACGCCGGCCTTGTCCCGGTCTAGGAAGATATGTACAAGCAAGTCGCCAGCCGGTGCTGCGGAATCTACAATTTGGCGCAACTGGCCAATTTGCTCCTTGGAAGCTTGCGCACCAAGGATGGAGACCGCCGGATGACCTAGCGACTCCAGTCGCAGCGCATCGACTAGCCCCTCACATATGAAAAGTTCTTTGTGCTCTTTTGCCTTTGCGCGCGCCTTCAACATTTCGAGAGCAGCGTGTCCGCGATATAAGAGCGAACTCTTCGCGAACCCAGGGCTGTAGAGGTACTTAGGAAAATCCTTTTTTACCTCCGTGACAGCTCGACCCGCGAAGCCGACCACATTCCCCTCTAGATTGTGGATTGGGAAAATAACCCGAGCATCGAAAAAGAAATCTCGATAACGGGGCAGCGTTGCTGCGAATAGTTGGTCGGATTCCGTTATTCGCCTGACGCGCCGGAGGAGCCCGATATCTTCCAACATTGCTTCTTCGATACGACCGTCACCGAGATTTACGGAAGCACGTTTAACCTCCTCGGTCAAGGTGTTAGGCCGAGCAAATGTGAGGTTTGCCTTCCTGGCGATACCCTCGGGCAAGTTCCGCGATGCCAACCAACCACTGAGTTCGAACTCAGCACTTGTCCTTTGATAGACACTTACAGCATATTCGAATGCTGACTGTGACGTTCCATCCCACGTAGGCTGGTCCCCAATCTGCCGACGGCTTCTGCTAGTTGCTACGCGGGTCTTCCGCTGAGGAAGACCAAACGTACTTCTCAGCCACTCAGCGGCCTCTCCGAACGACGCGTTCCGCACATGGCGGACCATGTCGAAAATGTCACCATCCGCGCCACATACAAAGCAATGATGGTGTGGCGGCCGACTGTCCCACTTTTCATACAGAACCATCGAAGGGTCGTGGTCGTCATGAAATGGGCAAAGGCAACGCAGATTCGCCCCGCGACGGACGACCGCTATGCCCAGCGCCTCTGCGACTTTGGAAGGCGTTAGCGAGCGTAACAACTCGTCGACTGAGCTGCGGTCCACTTCTCGTACCATCAGAAACCCTTCAATGTGCTCTTGTTACTGCTCAAGCGCTTCCTACGCGGACGGAGTTCCGAACCAACGGTCTAGCGGAGTAGGTAAATGCTGGTGAGCGTCCTTAGTGTGAGCAAGGGTACCAGCATTGGTGGGTATCAAGAATGAGAAGAGGTGGGACAAGTGTGCCTGTGATTCGAGATGTAGAGAGAGGCAGTGGGTCATGGGCAAAAAATCGACATCGTCGGCAGCGGTAATTGTTGGTCTGAACGAAGCTCGCTATCTATCCACTGCCTGCTCAATTGCTGAACGGTATGTTCAGGATGAACACAGGTACACATTGCCGCACAACTCTACTGACAGCTTGTGGTGGCCGCCGCCGTCCCCAGCTCATTGTTAAAATCAGAATAGATGAATATATTTGACCATATTCAGGTCCATCTAGCACCTGCGATTATTGAAGGGACAGCAGCCTCATCAATTTGAAGGTCTGACCATCGATACGGTGCGGCCCAAATGAATTGAGCAATAGTTCCATTTAGTATTAACATTACACCTCGGACCACCGTAGAAGATGGGTGAGCCGTGAGGGCTGCAATACTTCCCAATGAAACTGTCGTATCAATTTTTTTTGACTCATCGAACTTGCTGGCAAGTTGCAATTGCATATGCAGAAAGATTTGCACCTCCACTCGTTTATCCGCACCATTTAGTCGATTCCAAGGTTCAATAAACCATTCCTGCACAATTTCACCAAATTGAATTGGTACGCCAATGATAGCGTACTGCTCTGGCAAAGTAAGTAGTCCATCTTGCAGATATCTCTGAGCATTCAATACATCGTCAATATCAAATGACTCGTCGGCGAAGGGTAAATGAAGATTTTGCGAACGAAGTAGGCCGCTCAATGTCGCATTGTCTACTCCAAGAAATTTTTCTACCGCAACCAAATTAGACAGGGCGGGAGGGTGAGCATGGAAAATTTCGTACCCCTTGGCGATTCGTTCAACCGGAGTTGTGGAAATCATTGCTGTAGCAATACTCCACGGTAGGCCCACCTCCCCGTATAGCAGAAGAAGTGCCTTTTTTTCGAGCACAAGTGGTTTTGGAATTACGGTCAACGGCGCCAGCATTCGCCGCAGTCGTGTCGCCAATGCACTCAGTTCGTATGCTCCTTCATTGCGTGCAGTCGCGAGAAGTCTCGCAACCGAATGTCTGCACTCAAGTGAAAGGTTCCGAAGATACACATTGGGAAATTCAGTGGCGGTCCAATGTCTACGGGCAAGTGCGAGACATTTGAAGATTCGGAAGGCGGCGTCCCAGACCGTGACCTCAACCGCATTCCCGTGAACAATGAAACGGAACGGCGCAATGGCAGCGAAATCAGCGGACACCTCCGCTTCCTCTAGCGACGCCGGGGTTGGAGTGGCGCCCCGAAAGTCTGCGCCACATCGGTCACACCTCATTAGCGATGAACGGCTCCAAACGATGGGTGCTCCGCAGCATTGGCAGGAGTCGAGGAGGACCGCCTTGTGTCGTAGGCAGACTGTGACGCTTGCGAGGTCCCAGTCCTCGTGAATCACCTGATTTTCATTTAGGCATGATGGGCAAATCTGGGCCGGCTCATCGAGATAAGCATCGTCGTCCATGCGGCGCCCCTGAACGAGCAGTGCTCCATCTTCTATCGGCGACGCGTAGTGCTTCAGTAAGTGTTCGGGGTCACCTATCGCCATACGGCCCACAGAGGCCAAAGCATCTTTTGAAACCAATAGCTCTCGCCAGCGCAATCCCAAGCGACGGTTTTTCCAGCCGGTAGCCGCACAAATTAGAGATGAAATACCGGAATATCCGTTTGCCTCGGCCAGCCGTAAAAGATACCCTCTCAACGACTCTTCGGGTTCTTGCGGAAAATTCCGGTAGCAACCGGGAAGATAGTCGGAAGTGACTCTCATACTTAAATCATCATTTTTTTATTCAGCAGCTGCATTCGGCGACTAACATGCTTTGTGATATCTGCCGCATCCAAAAGAAATGGGTTTTCACCGACAGCTCCGCCAAACTGCTCAAAAGATTTTGCCAATATGGATTTCATGGAGTGCTGGGCATACTCCCTGCGCTGCCTTAGGGTTGCGGTGCGTTGAAGCAGTTTTTCTAGCCTGCGTAAATGCGCGTTACAGGCTAATAGCATCCTCGCTGCCAATTCATCATCGTTCGGGTCAACAAAGTCTCCGAGAGCTTCGAGTTCCGCCATGTTTTTTAATAGACCGCGAAATGCTTTGAAAGAATCTGGCGGACTGAAGTCCAAAGTGGACGCCTGAACGACCGTACTGAAACGAGACCCAAGTTCTTTGTCTATTTCAAAAACTTTCAATAGGTCTTCAGTGCCAGAAACAAGAATGACAAGCCGCATGTCTCCTCGACCGGGCTCGGGTCTTGACCATGACAGACTGTTTTGCCCCGGGGACATGTTCCATATGTTCTTGAGCAGGCGAGCTGTTTGGCCACGCAGCTGTGGCGTCCCTGAAAGCATTGCGTTGTTAAATTCTTCGAACACCAGTAGCCTCACACGACGCGCGTTGAGCGCCGCCAGTAGGTCTGCCTCCATATGCTGGACGGTGGTACGGCCGCCACTTCGTATTGGCTTGCCGAGCTGACTGAGCAACCCCGACGCAGTGCTAGACGCATCAGCCTTAGCCCCCGCGGAGTAGCGACACACCGGGCTGGTGGGTTGATATGGGGAAATAGAATTCTCCCGAGGGCGCGCCTGGACTCGTTCACAAACGACATCTATGGAATGCGTTTTACCTGTACCAGACGGGCCCACAAGCAAAATTCCGTGTGAATTCTTGCCAGCTTCCACCTCATCGAGCGCAATGTCTACTTGGTCGATGAGGGTCTGCTGAAACGCCAGCAAAAACCTACTTCTCATTACTCAATCTCGTTCCAGCAAGCAATGATGCGAGGTCCTGCGCCATAGTGTTTGTTGGTTGTGCTGCAGGCATGGCTGCAGCATGAGTAGCAGCCTGAATCTGTTTGTGTTTTACAGTTCCTTGAGAACTTGGCATAGCAGAGTGCTGTACTTCCTGCAGTTTCGAATCAAAAGCAAAAGGAATGTTTTCGGGCTGAGTACTGGCTGCTTTTGCTTCTGCGTCGTGGATATTCCTGATGTGCTGATAGAGCTCAAGGCTCACAGCATCTACGTACGTGAAAGTAGTCAGTGTGGCCTCAATAGGTTTCCATATTTGAGGAATCAGAACGAGCACGGTGCGGACGTCATCTGGGTCGAGCTTTACATACACGTTTCCTGAGTAGGTCAAATACGCATCGTGTAGCTCGGCGCTGTTGAATTTAAGGGTTTCAACTTCAACCCCTTCTCGCGTCAACTTGACGTAGTAAGTCAGCCCGAATGTCAGGCGCTGCTGTACGGTGTCCGTCAGCAACAGCAGCGGTGCCATTTCTTGACCGTCACGAAATACATCAATCCGGCGCTTTTTCAGGCGAGGATGGAATTCTTCGTTGTACTCCACAGCATGTGAAGCGCGGAGTGCCTCGTATTCGGCCAGTGTCATGGTCGCCGCAGCTTTTGCGCGTTCTCTTACTTTGGTGTACTTCGGGTTGAGGCCAACATGTTGCCTCGCAACATAGCCCGGCAAATGACTGATATATCTGGTTTCCATCGTGCCTTGGGCACGCTCGACAGAACCTTTCAGGTCACCTCGGCGCGGCGGAATTCGAAGCATGATGCAACCAGCAAACAAGAACATCGAAATGGCGTTGTTGGAAACGAAATCAGCGCCGTTGTCCACGGCAACCAAGCACGGAATACCAAAGACGTCCCAACGCTGTGCAAGGCTTTGCTGCGAACTGGGGAGCCATGTGCTCTTGGGCATGACGTACCGTCGAAACAAGCGAACCACGTCTCGGGAAGTAGAACTCATGGCCGTGGTCAGACTCCCGATAGCGCGGGAGGCATGGTCACAGCCGATGCCGTCAACATAAAGAACAGGCTCGTTCCATTTCGAATTTGGATATAAGAAAATGCCGTTCTTCGTGAAATCGAACTCTGCGCGCTGTCCAGGAAACGTAGTGTGAAGTCGACGAATTTCCCGAACATCCTGAATAGCGAATAGTTTCCCAAGAAGCTCTTTCTTCTGCTCGAATTTATCAGCCTTGCTAAGAACCTGCCGAATGAATTCGGCAGAAACCGAACGCTCACGCGGTATCTTGGAGTTTTTCATTGAATTCTCCACCGAGAACAGATTTTTTCCTTGCCATTCGCTGGTTTGTGCGTCGATGGACGCCTAATGCGGACAAATTCGGCTGTCGCTGTTTTATCTCGGTAGCAATTTCAATGGCTACCTCATATAGAGCACTTCGCGTTGTCCACGGTCGATACTCCACACCCTTGCTTTGCAGCGCAGATATCTCAAATCTCGCCGCTCGCCAATTCAGCATGTCGTGGTAAAGAGTCCACGGGGACCAACCGCTTCCGACATCCATCCCCATGGAGCGGTACCAGTCATTCAATTCCTCAAGGGCCCCATCAAATGCACTTCGAAAAACTCTCGACTTTGGGGAGCGACCTGCGTAAGGCAGCATGGCCCGCAGCAGAAAGAGCTTGGCCTGCCAATCAAGCATGCGCTGGACAGTCAGATGCGAAATGTCGCTGAATTGCCTGCTGGGGTCATGTTCTGGGTCATCTAGTTCGTCGAGGAACTCCGCCCGTTCGGTTACCACCAGCGTGGCTAGTTCATTGCGAGTGGTTTGGAGTTCAATGCCGGAGCCGTCAGCGCGAACAAGAACGATGATGGGAGAAGAGGGCGCGACCTTCGAAATCCGGTGGGGGACACCGTCAACGTCAATACGTTGTCCGCTTTGTAATGAAAACGGGACTAGGCGTGCCATTTGTCCATCTCCAGAAACTGCAGCGGTCGGTAAACGAGGGGCAAACGCTGCGTGTAGAGCAGTTTGTAAAGCAACCCTACAGAAACTTTCGCGTCGACGGCACGGACTCGCCAGGTTGCAAGGTCGGCCGCATCGAAGTCAGAAAGTCTTCTCTCCGCGTCTGACAAGATGCTCGCAAGGGTTGGCCGGAGTCCAAACTGACGGAGCAAAAAAATGGTGTCAGCAAATCCGTTGACCTCTAGGTCTTGTCTGTAGACGACCTCATAGCGCCGACCTTCGACAGCAAAGTGTTGGGTTGTGAGTGCAATCTTCTCCCTCTCAGCGTCGCGCAAGTTGTCTCGCGAGTACTTGGCCTCGACAAGGACGATTTCACCCGTGGTCAGCACTACCTCAAAGTCCGGGATGCATCGAAGAGTTGGCAATGAGTCTGTCGCGTCGAAACCATAGCTTCGAGGCTCAAAAGCGAACGATTCGACGTCCTGGCGCCACTCTAGATATAGAGCGCAAATCATGGCGCTCATGGAGTCATAGGGCACCACACCTTGGGCATCGTCGACGTACCAATTGGTCAGGCCGCCACTGGCTTTCGGCGAAGTGAGCAACCCGACGAAGCGAGGGTGCTCCCCCTTGTTCGAAATGGTTCGTGTGGGTGTTTTGAACGTCCTTGGCATGCGTTCTAGCCTAGCACAGAAACGAACAATGTTCAAAAAATTGTCTTATAAATCAACAACTTACATGAACTTCCAGCTCACTTTTCTATACAGACAGTTCATGTTTACTGTGCCCTAGGCACAGCTGTCCAAGGTCCGTACAAGCTGTGGTGGCTGTCCCCTGGTATGCCGACATAATGGGGCGCAGTGCTGTTACATTTTTGGCCACAGCTTATTCATGCTCGACGACATCAAAAAAACACTCTGGGCCACGGCCGACAAGCTGCGCGCCAACATGGACGCCGCCGAATACAAGCACCTGGTGCTGGGCCTCATCTTCCTGAAGTACGTTTCTGACACCCTCAAGAAAATTGCCCACGAGCTCACAGAGAACCTGAAAAAGAACATTGCCGTGGATTGGGCGCAGCGCGAAAGTGTCCGCGCCACACTGCGGCTGATGGTCAAGCGCATCTTGCGCAAGTACAAGTACCCGCCCGACCAGACGGACGCGGCCATTGAACTTGTGCTGCAGCAGTCCGAGACGATTGGTGAGAGCTGGGTCTGATGAATACTTTTGGCAATTAGCATGACAAAAGTGCCAGAAATGGTGTCAAGCCTTGTTGGCCGCTCAGTTCAACTGCACGAAGTCATCCACGACCATGTGGAAACGCTGATTCCTTTTGGTGAATTGCGCTTTGAAATTGCGTTTGATTCTGGAGTCCTAGCGCTTGAGCATGGAACCGCGGCTCTTCATCTCATTGAAGCTGGATGGACGAGTTCGGCTTTTGCATTGATGCGGCCCCAGTTCGAAAGCTTGGTTCGAGGAATCTGGTTGGCCTGTGCTGCCAGCGACTTGTGGATAGAAAAGCTTTCACAGCCGCTGACCATTGGTGCCCAAAAGCAAGCCAACGAAGGCCCCATGGTTGCAGAGATGCTGAAACAGTTGGAGGCCGCTACCAATGCGCCCGCTGGTATTGTTGGTCAGCTCAAGGAGTACCGTGACGTTTCCTGGAAGGCGCTGAACAGCTTCAACCACGGTGGCATACACGCCCTGAGCAAAACCGTCACCGGTTACTCGCCAAAGCTCGTCCACGACGCGCTGAGGAACTCAAATGCCGTCATGGCACTGACAGCCCAGTTGTTGTCCATCATGACTGGAGATGGGACAAACATGGACACAGTGCGGCGAATCCATGTGGACTATGCGGATTGCTTGCCCATCGTGCACGGCCCGTCTCTACACTAAATTCACGACCGTGCTTCGACCGTGACCCGACTTTGGGGGACGGTTACCAGAATTTCGGTCTGGGTTACCAAGATTCTGTTGGGCCGACAGCGCATTGGCGCTTCGTTGGGATGACATCACTAGCACTAGATACGATGTATAGAAAGGTTAAATCGGCACACAGATTTCGATTAATAAAAATCATAGCTTAGGCCCCGACTTCGGGGCTTTTTTTTCGCCCGGAAGTTCACCGTACAGAACGAACCAGTCTTTCCACTTCGACAGTCGCTCAAGCACAACAGAGTGCACATCGAGAAGGCATGAATAGGCAGCACCCCAGGCAGCGAGAGGCGAGGGGAAATGCCCGAGGTGGACGGGCTTGGGCATGTCTGGCGAGCCAAAGGCGGTGTATCGGTTGGAGAAGGCCTCACCCTCACGGAAGGCCTTGACGATGTACTTAGCGATGTAGGCTGCTATCTGGGCAGGGCTACGCTTGCTGGAGGCCTTGCGACGGGCTATGTCGATGTTGCCGCCGAGGTCTTTGACAACTGAGCGCCAGATGGCGCGGATGACCTCGAAGCTTTTGACCTTGGAGAACACGCCCATAGCGTTAGGGCGCATGAAGGAGGTAGGGACGCCAGCGGTAGCGATGTGCCAGTGCAGGGCGCCGCGCTGTTGAGTCTCATAGACGGCGACAGCACGGAAATCAGGCATGACACGACGGACCCGGCGCACGAACTCTTTCAGGTGCCTTTTTGAAGCGGCAAGATCGGTGAAATTAGCCCGATAGGTGAGCGTGAGCAGGGTATCCGCACCCATGGCCTTGCAGAGCTTGCGAACCTTGGATTTAGCCCGGTTTGCTGCAATCGTGAGGGACTTTTCGCGCAGCTCGTCTGCGTTGTCCTCACGATGCTTGATAACGGTTTCGAGGTACATCTCCAGCGCCATGGGGGACCAATCCAGCTCGACCCACTTTGTGGGAGCAGCCCCTACGACCTCGATATGGCCATTACCCAGATCATGAGCCTTGACATTGATGCCGTCGCCCATCTTGCCCTCAAAAGCAACAAGCGGGACGCCGCGGCGGTGCATATCGAGCAGCTCAGCAGGGGTGAATTTTGCAGTTGGGCGGGTTTCGTCGAAAATGCGAATCATGTTGACCAGTCGTAGTGGTTGACATCACGAACCCCGGACAGTTGGCGCTGTTGCGGGGTTCACCTTTTTTCAGGCTCCGTGGCCTGATGTTCCAAAGTGTTTATGGGATAAATCTAGGCCGCGCTCCGCGCGGCCCCGCTGGCGCGCTTCGCTTGCGCCTGCAGTGCCGCTGCGGTGCTGCCGCCTACCTCTTCGAACAGATCCATTTGAATGAGCAGGAGAGGGGCCTTAACGCGGGTACGGGTAGCACAACGGTTGACCATGGGGCCTGTCGCCCCATACCCCAACCCCCGAGCCTGCGGCGCGTGGCTATTCGCCACTTCGGGGCCCCCGGTTTGTCTCTCAGTCACAGAGCAGCCCCCCACGCACGAAACGCAGCGCGCTTAGCTGCAGCCCGTGCCGTTGCAGCCTGGTCGCTGTAACAGCGGCCCTGGCCAGCGGTAACAGTGGACGGCGCGCAGCTGGCTGTAACTGCGGCCGGCCGCTGTAACAGTGAGCCGGCGCACTTGGCTGCTACATCAACAAGGAAACGGGCGAACGCTGGGGGCGTGCGCTCGCGATCTGCAGGCGAGAGGTGGAGCGTGCGGCCTTCAGCTCGGTGTAACTGGACGGGCAGCTCGCCCAACTCTTCACGGGTGCAGCCGACGATATAGAGATACGTGGGCTTGGGTGCAGCGTGGCCCCACCAGCCCTGATCGACAAGCAATGTCCACCCACCCCATGCATCCACCTTGCCAGGGTGTGGAAGCTCTGCAGCGTGCCAAAGGGTGCTGCCCCATGGGTGTTCCAGTACGCCGCCACACCGGCGCACCTGTTCAACGGCGAACAGGGCGAGGGCTTTTTCATCGGGGCGAGGTTTGGCCCAGTGACGAAGACGGCCCCAAGCACGGCAAGGAGGATGGCACACAACGGGATTGGAGCCTGTGTAGCCGCGTGCATCGCGCTGGGCGTCCCACACATCATCAACCAGGTCGAAGTAACAGGAATCGGAGCGGGCGAAGAGAACCGACACACCAGGTCTGTGTAACTGCATAAAGTCACTGAATTAACGACGAACGAACTTGGGCGTTGCGAGCAGCAAGGCCCTGCAGGTATTGGCTTTGCGGAGTCTCAGGGCGCGCGGCAGGCATTGGAGCTGGGACAGTGCGCACCGGGTCCACCTGGGCGACTTGCTGGGCTTGCTGGGCTTGCTGGGGCACTTCCCGGGCCTGCCGATAGTCACCCCTATCCCTTGGGCTGAATTCGCCGCGCTGGGACGTTTTCCAATCCATGAAGAAGCCCTGTTGCACGATCTGCACGCAGACAGCGCCGGACACCTGCAGTAGCGTCGCCTGCTGGGTGTAGCACTTGCAGGTTTTGCCCATCTGGACGCAGGCAGCAGGGTATGGAGCCTCTGTCGGCTTGGTGACGTCGTCATAAGCTGGCGCGGTGTGCGGGAAGTCTTTCAGGCGAGCGGTGCGGGCATCCACGTACTCTGCAGCGGTCATGACCTGGCTGACCTGGCGGGCGTTTTGACCTGGCGCACCTGGCGCGTTTGTGCCTGGCACAGGCTCAGCGGTTTTGGCCTGCTTTGTGGCGTTGCTGTACACGCCGGTGATTGCAAAGTACATCGCGGAGGGAACAGCGATAGCGCACGCAGCCAGGACGTACACGGCGCGCGGGATTTTCTTTTTCCCGGTGTGAAGGCTGGCAGAGCGGTACCAGCTGTAGACCTCTTTGGGATAGGCCACCATCGAGACTTCGCCGCGTGCACCTGCGCCGGGTTCCTCGCATTTCATGTCTGGAGCGGAGAAGCGCAGGACGCTGACCACATCAGCACCGAAGGCGCGTTTTAGGTGGCGGTGCCATGACGGCTTATCGATCAGGCGACGCACGAACACATCGATCAACGATGGGTGCGGGCAGATCATCCAGAAGTCGAAACCACGTTTGCGCCGGAACTGGGCAATCGCTTGGATGTACTCGGGGACCTCCGAGCCTGAGCGACGCAATGGAAATTCGTTCTGGCACTCGTCCATGATGCAGATGGACCCATCTGGCAGGCTTTGCCAATCCTTGGGGTCGAACTTCTGCCAGCCGAATTCGGCTGCTTTGGCCTCGTCCATTTCGAAGCCGTGATAGTAGACCGGGCGGTTCTCTTTGAGCTGCTGAGCGCGTACGTCTTTGAGGGTCAGCAGCGTTTTGCCTGCACCGTTGGCGCCTGTCGTGAGGTAGATCATTTGAGAACCCACTTCTTGAAGCTGTCGCCGCTGATGCCGTTGATGATGGCGCGGGCAGCGATGGCGCTGGTGATGATGCTGATGCAGACGCCGACCTTCATGAAGGCGATCAGCGAGAGCATGTCGGCAGGCAGGCCGCCGAGGGCGGAGACTGCACCGGACTTCAACCAGTCCAAGGACGTAGACACGCCGGTGTAGGTCACAACACCGATGCCCAGAGCGATCAGGATGCGACCGGCAAGGGTACCTACGAGGTTGATGAGCATGCCGCCGATGGCAGCAACAAACATTGGCATGGATTACCCCCTTGTGACGATGCGGGCAGCCATGAGCATCGAAACAGCGACCAGAATGTTGCCGAGCATGGCGAGGTATTGACAGAGGCTGGACAACGGCAGAGTCACTGCCTGATTCCAAACGGTGATGTTCAGGTCACCGAAGCACGAGCCACCGCCGAGGGCGTCTGATGTGTCAATGCGGCCCGAAAGGCTGATGGTTTCGTTACCGGGCAAATCAGTAGTGCGATTGCCCTCCTTGCCCTTGTTGGCAGCGTAGAGCTGAGACTCAGTGCTTTCCTTGTCCATGAGCTGACAGGAACGGCGATACTGATCGCGAGCTATGGCGCACTGGATGGCGTCGCCGTCGCAGGTCACTGCCTCACATTGACCACCGAACGTAGAGGGGTCCTTATCCTCGGGGTCCTTGTCCTCAGGCGGCATCAATGGAACGCACTCAGAGCCAACCTTGACATAACCGTTAGGACACTTGCCGTCATTGTCCGGTGGCTGCTTTGGCGGGTCCTTCGGATAGCAGCCACCGTTTGATTTATAGGTGCCATCAGGGCACTTTCCATCAGGACCGGGAGGCGTTGGATTGTTGCCGGGTCCACCCGGCTGCCCACCGGGTTTGTCACCGGGCTTGGGGTCATTTGGACCGGGCGGCTTAGTGCCCTTGTCAGGATCACCATCAGGCTTGTCGGGGTCAACTGGAGTCGGTTTTCCAGGCTCAGAAGGGCCACAGGTGCCGCCTGTGTAGACGCCGTAACCACCCATATACGTAGTGCGACCGCCAGAGGTTGCAATGACGCTGGGCGTAACGCTCATAGTGCAGTAACTACCGTCCTGGCTGTTGTAGAGACAGGTAGCACTGGTAGAAGGGGATGTGACTTCATACCACTGGTCAGACACTGTTCCTTTAGATGGGCATTTGCTGGGCACGCACTTGCCATTGACGCGGGTTTGGCCAGTAGGGCAAGGAGGCTCGGGGACACACACACCATTGACGCGGGTTTCGTTGGGCTTGCATGAATCAGGAACACAAGCGCCGCCTTCCTCATGCTGTCCAACAGGGCAAGAAGGGACCTTGCACTCACCGCCAACCTCGACCAAGGGGGATAGACACTGACAGGTTCCACCGGATAGCGCGGCCCCAAGCGGGCAGGCCGAACCAGCAGCCGTAGGGCTCTGGACATAGGTGTTGTACGTACCCTGATCGTTGCAATAAGAGCCAACTTTGTAGAGGTCAAATTGCTGCGCAGTGACGTTTCGAGCCTGCCATGTCGCAGCCTTATCCAAAGAGCCGCCGCCGCATGCAAATTTAGGGTCATAGGCTTGCCACCATGCGACCAAGCCACTGACAGTATCGACACGACCCAAGCTGTCGCGATACTGGACAACGGGCGTGATGACTGCGGATGCCTGCAACGAGACGAACGCAAGAACAAAGGCAAGTATCAGGCGGTGAAGATGAACCATGCTGCACCGAGGATTGCGAGGATGACGAAAAGGCCCATTTGTTTGCACCTTGGAGAAGCCCACCACGTGAGCTTTTGCAAGGCCCCTGCCGGCCGGTCAGGGAGCGCTTGGGGCGTGGCTTAGGACAGAGCCTTACGCACCCACTTGAAAGCCTTGATGCCCACGTACAGCAGCAGCACAGCGGCGCCGATAGCGGCCACGGGAGCAGCCTGAGCGGCGATGTCAGTGGTAACGGCGGCAACGTCGATTGCAGCGGCATTGGCAGAGCCCACAACGGTCAGGACACCAGCGGCAACGAGGCCGCGCTTGATTGCTTGAGTCATTTCAGTTTTCCTCAGATTGAGTGGATGAATTGCCGTCGATGTTCAAGGCGCGTATGGCCATGCGGAAGGCATAGCCAACGGCCCAGCTCGCGAGGACGGCGCCCGCGATGGCTGCTCCTTCCTCTGCTGTGAGCTGCAGAGGCGGGAGGCTCAATTCGTGCACCACCGTGACCGTGCAGGCGGTGGCGCATTCGATGACTGTTGGGTCAGCCACGTGGCATGGCCCGGAGAATTGCCTGCTGGCGAATGCGTGCCTGCGCGACCCGTTGAAGGGTGCTGGCACGTGCACGGAGGCGGTCAGAGATGGCGACTACTGCGCCATGCACGAGCGTGAACAGCAGGCCGCCGACGAAGCCGCCAAGGATGGCGATCATCGCGACGCGCTGGGCGAATAGCGACAGATCGAGTTCCATCACGCACCCTTAGGAGTGACAGGAGCTGGAGCGGCAGGGCGGGCAGGAGGGACAGGCACAAGGCTTGTGAGAACGCTCACCACATCGCCCTTATCTGGCCCGTAGTCGGGCACGCGGAGAGCGAAGCCAGCCCGATAGGTGCCCACCTTAGCAACGTCCACCAGATCGCGAGGGACACGCAAGCGGCCCACGGTTTCGAGTTCGCCGTCATCATTGATGAGCGCCGTGCGGGCGATGTGCGAGACGTAGGGCTTGCCCGTTTCGGGGTTCAGCTTCTTGCTGAGTTCTTCGGAGACTTTGAGGATTTGGATGGTGCTGGTCAGTTGCATGGCGTGCCTCTATTGGCTGTGTTGATGAATGCCACTGACTCCCAAGCGCGCCGCGTTCGGTCGCAAAGCCTTGCTATTCCAAGCAAAGTTACCGAGGTGTACAGTGGAGTACCCCGTTTGGGTTATTTAATCCAAACGGGATAAATCGACTTTAACTCAGTTGGGATAAAGGATGCAACACACCGACACACACCTGGACGAGCTAAATGAACTACTCACAAGAGCCGCGAAAGCACTTGGAGGCAATGACACGAAGCTGGCGAAGACGCTAGGCGTGAGCCCGCAACGCATATCCAACTGGAGGCACGGACACAAGACATGCCAGCCAGAAGACCAAGCACTTTTGGCAAGCATTGCGGGCATGGACGCTATAGAAGTCCTAGCACGCGCAACAGTAAAACAGCACGAAGGGACGGCCAAGGGCGATTTGCTGATGCGTGCCTTGGGAAAGAGTTTGCTAGTGACTGGAGGGGTACTAGGTTCCGCTGGAGCAAGCGCAGCGGCGATCTTTTCATCGATTCCGACAACTAGCCACATGGCCGAGTGGATGCTGTTCGGACTAAATACGATGTATATTATGTTAACTATCAAATACACACTCTGTGCGGTGTCGAACAGACACTCCACGACCCCCAACCGCACCATGCGTCGGCCTTGGGGGCACCTGCTGTGGCGGCGTTCTCCCAAGTCTTCCTTCCGAAAAGTCCGTCTGGACTGGTTCCAACGCCTCCCACCAAAACGCGAGCGCCGCTGCGTTGAAAGAACCCATGACCACTTACCTTGCGTGTTTAGGCACCCGCCCTGAGATCATCAAGATGGCACCGTTGCATCGCGAGCTAAAGCTGCGTGGCCACCGCGTGGTGGTGCTCCACACCGGGCAGCACGCCGAGGTTGGGCGACCTCACGGCGCTGTTGCTGGAGGGAGTGGACAGGCTGGTGGACGAAACCCAGCCTGATGTGGTGCTGGTGCAGGGCGACACGACGTCTGCGCTGGTCGGAGCGCTGAGTGGCTACTACAACGACAAGCCGGTCGCCCACATCGAGGCGGGTTTGCGCACAGGCACACGCGAGCCGTTTCCGGAGGAAAAAAACCGGGAGCTGATTGCACGGCTCGCCCACTGGCACTTCGCACCGACGGCGCGGACCCGGGACAACCTTTTGCGCGAAGGCATAGCAGACGCCTGTATCTCCGTCGTCGGCAATACGGTGATTGACGCGGCGCGCTGGACGCAGGAGCGCCTGCAGACCAATGCATCGTCCGCGCCTTCTGTCTTGTCGTCCGGTTTGTCTTCAGTGGTACCAGCCATGGTCGCAGAGTTTCTAGATCAGCAAATAAACCAACGGCTTCTGTTGGTGACCGCCCACCGCCGAGAGAACTGGGGCGACCCCATACGCAATATCGCCACTGCCATCGGGCAGTTGCTGGCGGCCCATGGCGATCTGATTGTGGTCTGGCCGCTTCACCCCAACCCAGCCGTCAGTCAGGCGGTGAGGCCGGTGATCGACGCATTGCCGGACGACCTGCGCCAACGGGTGTGTCTGACCGAACCCATGGACTACCCTGCCCTCATCAGCCTGCTGCAACGCTGTTACTTCACGCTGACGGACTCGGGCGGCATTCAGGAAGAAGCCTCTGCGCTGAGGCGGCCAGTGCTGATTGCGCGCGACAGCACCGAGCGGCAGGAGCTGGTGGAAGCTGGTGGTGCGGTACTGGTTGGCACAGACATCCGCCGCATGGTGACTGAGGCGGCACGCCTGCTGCGCGACGATGGGGCGTACCGCAGCATGCAGCTGGAAAGCAGCCCGTTTGGCGATGGCCACACCGCGCAGCACATTGCAGACCGGCTCTGCACGGTGGACTGACAGCGCTTGCGGCCCCACCGCCATCCAGAATGGTGCGGGGACGACGGCCGGTCAGGCGGTAACTGTATCCCGCGCCGCGGGTGCGGTCAGCAGTTGGCTGACCTCTTTGGCAAACCGGCTGGCCATCCGCTGCGCCCTGAGTGCAGTACGGCACTCCACCAGCACCCGCACAACAGGCTCGGTGCCCGAGGCACGCAGCAGCACCCGCCCATCGTCGCCCAGCAACTTTTCGGCCCGCAGCTGGAAGTGGGGCATCCAGGTGTTGTCGGCCATCCCCGCACCACGGGTCACGGGCACATTGACCAGGCACTGAGCGTTCATGCGCAGATCGCTGCACAGCTGCGACAAGCTGCGCTGCGAGCGCTTCATGGCAGCCACCACCCGCAAGGCTGACATCACGCCGTCGCCGGTGCTGTGCCAGTCTAGCCCGATCAGGTGGCCCGAGCCCTCGCCGCCCAAGCGCCAACCCCGCTGCTTGAGCAGCTCCAGCACATGCCTGTCACCCACGGCAGACCTTGCAAAGTCCAGCCCACGGCGCAGCAGCGCTTGCTCCAGCCCCTGGTTGCTCATCACCGTGCCCACCACCCCACCCTGCAAGCCATCGTTGGTCTGGGCATCCACGGCCAGCACGTACAGCAGCTCGTCACCCGCATAGATGCGGCCCTCGCTGTCCACCATCACCAACCGGTCTCCATCGCCGTCCAGCGCCACGCCGACATCTGCCTGGTGAGCCAGCACGGCCTCGCTCAGGTGCTTGGGCGACGTGGCGCCCACGTTGTCGTTGATGTTCTGCCCATCAGGCGTGGCGCCCACCGCAACCACCTCCGCGCCCAACTGTCGGAACACCTCGGGGGCGATGCGGTGGCAGGCGCCATGGGCGGCGTCGATGACGATCTTCATACCCTGCAGGTGCAAACCTGCCGGCAATGCCTGCCTGCAAAACTGGATGTACAGATCGGAGGCCTCCGGCAGCAGGGACACGCGGCCCAACCGTGACGATGGCAAACAGACCATGGGCTGGACCATGGTGCGTTCGATCTCGGCCTCCATGCCGTCGGGCAGCTTGTCACCTGTGGCCGAAAATAACTTCACCCCGTTGTCCTCACAAGGGTTGTGCGATGCACTCACCACCACACCCGCCTGGTAGCCGCGCAAGCGCGTCAGGTAGGCCACGCCGGGTGTGGGCAACTCGCCGCACATCACCGTGTCCACACCGGCCGCAGAAAACCCCGCCTGCAAGGCCGCCTCAAACATGGGGGCCGACCCGCGCGTGTCGGTGCCCACTGCCACCACAGGTCGCGGGTTCAGTCCCGTGTGCTGACGGCTAAGCAGCTGGCCGCAGGCGTGTGCCAGCCGCATGATGGTCTGGGGGGTCATGGGCTCCATACCCACTGGGGCGCGCACGCCGTCGGTTCCGAACATCTTTTGCGTTGTCATGGGTAGTCCTGTTGAATGAGATTCGCCAGATAACCCGCACCCCAGGCCAAGGCGAACACCGACGGTGGGGCCTTGGACCGAAACGGTCTGTGCGCTATCGAACCCGCCACGTTATGTACGGTATCGAACAGGCAGCGCTGTGCCTACACGCTGACCATGGCTTTTCATGCCACGGATCACCCATTGACACCAGACTCTCTAGCTCCCAAGTGCCTTCATCTGTCACAGACCCACTCTGGCCTGAAGCGCTGGATAGGCAACGCTCTGGCGTGCTTCGTTCTTGCAGCACCACTTTGTACGTCGGCGGCTGTGCTCGATCTGGAGGGGTATGCCGATACCTCGGGCGCCATCTCGGTGCAGCACCAGGGCGACACGGTAGATCCCTACTTTGCCTTGCAGGCACTGTTGCTGGCTCACAGCCATGGGCTGGATATTTCCACGCCTGCCAAGGCCTGGGGCGCCTGGCTGGTACAGCGGCAAAAGCCCGACGCGACCTTTGACCGTTTTTGCCGCAACGGCCCTGTGTGGGCCCCATGTAAAACCGCCGATGCCGACGACTCTGTACTCGGCCTGTGGCTGGCGTTCATGGACAGCATGCCTGCCTCACAACGCAGCCAGGCCAGTTGGGTGCGCAGCCGCATGGCTACCAGTGCGGCGCTGGCCAAGTTGGTAGACCCCAACCGGGGAATTTACCTGGTCTCACCGGTGTACCAACATGGGTTGCTCATGGACAACCTGGAGCTGTGGGCCTACCCGCTCACCCACAAGGCGGCACAAAACGCGCGCCACCCCAACTTCACCAAAACTCTGGCGGTCGTGTTCTGGGACGATCAGCGCAAGCGCTACCTGGTTTCCACCCAGCCCGGACAGCGTGAGACCGCACATGCCTTCTACCCCGACGCCGTGGCGCAGATCTTTCCGCTGTTGGTGCGTTTTCCGCTGATCCCTGGTGGGGCGCCCGCGCATTACCGCCGCTGGATGGCTGAGCACCGCAACGAATGGCTGGCCCAGGTGAAGGACGACTTTGCCTGGGGTCTGGTGGCTGTGGTGGCACTGCAGCAAGGCGACATCCCCTCTGCCCGCTGTTGGCTTCGTACCGCCCTGCCCCATCGGCACGGCGCCCACTGGACGGTGACGGACGAAGTCGCCGCGCAAATCCTGCAGTCCAAGGCCATCACTGCCGCCGTGGACACAACTAACTGCACCAGTCCTCGTCACACCCCCGCACGGTCACCATGAACACCCATTACATCCACCGCCCTGCCCCGTCCCTTGTTCTGGCACTGGGGTTGCTGGCCAATGCCTTACCCGCAGCCCGTGCGCAAGACGTTGCAGACCTGCCGGCCCCGGTCCGGGGCATTGAGGCCTACACCAGCCGCCACACCCTCACCAACGGGTATGGCAACTGGCATGAAGCTGGCGTGCGCGGCCAATGGGGTGTGAACAACCAGCTGCTCGGCATGGAAATCGCCACCATGCGGCGGTTTGGAGAGTCGGGCCGGTTCATCGGGCTGTCCGACACCATGACCTGGAACGAAGACTGGTTCTCCATGCTATCGGTGGGCGCAGGCGATGGTGCTGCTTACCTGCCGCGCTACCGTGTGGACGGGTTCATCAACCGCAAGTTGCTGCCCACACGCCAATGGGTGGCCACCCTGGGGGCAGGTTACTACCGAGCGCCAGACGGCCACATCGACCGCAACATCAGCCTCGGGTCCACTTACTATTTCGATCTGCCGTGGGTGGTACAGGCAGAAATACGCTTCAACAACAGCTCCCCCGGTGGCGTGCGTACCCATCAGCAGTTTGTGGCGGCCACCTGGGGGCGCGCGCACCACACGCAGATCATTGCCCGCCACGGCTGGGGAGCCGAGGGCTACCAGGCCATTGGCAATGGGGTATCTCTGGTCAACTTTGACAGTCGCCAGTCACAGCTCACACTGCGGCAGTGGCTGGGCCCACAGTGGGGCATTACTGCGGGCTTAGAGCGCTACCGCAACCCCTACTATTCTCGCAACGGCGCCAAGCTGTCGCTGTTTTGGGAACTGCCCTAGGTTGTCCGAGCCTGCAGCGTCTAAGCGACAGCGCCTGACATGACCCGTTCATAGGTCTCCAGATCCTGGTCAAAGCACCCACAGCTTTGCGCCAGCAATGCCTCCCGGTCCAGCACAAGGATATGCCCGCGCGTGTACTGGATTACACCGCTCTCTTGCAGCTTGCCGGCCGCCAGCGTCACACCAGCCCGGCGTACCCCCAGCAGGTGCGCCAGCGTCTCGTGCGTCATCTGAATGTCGGGGGTGCGCAGCCGCGTTTCGCTCATCAGCAGAAACCGCGCCAGACGCTGCTCCAGCGAATGAAAGTGCCCGCAGGCCACCATCGTGCCCATTTGCGATAGCTCGACATACAGATAGCGGGTGGTCAGCAGGCTAAGCGTCCGGTTGGCCAAACAATGGCTGCGCCAGGCATCCAGCTGGATTCGCCATGCCTGGCCTGCCCCCGAAACCACCGCATCAAAGGCCGAGGCCGTCACCCCCAGCCCTGCGCTGGCACCCAACATGCCCTCAAAGCCGATCTGTCCGGCCTCAAAGTGCCGCGCGCCCTCCAGGTTGGAGAGCAAAGAGATCATGCTGTTGGTGGGAAAGTACACATGGCTGAGTCGTTCACCCGCTCGCCCCAATACTTGCTGGCTTTCCAGTTCGACCCACTCGGCAACGGACAGCAGGCGCGACCGCTCTGTAGGCCGCAAAAGGGCCAGCAGTCGGTTCGCGAGGGATTGGTCGATGTGTGGCTTCTTGACAGCAGGACGGGATCGTTTTGAATTCTCGGAGGAGACGCCGTCTCTGTCTGTCTGCTGGCGTACATGGAGCTTACGCAAGCCAGCCCTCATGCCGCCGTGCTCCCGCCCAACACGGCTTTGGTGCGCAGATAGAAACCCAATTCATTGATGGTGACCAGGCTGCGGTTGGCCGCAAAGGTTTTTTCCATGGCCGCCAGTTGTGTACGCGCGTGGCTGCCCTGCCCTCGAAGCGCGGCAACGTACCCGAGGATGGCCCACGGGAAAGGGTCATAGCGCCCGGTTTCCCAGCCTGGTGAGCGCGTGTTGAGACAGTTCCACCCTGCTGCAAACAGCCCGGTCAGCTCGCGCAATCCAAAGGCCTGCGGGTACACCTGACAAGTGGTGCCAGGATAAAACTCTGCGCTGGGTGCCAGCGCGGCGTCGCTGGCCAAAAATGACTGCTCTGGGACCTTGTAGAGCTGGCGCGCAATGCCTTCTGCGGTATTGGTCGCCAGCAGGTCATAGTAGTTGGCTTCAGACAGTTCGCTGCGCGACCGCAGCACCGCCGCAAAGTCGCGCAGACCTCGGTAACCTTCGCAGTTGTCCATGAGGTAGCCGCTGGCGTTGGTCTGGCTGCGCGGCGCCTGAAACACTGCAGTCAGCCCCGAAGGCTTGGCAGTCAATGCCAGGTTGCGGTAAGCGATATTTTTGAGGGCCGCTTTGCGCGCCTCCCACCAGGCCCAATTGCCACTGGCCGCCACATAGCGCGACGCCAGGGACAGAAAGGTGGATGCATAGGCGTCGTCCGAGTCAGCCAGCACCTTCTTGACCACCGAGGTATTGGCCCGGCCATAGGGGAACTCAATATCCGAAATGGTGCTGGTGGCAGGATCGGTGCTGGCCAGGTACAGATTCAGATACGGGAGGACGTATGTTTCCAGATCCGGCGCACTGAGCATGGGCACCAAGGGCAACAATCCCAGGTTGGCGAAGTACCAGTTCAGGCGTCCATTGGGCGCCAGCTCGTAGCCACCGGCATAGGGACCCGACAGGATGCGCAACGCCTTGATCTCCGCTACAGCATCGATGGGCGCGCGAGCTTCTGACGCCCAGCTGGCCGAACACAAAAGCAACCCAGCCCCCAAGGCTGGCACCTTTTCTAGCAATGAACGACGCCGCATGTGCACGATCTCCGAACGCAAGCCCGGACACCGCTTTCAACATCTGGAGAGCAACAGCGCAAAAAGAAGCGCACTGCCAGGAAGGCCGACACCCCCGGGTGAAGGGTGGCGTACTTATTTTGCAGAAGATGCCTTCGATTTCTTCACTGCGTACGCAGGCGTACAGACAGGTGAACCTGGCAGCGCCGCAGACGGTACGGCTGAACAGACCCGACAGGGGAATGAGCGCCCTAATGTGTAGCGGACAAGGGGGCCGTGCTGGCCGCCCATGCATACAGAGCCACAAACACCATCATGTCGAAAAGCGCCCCGAAACACAGGTACAGCACGAGCATGAATACCACCGACAAGTGCTGCAGAACCAGCAGGTGCACCATGGCTTGCTGCGGCACCATGACCCCAAAGAACAACAGGATAAGCAAGGTATGCACGACCTTGGCCTGCCAGCTGATTTGCAGCGGGTAGTAGCCGAGCGCCATCAGCACCGGTATGGCCAGAATGAGCAAATAGCCAGCATCCAGCAGGTCCATGACATGGTTCAGCACCAAGTGCGGGAACGGCATCGGCGCAAACCAGAAGTACAGCAGCGCCAGCGCCTGCACCACGCACAGCACCCGCACCAGATACTGCGCGGGAAGCCATCGCCCTCGCAGGCGCAGTGCCAGCCCCCAGGCCACCACAGTCAGCACGGCAGCCAGGGCAGCACCAGTGGTGATGGACAGCCCCAGGTCACCCGCGCCTGGCAACCAGCTCATCCCCAACAGGTCCTGGCGTGATGACACTGCCGCTGGCTGCAGCGGCATATGCAGCCACCGCGCCCAGGTGAGCAGGTAGCTGCGCCAAAAACCGTACAGAGGCTCCCGCAAAGCGTAGATCAAAGACAACCACACCACCGGCAGCCCCACCATTTGCAAAAGCAGCCATGGGTTGAGCCGGATGCGGCTGAGAGCGCGGTGGGGCAACTGGTGCCTGTGGGTTTGTTGGGCCTGCGCCAACAGGCCGCGCGCAGCATTGAAAGCCAGCTCGCGGTCTTGGCGGCTGTGGGGAGTAACGGTGGGATGTGGCAAGGGGAAGCCCTCTGTGGCGGTTCAGCGGATGGAACAATGCGAGGGCGCAGGCCACCGACCAGCCATGCAATGCGGGTGCGCCGCGTTCACGCCGACCACACAATGCCCAGTTGGCGGGCCCACACGGTGCCATGCGCCCGGGCGCCCGCCTCCGCCATGATGGTTTCTGCGCTGACGGTGGTGAGGGCCTGCGGCGAGCCCACCTGTACCCCAGCGCCGAGCAGGATGCCCGATTCGGACACCACGGGTCCGGCCACCTGGGCATGGTCCAGGAGCTGGATCTGCTTTTCACTACATAGCGAGCCCTGCACCCGCGCGTGGCCGCCCATGACGATGCCTCCACGGGCTTTCACGTCGCCTTCAATCACGGTGCCAGCCCCAATGAGCAAACGCCCCGTGACCACCAGCGAGCCGTGATACCGGTGCATGCGTGGCAGCTTACAGTCGCCGCGCACGAGCGTCACATGCTCGCTCTGGCGAAGAGCACCCTCCAACCGATCAAAGCTGGCCTCGATCAAAGGTGCATGCTCGCGTTCAGGTTGCAGGGCCGCATCACCACCAAAGCGGATGTGTGGCGCCTGGATCCGCTCAAAACAGCAATCGGCCTCCAGCTCCACGGCGGTCGATGAAGACAGGCGCCGCAGCCCCGAACAGCCCCGGGCCAGATGCATGGACGCGTCGGCATGTGCCCACTGCCCCACATCGCTACCCGCACCCAGCCGCATACGACCCTGCGCCAACAGGCCCACAAAGCGGCTGCGGGCCGGTGCTTCGAAGTCACCATGCACGAACAGCGGTGCAGCACATTGGATCGCTGTCTGCGGCTTGACCGAGCCCAGGCACACCAGGGGTCGCAGCATGCCGGCCCAGTTCACGCCCTCCAGTGACACCGGCGCAAAATCAAACTCGTTGGCATAAGGACCCGGCACTTGCGCCTGGTGGGCCTGCACCAGCGCGCGGAACCGGTCAGCGAAATGGTCGATGTCGGTGGTGTAGTGCGGCAACACCTGCAATGCCTCGGTATCGGTGGGGTGCCGCCACTCGCGCCAGGTGGGACCAAAGGCAATCAACATCAATCCCGAGCTGATCAATACGAAGGCCAGGTAGAACAAGGCGGTGTTCATTGTTCGACGCTCGGTTGCCGGTAGCGCACGGTCTTGTCCCACACCATGTCGCGGCGCAGCAGCTTGTCCATCAACTGCCCCCACACCGATGACGATATGGCAAACAGGCTGATCACGAAGCCCAGCAAGCTGAGCGGCAGCAGCCGTAACCGCCTGCGTTTGCCGTCCAGCAGCACCGCTACGGCGATCTCAAAGAACGCGGCAAAGTTGCCCAGCGTGCCATAGGCCATGAGCGCAAACAAGGAGATCAGCCCCGTCAGCATGTCCCCGGCATTGAAAAAATACAGGCCCAGCGCCAGCAGCCAACCCACCAGCAGCAACGGCGGCAGCACAAATACCCACAAAAGCAGCAGCCCGTCCAGGCGTTCTCGCCAGCTCAGGTAAGGACTGAATGCAAAGCGCAAGCCATAGCGCACCATCACCTGGTTGTGCCCCTTGGCCCAGCGCTTGATCTGTTTGATGCGCACCTGCCAGTCCTGAGGCACCTCTTCATAGCACTCGGACCTATTGGTGTAGACAGTCTTCCAGCCGTTGAGCAACAGCCGATAGGTAATGTCCGTGTCTTCGGCCAGCGTATCGTCGTGCCAGCCGCCCACCGCAGCCACAGCCGAGCAGCGCACGCCACCCACGGTGCCTCCGTACTGGGGCACCAGGCGAAGGTTCATACGGGCCTGCTGGTCCACCTGGTAGCCGCCGCTTCGCTCCAGATCCAGCATGCGTGTGAGCAGGTTCACCCCCGTATTGACCGGCACCACACGGCCCATCACTGCCCCCACCTCTGGGTCGAAAAATGGCGCCACTAGCTGCTTGAGCAGCCCACGGCCGGGCACATAGTCGGCATCGAAGATGATCACAATGTCGCCCTGCGCGTGCTGCAGGGCATCCTTGAGCGCTGCCGCCTTGCCTGGCTTGCCCTTGGTACGGTGAAACGGCACGATTCGCCCAGGGTAACGGCCTACCCAGTCATCGATGATGGCGCGCGTGCCATCGGTAGACCGGTCGTTGACCGGCACCACCTTCAGCCGGTCGAGCGGGTAATTGGTGTCCAGCAGGGCCTGCAAGCATCCGGCGATCACCTGTTCTTCGTTGTGGGCAGCGATGAACACCGTGATCAGCGGCCAGTCCGCCTGATCGATGTCCAGGTACGGATGGCGCTGGTGCCCTAGCAGCCGGTTCAGTGTGAGCACTCCATGCCGGGTGGCATACACCATCATCACCACGATGATCATGGCCAGCAGCGCCGCCATGGTGGACAGCACCGCATATGCCAGAGGGCCAGGCACCCACCGCTGACTGAGCGCTTCGATGGATTCAAGAGGCTGCGCCATCGGGGCCGCCCACGTACTGGCGCTGCCCAACGTGGTGGCAAATGCCGTCACACACCGCAGCCACCGCGCCGGGTGAATATGGGGTGCAGCGCTGCGCTCGGCATGACCAAGCTGTCGGCTCTCTCGATTCACGTGCATAGAACGCCTTTTGTTCCGACCACTGCTGGACCCTGCGCACAAGACGTGGAGTGGCGGCGTCTTGCGACCCCGTTACGTCACACCCTGCAGGGATGTGAGACGGAATGTAAGCAGCAGGCGGGGCACGGTCTGTTCGATGGCGAACACAGGCAAAGTCCAAACGCAAAAGGGCCGTGGATGGGGCTCAATGCACCCGTGCCGTCAGTCGCCGTCCACCCACTGCACGCTATCGAGTCAGCGATGGCGATGGGTTGGGCGAGACAGTCGCCTCGCGGTTTGCAAATTGGAACGCTGCATGGGTACTCAGAAACACCCTGCCCTCCAAACGCAGCCCCAGCGGCGTGGTCTGCAGGCGGTCCAGCACGGGCCCTTTGACCTCCGCCAGCAGCAATGCCATGCCGCGCTGGGCCAAGCTGCGCTCTAGGTCGGTGAGCACACCCAAGGCTGTGGTGTCGATCTGGTTGATGGCCGAGCACACCAACAGCACATAGTGCGTGTCAGGCTGTGCCGCCACCAGAGACTCCACCTTATCGAGTAACGCGTCCGAATTGGCGAAATACAGGCTTTCGTCGACCCGCACGGCAATCAGGCCGGGTTCGATAGTGACTGCATGGCGGGCGACGTTGCGGAAATGCTCCGTGCCTGGCACGCGCCCCACGACCGCAATGTGCGGATGGCTGCTGCGCCACACCAAAGTGCCCAGCGACAACGCCACCCCCATCAGGATGCCGACTTCCACGCCCAAAGCGATCACTCCCCCTGCGGTGGCCAGCAGGGCCATGGCATCCGCCTTGTCGTAATGCCAGGCCTCGCGCAGTGTCTCTAAGTCAATCAGGGACACCACCGCCACGATGATGGTGGCCGCCAGCACGGCATGGGGCAGATAGTGAAACAGCCCGGTCAGCGCGGCAATCACCACACCCATCAGCACGGCAGAAATGACACCTGCCAGGGGCGTGTTGGCTCCGGCGGCAAAATTGACGACCGAGCGCGCAAAGCCGCCCGTGACGGGGAAACCACCCGACAGCGCGCTGGCAACGTTGGCCGCCCCCAGGCCCAGCAGTTCCCGGTTGGGCTGAATGCGTTGCTGACGCTTGAGCGCAAGCGATTGCGCCACCGACACGCTTTCCACAAAGCCCACCAGCGAGATCAGCAGCGCAGGCAACCACAGCGAGCCCACAGACGCCATCGAAACCGCCGGCAGCCCCAGCTGCGGCAGGCCTTGGGGCACTGTGCCTACGATGCTGACGCCCGCTGTCTGATCCCAGCGCATGGCGGCAACGAGTGCGGTGGACACCATCACCGCCAGCATCGGCGCCAGTTTGGATGCGACGTCTGCCAGCCGCGGACTCGCACCCAGACGGACCAGCCATGGGGAGAGGGATTTGCGCGCCAGCAGCAAAAACAGCACGCTGCTTGCACCAATGCTCAGCGTGACCAGATTGGTTGAGGGAGCTGCGTGTGCTAACTGCACCACGGTGTCAAAGACATCGGTACCGCTCGCCTTTACGCCCAGCAGGTGCTTGACCTGCCCCACAGCGATGAGCACTGCCGAGCCAGAGATAAATCCGCTGATGACCGGATGGCTCAGGAAGTGGGCCAGAAAACCCAGCCGCAACACCCCAAACAGCAGCAACATGCCCCCGGAGAGCAGCGACAGCAACATGGCCAGCGCCACGTAGTCGGGCGAGCCAGCGGCAGCCAGGGGCTGCAGGGCGCTCGCCGTCATGAGCGAAGCCACTGCCACCGGGCCCACAGCCAGCGTCATGCTGGACCCCAGCATGGCATACGCAACGATCGGCAGGATGCTGGCGTACAAGCCCACCTCGGGAGGCAAGCCAGCCAGCAGCGCGTAGGCCAGGCTCTGCGGGATGAGCATCACCGTCACGATCACACCGGCAACCATGTCGCCGGAGAGCCAGGACTTCTGGTAGCTGCGGACCCAGCCGGGAATGAAGTTCATGAGGGTTCCCGGTGATCAGGACGCCTCGGCATCCAGGGTCTGCGTCAGTCCAAACAACTGGGCAGACCTGGCACCCGAACGGCAAAACGCCAACGTGGGCTTGGGGGCCGCGATCAGGACCTTGTGCATGGCCTGCACCTGTTCCGGCGTGATCGAGCCACTGACCACGGGCAGGTACACATAGTGCAGCCCAGCCACTGTGGCAGCGCGCTCCATTTCAGGGCTGGTGGGCTGTGCGCCACCGCCCTCCCCGTCCGGCCGGTTGTTGATGATGGTCTTGAAGCCCTGCTGGGCCAAAAAGGCAAAGTCCGTGGTGGCCAGCTGGGGCGACACTGCGAAGTCGGGGGTCAGGGCAATGATCTGCAGCGGCATGTCAGCGGGCTCCCGTCTGGGCGGGTGGGGCGCGGTGAGACATGCGTTCGGCCAGCTCAAACAGCCACATGCCCGCCAGCATCGCCATCACAAACACGATGGCTTTGGGCTGGCCCGCGCCCGCCGAAACGATGGCGGGCCCCGGGCAAAAGCCTGCAATGCCCCAGCCCGCACCAAAGATGAGGCTCCCGACCACCAGGCGGCGATCGATGTCGCGCGACGTGGGCAGATGCATCGCGCCTCCCAGGAAACTGGTGGTGCGTTTCTTGGCCGCAGCGAACGCAAAGACGCCCACCGCAATCGCACCGCCCATCACGAATGCCAGCGATGGGTCCCACAAGCCAGCCAAGTCCAGGAAGCCCAGCACTTTGCCGGGATCGGTCATGCCCGAGACGATCAGGCCCAGTCCGAAGATCAGACCCACCAGGAACTCTGTAATGCGATTTTTCATAGCGATCAATGCTCCGATGTAGGCTGGGTCAGCCCAGCGCGTGCCGAATCAGAAAGACGGTGACAAACCCGGCCCCCATGAAGGCCAGGGTGGCCACCAGGGACCGGGGCGACATGCGCGAGAGTCCGCACACCCCGTGGCCGCTGGTGCAGCCCGATCCGTAGCGGGTACCGACACCCACCAGCAGGCCAGCGACCACCACCATGCCCCAGCTCGCATCAATGCGCGGCTGTGTGGGGCCGACTACCAGCCAATAGAGACTGGGGGCTACCAGCATGCCCAGCACAAAAGCCAAGCGCCAACCAATGTCCCCAGCGCGGGGGCGCAACAGCCCGCCCACAATGCCGCTGATGCCCAGAACGCGTCCGTTGAGGAGCACAAAAAGCGCCGAGGCAAGGCCCAGCAAAACGCCGCCAGCGAGCGCAGCCCAGGGAGTGAAATGGGTCCAGTCGATCAGCATGGCTTGCTCTCCTGGGCGGGGCCACAAAATTGTTCAAACAGCACGTTCATCACCGCCAAGGCCTGGGGGCTGGCGATCTCGTAATAGATGTTTTTGCCGTCACGGCGCGTGTTGACGAGGCCCTCCTCGCGCAATACGCCCAGCTGCTGCGACAAGGTGGGCTGGGAGATGCCCACCAACTCTTCCAGTTCACCCACACGCTTTTCACCCTGCGTCAGCTGACATAGCAGCAGCAGGCGGTCGGGGTTGGACAACACCTTCATCAAGCGACAAGCGCTGTCGGCGGACCTCCGCAAGGTTTCCAGGTCCATTTGTGCTTCTGCGTGCATGGTCGCGCGCTCCTTTTCAAATTCGATGTTGATATTCTATTGACTAACAATCTATACGTCAATAAACTATCAACATAGAAATTGAATACGGAGCCCTTCGATGAAACCCCAGATAGAAGCCTTCTTTGATGACTCCACCTGGACGGTGAGCTATGTGGTGTTTGATCGGTCTGGCGGCCACTGCGCGGTGGTGGATTCGGTGCTGGACTACGACCCGAAGTCGGGCCGCACCCGCACACGGTCTGCCGACAAGATCGTGGAGTTTGTGCAAAGTCAGGGGCTGACGGTGCAATGGATTCTGGAAACCCATGCCCACGCGGACCATCTGTCGGCCGCGCACTACCTTCGCGACAAGTTGGGTGGAAAAATCGCCATTGGTGCGTCCATCACCCAGGTGCAGGACGTATTCAAGAAGGTATTTCATCTGGAGCCCGGGTTCCACCCCGATGGCAGCCAGTTTGACCAACTGCTGCACGACAACGAGGTGTTCCACATCGGCCAGCTGGAGGCCCAGGCGCTGGCAGTGCCCGGCCATACACCCGCCTGCATGGCCTACCAGGTGGGCGACGCTGTGTTTGTGGGAGACACCCTCTTCATGCCCGACGTGGGCACAGCGCGCTGCGACTTTCCCGGCGGCAATGCCCACACGCTGTACCAGTCGGTGCGCAAATTGCTCAGCCTGCCGGATGAAACCCGCCTGTTCATGTGCCACGACTACCCCCCGGCAGGGCGCGCCGTGGCCTGGCAAACCACCGTTGCCGACCAGCGGGCCAAGAACATCCATGTGCACGACGGGGTAAGCGAGGAAGCCTTTGTGGCGCTGCGCACCCAGCGCGACGCAACGCTGGAAATGCCCGTGCTGATCCTGCCCTCGGTGCAGGTCAACATCCGCGCAGGGGAAATGCCACCGCCGGAAGCCAATGGCGTGACCTATCTCAAGATTCCCGTCAACGCGCTGTGACACGCTGCCGCATCTGTACCACCCTACCCACTGCAGGAACGCCGATATGAAAACAGCCCACGATCTCGTCACCGCCGCCAAGGCCCTGGTGCAAGAGGTCCCAGTGGACCAGGCAGACGAAGCCATCCGCGCCGCCGACGTGCTGATCGATGTGCGAGAGTCGGACGAGTACCAGGCAGGACACATCCCGGGCGCGATTCACGCATCGCGCGGGGTGCTGGAGTTCCGCCTCAGCAGCACGCCCGAACTCAGCGCGCGCGACCTCAAGGTGGTGCTGTACTGCAAGACCAGCGGCCGGGCTGCACTGGCCGCGCGCGCCATGCACGACATGGGCTATCTGCAGGTGCAGTCCATTGCTGGCGGCTTTGACGCCTGGGTGGCTGCAGGCAAGCCTGTCGCGGCGCCTGCGTCTCCCTCATTCGACTGACCGAGCAGCGAGCGCATTCCGCGTTCGCTGCGCTTGTGCAACCAGGGCCCATCCCGGGCCACAACCTCAGAGCAAGGAAATCATCATGAACATCAACGTAGGAACCGTGGACCGCGTGCTGCGCGTCTTGGCAGGCCTGGTCCTGATCGTACTGGCCGCCACCGGCACGGTGGGCTGGTGGGGGTGGCTGGGCGTGGTGCCACTGGCCACCGGCCTGTTCCGCTTCTGCCCGGCTTACACGCTGCTTGGCATCAACACCTGTTCCATGAAGAAATAAACCACCGGCAGGCGCCGGCACACGCAGAGGCCGGTGCCCTCAAGGCCCCAGCAAGGAACCATTCCATGAGTACGTTCGACCACACCAGCCTGATCCAGGGCATCAACGAAAGCCTGGCCACCTTCCGCAAAGCACAGCCTGACGCCATGCGGGGCTTCGCTCAGCTTGCGCAGGCCTCGATGACTGAAGGGGCGTTGACCAGCAAGCACAAGGAGCTGATTGCCCTGGCCATTGGCGTCACCCAGCGCTGCTCCGGGTGCATCGGTTTTCATGTCAAGGCACTGCAAAAGCTTGGTGCCACCCGCGCAGAGCTGGAAGAGATGCTGGCCGTGTGCGTTTACATGGGCGGTGGCCCGGCACTCATGTACACGGCCGAGGCCCTGAAGGCATGGGACACCATGGCCGTCGCCAGCGCCCCAGCTGCTGCCTGAAGCTGCTGTCCCGCCATCCATCCGCTGCCGTCGCACGCTCGACACCCCGGCGGGCGATCCGTCCAACCGGTGGCGATAAATCGGTTTACATTTTGGGCATCTATCCGCGAGACTGTTACCAAAACAGGAGGGGGTGTCCATGCAATCTCATCGTCGTCATGGGTTGAAATTGGCGTTGTCCAAGGCATGGGCGGCATGGGTCATCGGCGCGGCGTTGCTGGCAACGACCAATGTGCAGGCGCTGGAGCCACCCACAGGCCCCGTCGTCCTGACCATCGACGGCGCCATCACGCAGACCAACCGGGGCCCGCAGGCGCAGTTCGACATGAAGATGCTGGAGAAGCTGCCGCAGCACAGCTTCTCCACCCAAACCCCCTGGTACCCCAGCGCCGTCACTTTCACAGGCCCTCTGCTCCGCGATGTGCTGGCGGCGGTGGGTGCCAAGGGCACCAAGATCACGGCGGTGGCCCTCAATGACTACAAAACCGAGATCCCGGCAGACGACGCCACCAAGCACGACGTGATCGTTGCGCGCCTGATGAACAACCGGCCCATGCCCATCCGCGAAAAAGGCCCGCTGTTCATCGTGTACCCGTTTGATACCAAGGCCGAGTTGCGCAGCGAGCTGTACTACAACCGGGCGGCCTGGCAGCTCAACGCACTGCACATCCGGTAGTCGCCCTCCCCGCCCCGGCCCACCCGTATGCTGCGCAGCCAACACATCCTGCGGCTCATCATTGCGGGGCTGGTGCTGGCTTATGTAGCCATTGCAGCGGTGCAATACAGCCAGTACCGCAGCGTGGAGGCCGTCATGCGGCGCGGCGATGTGAATGCGCTGTGGTCGTTCTTGCAGCTCAATGTGGAATATGAAAAGCTGGACCATGCGCTGCACCAGTTCGAGCTGGACCCCACCAGCATCACCATGGACCGGCTGGAGCTGCGGTATGACCTTTTCCTGAGCCGATTCAGCGCCTTGGAAAGCGGCACCTCGCGCACGCTGATGCAGGACGAGCCCATCTACAGCAATGCGCTGGCCGCCCTGCAGCGGTTTGTGGCAGCGGGCGACAGCTACTTTGGCGCCAGTGTGGATGCCCTCTCCAGCCAGACCAACATGCGGCGCCTGCGCACCGAGCTGGACGGCCTGCGTGAGACGGTGCAAGAGCTGTCGCTCAGCGCTTCGCGCGTGTCGGCCCTGCTGGGCGATTCCCGCAACGCCGAGGTCAAACACCAGACTTTGCTGACCACCGGGCTCACTGCATTCCAGGCCCTGCTCACGTTTTTGCTCGCCTTTGCCATGGCGCGGCAGTTCCTTCAGCGCGAAAAGGCCACGGCCCAGGCCATGGCGGCGCAGAACGAGCTGGTCGATGCCCTTAAGCGCAACGAGGAGGTGCTGGAGGCGCGCGTGGCCGAGCGCACGGTGGAACTGCAAAAGGTCAACGCAGCCCTGCGCGAACATGAGGACGAGCTGGAGATTGCCCGCGCCCGTGCGGAGGACGCCTCGCAGATGAAGTCGGACTTCCTGGCCAACATGAGCCACGAGATCCGCACCCCCATGAACGCGGTGATCGGCATGAGCCACCTGGCCCTGGGCACCGACCTCACACCGCGCCAGCGTGACTATGTCGAAAAGATCCAGCGCTCCGGCCAGCATCTGCTCGGCCTGATCAACGACATCCTGGACTTCAGCAAGATCGAGGCGGGCAAGCTCGAAGTGGAGGTGGTGGACTTTGACCTGCGTGGCGTGCTGGACAACGTGGCCAACCTGGTCAGCGACAAATGCGCGCACAAGGGTCTGGAGCTGCTGTTCGATGTGGACCCGGCCCTGCCCGACGACCTGCGCGGCGACCCGTTGCGCCTGGGACAGATCCTGGTGAACTACGCCAACAACGCCGTCAAGTTCACCGACAAGGGCGAAATCATCGTGCGCGTCACCGAAACGTCGCGCGACGACACCGGAGTCCTGCTGCGCTTTGAGGTGCAAGACACCGGCATCGGCCTGACCTCTGAGCAGCAGTTGCGGCTGTTTCGCTCGTTCGAACAGGCCGACACCTCCACCACGCGCAAATACGGCGGCACCGGGCTGGGGCTGGCCATCTCCAAGAAGCTGGCCGGCTTGATGGGCGGCGAAGTGGGGGTAGAAAGCCAGCCTGGGGTGGGAAGCACCTTCTGGTTTACCGCCCGTCTCGGGCTGGGCAACCCCAGCCATGCCCCCCTGCTGCCCACCCCCGATCTGCGCGGGCGGCATGTCTTGGTAGTGGACGACAGCGAGCAGGCCCGGCATATCCTGGGCGAGATGCTGGCCCGCATGAGCTTTGCGGTCACCACGGCCTCTTCCGGCGAGGAGGCGGTGGCCCAGGCCCGCGCCGCCGAACAGGCCGGTCGCCCCTGCGAGATCGCATTCGTGGACTGGAAGATGCCCGGCATGGACGGGTTTGACACCCACCGCGCACTTGCTCGCCTGCAGCACCCGCCACTCACGGTCATCGTGACCGCAGCAGGCCGCGACGATGTGCAAAGCGAACTGGAACGCGCCGGGCTGCAGCTGATGCTGTCCAAACCCGTCAGCCCCTCGCAACTTTTTGATGCCGCCATGCAGGCGCTGGGCGGGCAGGTCCGGTCGTCCGACGGGCGTGGCACACAAACACCCCGGCGCGCTGCGCACCTTTCCGCCATTGCTGGCGCACGGGTGCTGCTGGTGGATGACAACGACCTGAACCAGCAGGTGGGCGCCGAGCTGCTGAGCGGCGCTGGCTTGGTGGTGGATGTGGCCCAGAACGGGCAGGTGGCGCTGGACATGCTCGCCCAAGCCCCTTATGACCTGGTGCTGATGGACATGCAAATGCCCGTGATGGACGGCCTGACCGCTACCAGGCACCTGCGCCAGAACCCGTCCTGGGCCCAGCTGCCCGTGGTGGCCATGACGGCCAACGCCATGAGCCGCGACCGTGACCTGTGCCTGGAGGCGGGCATGAACGGCCACTTGGCCAAACCCATCGACCCGGACGAACTGTTTGCTGCCCTGCTGCAATGGATTGCACCCCGAGCCACCGGTGCGGACGAGGCTGACCGCGAAGGCGGAGACCCTCAGGGGCAGCCAGCTGGCGCCCCTTCCAACTCCGACACAGCGCCCCACTCCACAGCCGCGCTTCCCGCCGATGACGCCCTGCGCCGCGTCCCAGGGCTCGACGCGACTGCCGGCCTGCGGCGTGTGCTGGACAAACGGCCTGCCTACGAAGGCCTGCTGCGCAAGTTTGTGGCGGGGCAAGCGCAGGCGGTCCAAGCCACCCGTACTGCCCTGGCTGCCGGGCTACACGACGAGGCCCAGCGCGCCATGCACACGCTCAAAGGCACGGCCGGCACCATTGGCGCCACCGCGCTGGCAGCCCTGGCACAGCGTGCGGAAGAAGCCATCGCCCAGAAGGCCTCGCCCGAGCTGGCAGAGCCACTGCTGGAGCCCGTGGAAGCGGCTTGCCAGGCGCTGGTCATGGCGCTGCAGCAGGCCCTGCCCGCAGAGGAGGTTGCGGGCGCGGACGCTGCGCCTGGCCTGCAGATCGACGCCTCCGCTGCGCGTGCACTGGTGGCGCAGCTTGACGCACTGCTGTCCGACGACGATTCCGACGCCATTGAAATCTTCAGGCAATCCACGCCCACCCTGCAGGCCCTGCTGGGGCCGGCATATGGCCAGATGAAGCGATCGCTGGACAGCTACGACTTTGTGGAGGCACTGGCCATACTGCGCCAGGCCCCCGAGGCGCACAATGACAACAAGGAGGACCCGGTCCATGAATAGCCCATTCGCACCCAGCGGCAAATGCACGGTGCTGGTCGTAGACGACACGCCCGACAACCTCTCGCTGATGAGCGACCTCCTGCGCACCGACTACAAGGTCAAGCTTGCGCCCAGTGGCGAGCGCGCCCTGCAGATCGTGGCGGGCGACAGCAAGCCCGACCTGATCCTGCTGGACATCATGATGCCGGACATGGATGGCTACGAGGTGCTGCGCCGCCTGCAGTTCAACCCCGACACCGAAGACATCCCTGTCATCTTCCTCACCGCCATGAGCGCGGCCGATGACGAAAGCGTTGGCCTGGAGCTGGGCGCGGTGGACTACATCACCAAACCCATCAACCCGGCCATCGTGATGGCCCGGGTGCGCAACCACCTGCAGCTCAAGCGCGCGCGCGACTTCCTGGCCCAGCACAACCACTTTCTGGAGCAAGAGGTCGCCAACCGCACCCGGGCGATGGCCGAGCTGCAGGACGCCACGATCCGCGCCATGGCCTCGCTGGCCGAAACGCGCGACAACGAAACGGGCAACCACATCCGGCGCACGCAGCACTACATGGAAGCGCTGGCCCGCCACCTGCAAAACCACCCGCGCTTCAAGGACGAGCTGACCGACACCGCCATCGAGACCATCTTCAAGTCCGCCCCGCTGCACGACATCGGGAAGGTGGGCATCCCCGACCGCATCCTGCTCAAGCCCGGCAAGCTCACGCCGGAAGAGTTCGAGATCATGAAGACGCACACCACGCTGGGGCGCGACGCCATCATCGCGGCCGAGACGGGGACCACACAGGACAACCCGTTTTTCCGGTATGCCAAGGAGATCGCCTATAGCCACCAGGAGAAATGGGACGGCTCGGGCTACCCCGAAAGCCTGGTGGGCAACACCATTCCACTGTCAGCGCGGCTGATGGCCGTGGCAGACGTGTACGACGCACTGATTTCCGAACGCGTCTACAAGCCCGCGTACTCCCACGAGCAGGCGGTAGAGATCATTCGCGACGGCCGGGGCAGCCACTTCGACCCCGACATGGTCGATGCCTTCCTTACCCTGTCCGAGGAGTTCCGGCGCATTGCCCAGCAGTTTGCCGATGCCGAGCCTGCACGGCTGGCCCAGGTGGACCGCCTGGCCGCCGATCTGCCCATGGAGCGCATCGAACTGACCTCCCGCGAAGAGCCGCTCTGAATGGCTGTGTCCCGCGCATTACCGTAGCGCAGCACGGAGGCACGGCATTCGGTGACGTCGCAGCGGACTCCAGCAGAAGCACGCCGCCGCGTCGGGGGACATCAAGCGCTGTGGCTGTGCCCGTCGAGGGTGGTGGTCGTGGTGCGGTGGCCGTTCAGCCCCAGCTTGGCCAGCAGTTGCACGTCGGCTTCCACATCTGGGTTGCCAGTCACCAGCAGCTTGTCACCATAAAAGATCGAATTGGCCCCTGCCATGAAGCACAGCGCCTGCACCGCTTCACCCATTTGCTGGCGCCCGGCAGAGAGGCGTACCCGGGCCTTGGGCATGGTGATGCGGGCCACGGCAATCACGCGCACAAAGTCAAACGGGTCGATGGGCTCGCTGTCGGCCAAAGGCGTTCCAGGCACGCGCACCAGGCTGTTGATGGGCACCGACTCAGGGTACGGCTGCAGGTTGGCCAGCTGCGCAATCAGGCCCGCACGGTGCACGGGCGCTTCGCCCATGCCCACGATGCCGCCGCAGCACACGCTGATGCCTGCGCTGCGCACATGCTGCAGCGTGTCCAGCCGGTCCTGGTAGGCGCGGGTGCTGACCACATCGGTGTAGTACTCGGGGGCCGTGTCCAGGTTGTGGTTGTAGTAGTCCAGCCCGGCTTCTTTCAGCGCCTGCGCCTGGTGCGATTCGAGCATTCCCAGCGTGGCGCAGGTCTGCAGGCCCAGGCCCTTCACCGCGCCAATCAGGGCGCTGACTTTTTCAATGTCACGGTCTTTGGGCGCACGCCAGGCGGCACCCATGCAAAAGCGCGTGGCGCCCGCGTCCTTGGCGGCCTGGGCGGCGCGCACCACCTCATCCACCTCCATGAGCTTGTCGGCCTTGACCCCGGTGTCGAACTCGGCCGCCTGCGGGCAATAGCCGCAGTTTTCTGGGCAGCCGCCGGTCTTGACCGACAGCAGCGTGGCCAGCTCGATGTCGCCCGCAGGCCAATGCTGGCGGTGCACGGTTTGTGCCTCGAACAGCAGGTCCATCAGGGGCTTGTCGAGCAGCGCCTGGATGGCCTCCACCGACCATTGTCCCTGCACGACCTGCGCAGGGACGGGGCGATGGACCTGGATGGGCTGCGGGGCGGAGAGGGTTGCGTTGGCCATGGGTGGGGTCCTTTCAAGAGCCTGCTGCTGCAAGCACCAGGCATTGCGTCGGTGATCACACAAGGCGCCACTCCAGAGTCTTCCGGAGCACCGCCCTGCATCGCTATCACCATGATTTTGAAGGAGATTTCGGCACAACTGCTCTCAACATGGTCACAAAAGGTGCCACTATTTCCCCGTGCTCAACAGCCGCCATCTCACTGTGCGAGAACGGTAAAAAAGCCGACTGTTGACCACTTTAGAGAGCATGTTGAAACCACCACCAAAACCGCCAAAGCAACGGGCTGACAACCGGCGGCTTTGGCTTCTATCTTTCAGCCCGTGCCACCTCGCAGGCTCCGACGTTCATGAAAGTTAGCCGCTCGTTGCACCCCGGCCAGACCAGCTCAAGGCCCCAGCGCCCGCCACCAGGCACGCCAGGGCCAGGCCATCAGCCACCACCACGCGCTGCAAATGCGCATTGAAGCCGCCGGTGAGCCATGCAAGCAGCAAGAAAGAAAGGGTGCTGACCGCGCCAACGAAAAGGCCCAACCACTGGTAGCCGGGCTTGAACGCCGCCATCATGCAGAGCCCACCCACGATGCTGAACAGCACAGCGCGGTGCCGCAGCAGGATGAGCGTGTTCGGATCGGAAGGGGCCACGCCGTAGAGTCTGGCCAAGTGCTCTGCGCCGAGCACGCCGATCAAGGGAATCAGGTGAATGGCACCTGCGAGCAGCAAGGCCAGAGAAGCAATTTTTTGCATGGGCAGGCGACACCAAAGACAAGGTGCCGCCGTTGTAGCCCCCGCCGGGCCCGGTGACCATGACGCCCCAGGTCATGGACGCCGCGCTGTTCAGCGCCCCAGCATCTGCTCCAGCGCCTCGCGGATGGCGCGGGGCTTGTTGTCTGCGTCGTCGATGGCAGAACAGCTCGGACTGTGCTCCACCTCAGCGCCGCTACTGCCGACGCGACCGAACAGGCGCTCGCAGTCACATCGCAGGGAGGCCAGGGTCTTGCGGGACCGCTGGTGTTTCACTTCCGCCACCCAGCAGCGGTCCGCGCAGCCGCAGGACCGGTACTGCAGGGTTTCCCCCGCCCGGCCCCAGTCGAGCGGATATGCACCCGTGCCACCTGCAGCCCCACCGCCCTGCCCTGCCAGTGCGAGGACCAGCAGGGCGCTCACCTTGGCGCCGGCCTGCAACGTACGCTGGAGCGAAACCATGGGTGCGACAGCGGGCTGTGGTGTTGGGGTTCAGCCCAGCGCGGCGATCACATCCGCCGGTGCCTGCACCAGTTCGATCAACACGCCTTCGCCCGCAATGGGAAACTCGTCATTGCTCTTGGGGTGCAAAAACGTGATGTCGTAGCCCGCCGCCCCCTTGCGGATACCGCCGGGCGCAAAGCGCACTCCTTTGGCCGTGAGCCATTCCACCGCCTTGGGCAAGTCATCGATCCACAGGCCGATGTGGTTGAGCGGCGTGGTGTGCACGGCGGGCTTCTTGTCGATGTCCAGCGGTTGCATGATGTCCACCTCCACCTTGAAGGCGCCTTTGCCCATGGCCAGGATGTCTTCATCGACGTTCTCGCGCTCGCTCTGGAAAGTGCCGGTCTGCTCCAGCCCCAGCATGTCCACCCACAGCGTCTTCATCCGCTGCTTGTCGGTGCCGCCAATGGCCACCTGCTGGATGCCCAGGACCTTGAAGGGGCGTGGGGTTGTGCTCATGATTACTCCTGATTTGATAGCTACCAGCGCATATTCTTCTAGCGCTAGCGGCTAAAAAGACTAAAAAAGGGGCGCAAGGCCCCTCTGGATGGGTTGTGGGACCCTTGGGATCACTGGAATTCCAGGATCACCTGGTCCACCGCCAGCGATTCACCCTTGCCCGCCGTGATCTTGCCCACCACGCCATCTTGCGCGGCAAAGAGGATGTTCTCCATCTTCATGGCCTCGATCACCGCCAGCTTTTCACCAGCCTGCACCTTCTGGCCCGGCTGCACCGCCACATCGACCAGCAGGCCGGGCATGGGAGAGAGCAGGAACTTGGACAGATCTGGCGGCGCCTTGAAGGGCATCAGCTTGTGCAGCTTGGCACCCAGCGGCGACAGCACCAGCGCATCGATCTGCGTACCGTTGTGCGCAATGCGCAGCGCCAGCGGGTTCTTGCCCACGCCGCGCTCCACCTGGGCCGTGAAGCCCTGGCCGTTGCATGCGCCCTGCACGCGGATCTGGCCCAGCGTGGCGGTGCTACTGATCTGATAGCTATTGCAGCCCACGCTGATTGCGCTGGAGCCCGATTTGTCTTCAAAGTCGGACACCGTCACCTCGTGGTGCTGGTTCTGCCCTTCGGCGCCCAGCGTGACCACCACAAACTGCTCCCCCACCTTCACCTCGTGGCCGGCCAGTTGGCCGCTGATACCGGAGGCGCGTGCACGGTAGCGGCGGTTCATGAACGCGGCCAGCGCCACCAGGAACAGCGGGTCGCTGTGCGGCACGTCTTCGGCATGGAAGCCCTTGCCGTAGTTCTCGGCGATGAAGCCGGTGTTGAAGTCGCCCGTCACGAACTTGGGGTGCGCCAGCAACGCGGCCTGGAACGGGATGTTGCTGCTGATACCGCGAATCACAAAGCCGTTCAGCGCCGCGCGCATCTTGGCAATCGCATCGTTGCGGTCCGTGCCGTGCACGATGAGCTTGGCGATCATCGAGTCGTAGTACATGGGGATCTCGCCGCCCTCATACACGCCCGTGTCCACCCGCACGCCCAATTTTTTGGTCGTATCGGACTGGAACATCGACTCCTCCGGCGGCTGGAAGCGCACCAGGCGGCCGGTGGACGGCAGGAAGTTGCGGAAAGGGTCTTCGGCGTTGATGCGGCACTCAATGGCCCAGCCGTCGCGCTTCACATCGGCTTGCGTGAGGGGCAGCTTCTCACCCGCCGCCACGCGGATCATCAGCTCCACCAGGTCGAGGCCGGTGATGCACTCCGTCACCGGGTGCTCCACCTGCAGGCGGGTGTTCATTTCGAGGAAGTAGAAGTCCTGGTCCTTGCCGACCACGAACTCCACCGTGCCCGCGCTCTGGTACTTGACTGCCTTGGCCAGCTGCACGGCCTGCTCGCCCATGGCCTTGCGGGTGGCGTCGCTGATGAAGGGCGATGGCGCCTCTTCAATCACCTTCTGGTGGCGGCGCTGGATGGAGCACTCGCGCTCGTTCAGGTAGATCACGTTGCCGTGGCTGTCGCCCAGCACCTGGATCTCGATGTGGCGCGGCTCCTGCACAAACTTCTCGATGAAGATGCGGTCGTCGCCAAAGCTGTTGCGGGCCTCGTTCTGGCAGCTGGCAAAGCCTTCAAACGCTTCCTTGTCGTTGAACGCCACGCGCAGGCCCTTGCCGCCGCCCCCGGCCGAGGCCTTGATCATCACGGGGTAGCCAATGCCTTTGGCGATCTCCACCGCCTGCTCGGGGCCCGAGATGGCGTCGTTGTAGCCAGGAATCGTGTTGACCTTGGCTTCGTTGGCCAGCTTCTTGGACGCGATCTTGTCACCCATGGCCGCAATGGAATGCGCCTTGGGGCCGATGAAGGCAATGCCTTCGTCCTCGCAGCGTTTGGCGAAGGCTTCGTTCTCGGAGAGGAAGCCATAGCCGGGGTGTACCGCTTGCGCGCCCGTCTGCTTGCAGGCCGCAATGATCTTGTCGACCAGCAGGTACGACTCGCGGCTGGGCGCGGCACCAATGTGCACGGCCTCGTCGGCCAGCTTGACGTGGCGGGCTTCCTTGTCGGCGTCGGAGTAGACGGCGACGGTGGCGATGCCCATTTTCTTGGCCGTTGCAATCACTCGGCAGGCGATTTCGCCACGGTTGGCGATGAGAATTTTTGTAAACATTGCTTTGCCCTACTCAACTTGGAGGTCCCGCGAAGCGGCGGCTTCGCGGTGGTTGATACACATATTGCTTGGGTATTGAGGAATCACCAGAACTTGCTCCACCGAGCATTCTGGATAGATCCATCGTCCCCAATTCGCCCTGAGCCATTCAACAGACAAAGAGCTTGCGTCAGGCTGAAACTTCGCTTCCAGAGGAAGTTCGATCAGCGTAAGCCCAGCTTTTTGCCCCGTACAGACAATCAAACTCAAACCGCAATCGGAGACCCGTGACTCCAGACACATCAAATCAACGACTGGCTCGTATGGCCACTGAGCAGCCGTAATTCGAAGCACAGTTCCGCGCCAAAGCCCTGGCACCACCAACTGCGACAGCGGCTGCCAATCGGCACGAATTTGAGGCTGAAGATCAGCGGTGTCCATGCTCAAGCTCTCAGATCACAGCGGAATGTTGCCGTGCTTGCGCCATGGGTTTTCCAGCTTCTTATCGCGCAGCATCACCAGCGAGCGGCAGATGCGCTTGCGTGTCTCGTGCGGCAGGATCACGTCGTCGATAAAGCCGCGTGCACCGGCCACAAACGGGTTGGCAAAACGCTGCTTGTATTCGGCCTCGCGCGCAGCCAGCTTCACGGGGTCGTTCTTGTCCTCGCGGAAGATGATTTCCACCGCGCCCTTGGCGCCCATCACGGCGATTTCTGCGTTGGGCCAGGCCAGGTTCACGTCGCCGCGCAGGTGCTTGGAGCTCATCACGTCGTACGCACCGCCGTAGGCCTTGCGGGTGATGACGGTGATCTTGGGCACGGTGCACTCGGCATACGCGTACAGCAGCTTGGCGCCGTGCTTGATGATGCCGCCGTACTCCTGGCTGGTGCCGGGCATGAAGCCGGGCACGTCCACGAACGTGACCACGGGGATGTTGAACGCATCGCAAAAGCGCACAAAACGCGCGGCCTTGATGGAACTCTTGATGTCCAGGCAGCCCGCCAACACCAGCGGCTGGTTGGCCACGATGCCCACGGTCTGGCCTTCCATGCGGGCAAAGCCGATCAGGATGTTCTTGGCGTACTCGGGCTGTAGCTCGAAGAAGTCCCCATCGTCCACGGTCTTGAGGATCAGTTCCTTCATGTCGTAGGGCTTGTTGGGGTTCTCGGGCACCAGGGTGTCCAGGCTCAGGTCCATGCGGTCGGCCGGGTCGTTACTGGGGCGCACCGGGGCTTTTTCGCGGTTGTTGAGCGGCAGGTAGTTGTACAGGCGGCGCAGCATCATCAGCGCCTCCACATCGTTCTCGAACGCCATGTCGGCCACACCGCTCTTGGTGGTGTGCGTCACGGCGCCGCCCAGTTCCTCGGCGGTGACTTCCTCGTGCGTCACGGTCTTCACCACTTCGGGGCCTGTCACGAACATGTACGAGCTGTCTTTCACCATGAAGATGAAGTCCGTCATGGCGGGCGAGTACACGGCGCCCCCAGCGCTGGGGCCCATGATCATGCTGATCTGCGGAATCACGCCGCTGGCCAGCACGTTCTTCTGGAACACATCGGCATAGCCGCCCAGCGACGCCACGCCTTCCTGGATGCGCGCGCCGCCGGAGTCGTTGAGGCCGATGACCGGTGCACCGACCTTCATGGCCTGGTCCATCACCTTGCAGATCTTTTCGGCGTGGGTTTCGCTGAGTGCGCCGCCGAACACCGTGAAGTCCTGGCTGAACACGAACACCAGGCGGCCATTGATCATGCCGTAGCCCGTCACCACACCGTCGCCGGGGATCTTGTTGTCCTCCATGCCAAAGTCGGTGCAGCGGTGCTCGACAAACATGTCCCATTCCTCGAACGTGCCGTCGTCCAGCAGCAGCTCGATGCGCTCGCGCGCCGTGAGCTTGCCCTTGGCGTGCTGCGCATCGATGCGCTTTTGCCCGCCGCCCAGGCGTGCCAGCGCACGCTTTTTCTCCAGTTGATCCAGGATGTCTTGCATGGTCGTCCTTTGGTGAATGGGTTGGTGTCTACTATTTATTTGATAGCTGCCAGCGCATGATTGGATTGCGCTAGCAGCAGATTTCGTGCTGCAGTGGATGCTGCGATGCGTCCGGCGGCCACGTCGGCCTGCATCTGGGGCAGCAGCTCGCGCACCTGCGGGTGCTGGCGAAAAGCGAGCTTGAGGCCCGCGTCGATGCGCTCCCACATCCAGGACAGCGCCTGTTTCTCGCGCCGCGTGGCCAGGCGGCCGTTGGCGGATTGCAGCTGGCGGAATTGCGTGACAGCGGCCCAGAAGCTGTCTACGCCCTGCCCCAGCAGCGCGCTGATTTGCACTACCTTCGGGTGCCACAGCGTTTCGTCGTGGTGCGCGTTCTCGGGGTTGCCGTGTTGGCTGAGCAGACGCAGGCTCGATGTGATCTGCGCCTCGGCGCGCGTGGCAGCGTTCTTGTCGATGTCGGCCTTGTTGATGACCACCAGATCGGCAATCTCCATCACACCCTTCTTGATCGCCTGCAGGTCGTCGCCCGCGTTGGGCAGCTGCATCAGCACAAACATGTCCGTCATTCCAGCCACCGCGATCTCGCTCTGGCCCACGCCCACGGTCTCGACGATGACCACGTCGTAACCCGCCGCCTCGCAGACCAGCATGGCTTCGCGGGTCTTCTCTGCGACTCCGCCCAGCGTGCCGCTCGACGGGCTGGGGCGGATGTAGGCCTTTTCGTGCACCGACAGGTGTTCCATGCGCGTCTTGTCGCCCAGGATAGAACCACCCGAGACGGTGCTGGAGGGGTCGATGGTGAGCACGGCCACGCGGTGGCCCTGGCCGATCAGGTACAAGCCCAGGGCTTCGATGAAGGTGGATTTGCCCACGCCGGGCACGCCGCTGATGCCGAGGCGGAAAGCTTTGCCGGTGTGCGGGAGCAGCGCGGTGAGCAGCTCGTCCGCCTGCGCGCGGTGGTCAGTGCGGGTGGATTCGAGCAGCGTGATGGCTTTGGACATGGCCCTGCGTTGCACCGCCGCTGTGCCCTGCACCACCCCGTCAAGAAGCGCCGCAGGTGTCACGCCACCGCCTTGCGAATCTGCTCCAGCACATCCTTGGCGCTGGCGGGAATGGGTGTGCCGGGGCCGTACACGCCCTTGACGCCCGACTCATACAAGAAATCGTAGTCCTGCGCCGGAATCACCCCGCCCACGAACACGATGATGTCGTCCGCACCCTGGTCCTTGAGCGACTGAATGATGGCTGGCACCAGCGTCTTGTGGCCTGCAGCCAGCGTGCTCACACCCACGGCGTGCACGTCGTTTTCGATGGCCTGGCGGGCACATTCCTCGGGGGTCTGGAACAGCGGGCCCATGTCCACGTCAAAGCCCAGGTCGGCAAACGCGGTGGCCACCACCTTGGCGCCCCGGTCGTGTCCGTCCTGGCCCAATTTTGCAATCATGACCCGAGGGCGGCGGCCTTGTTCTTCGGCAAAGGCGTTGATTTCGGTCTTGAGTTTGTCCCAGCCTTCGGCCGAGTCATAGGCAGCTGCGTACACGCCGGTCACCTTTTGCGTATCGGCGCGGTGGCGCCCAAAAACCTTCTCCAGCGCATCGCTGATCTCGCCCACTGTGGCACGCAGACGCACAGCCTGGATGGACAAATCGAGCAGGTTGCCCTCGCCACTCTCTGCGGCGGCGGTCAGCGCATCCAGCGCTGCCTGCACCTTGGCGGCATCGCGCGTTGCACGGATCTTTTGCAGACGAGCGATCTGGCCGTCGCGCACCTTCATGTTGTCGATCTGCAGGATGTCGACCGGGTCTTCCTTCGCCAGCTTGTACTTGTTGACGCCCACGATCACGTCCTTGCCACTGTCGATGCGCGCCTGCTTCTCGGCGGCAGCAGCTTCGATCTTGAGCTTGGCCCAGCCGCTGTCCACGGCCTGGGTCATGCCACCCATGGCCTCGACCTCTTCGATGATCTTCCAGGCCGCGTCGGCCATGTCCTGGGTCAGCTTCTCCATCATGTAGCTGCCGGCCCAGGGGTCGATCACATTGGTGATGTGGGTCTCTTCCTGGATGATGAGCTGCGTGTTGCGCGCAATGCGGGCGCTGAACTCGGTGGGCAGCGCAATGGCTTCGTCAAAGCTGTTGGTGTGCAGGCTCTGGGTGCCGCCAAACACGGCCGCCATGGCTTCGATGGTGGTGCGCACCACGTTGTTGTAGGGATCCTGCTCGGTGAGGCTCCAGCCCGAGGTCTGGCAGTGCGTGCGCAGCATGAGGCTCTTGGGGTTCTTGGCGCCCGTGGCCTTCATGATGCGGCACCACAGCAGGCGCGCGGCGCGCATCTTGGCGACTTCGAGATAGAAGTTCATGCCAATCGCCCAGAAGAACGACAGACGCCCGGCGAACTCGTCCACGTCCATGCCCTTGGCGATGGCAGTCTTCACATACTCCTTGCCGTCGGCCAGGGTGAAGGCCAGCTCCAGTGCCTGGTTGGCCCCAGCTTCCTGCATGTGGTAGCCGCTGATCGAGATCGAGTTGAACTTCGGCATGTTCTTGGCCGTGTATTCGATGATGTCGCCAATGATCTTCATCGACGGCTTGGGCGGGTAGATGTAGGTATTGCGCACCATGAACTCTTTCAGAATGTCGTTCTGAATGGTTCCGGAGAGCTTGTCTTGCGAGACGCCCTGCTCTTCTGCCGCCACCACATAGCCCGCCAGCACGGGCAACACCGCGCCGTTCATGGTCATCGATACGCTGACCTTGTCCAGCGGGATCTGGTCGAACAGGATCTTCATGTCCTCGACCGAGTCGATCGCCACCCCGGCCTTGCCCACATCGCCCGTCACGCGGGGGTGGTCGCTGTCGTAACCCCGGTGGGTGGCCAGGTCGAACGCCACCGACACGCCCTGCCCGCCCGCAGCCAGGGCCTTGCGGTAGAAGGCGTTGGATTCTTCAGCGGTCGAAAAGCCTGCGTATTGGCGAATGGTCCAGGGGCGCACCGCATACATGGTGGCCTGGGGGCCGCGCAGATAGGGTTCAAAACCCGGCAGCGTGTTGGCGTACGGCAGGCTGGCCGTGTCTTCGGCGGTGTACAGCGGCTTGACGGTGATGCCATCGGGCGTGACCCAGTTGAGGGCGCTGACATCGCCCCCCGGCGCCGACTTGGCTGCGGCCTTGGCCCAGGCTTCCAGCGAAGACGCGGCGAACTCTGGGGCGTTGTTGGTGGGGTTGTCACTCATGGCAAAAGCTACTCCGAAGATGGCGTTGGGGCGTCCAACACAGCGCACAGGCGGTGACCGCACAGGTGCAGTGGTGTGGCGGCGAGTTTACATCATTCATAATTATTGATTCAAAATATTCCGCCCAGCTTACAATCCACCCCATGTCTGCCCTCACCCTTACTCCCCGCGCGCTCTACGAAGAAGTGGCCGAGCAATTGCGCCAGCGCATCTTCCGGCGCGAACTGGAGCCGGGCAGCTGGATTGACGAACTCAAGATTGCCGAGGAATTCGGCATCAGCCGTACGCCCCTGCGCGAGGCGCTGAAGGTGCTGGCCGCTGAAGGCCTGGTCACGATGAAGGTGCGCCGTGGCGCCTATGTGACGGAGATGAGCGAAAAAGACCTGCGCGATGTTTACCACCTGCTCAGCCTGCTCGAGAGCGACGCCGCCGGTGTGGTGGCCGAACACGCCACCGAGGCGCAGTTGAAAACGCTGCAGGACCTGCACGCCGAGCTGGAAGCCGCCGTGGCTGATCGCGAAAAATTCTTTGCCGTCAACGAACGCTTTCACATGCATCTGCTGGAGATGGCCGACAACCGCTGGCGCAGCCAGATGGTGGCCGACCTGCGCAAGGTGATGAAGCTCAACCGCCACAACTCCTTGTTCAAACAAGGGCGCATCGAGGATTCGCTGGGCGAACACCGCGCCATCCTGGCTGCGATGGTGGGGCGCGATGCCAAGGGCACGGTGAAGGCCATGCAGGCGCATTTTGCGCAGGGGCTGGAAGCGGCGACCTGATTGGAAGCCGCCAGCACAAGCCCGCTTGTCGCGGGCTTAAGCTGTGTCGGCTCAGTTCTTGGCCTGCTCCACGCGGTTGCGCCCACCGGCCTTGGCGGCATAGAGCGCCTCGTCGGCCCGGCGCAGCAGGTCGTGAAAACTCCGGTCCCCTGCGTTTGCCGCGGCCACCCCCATGGAAATGGTCATGGGGATGAACACCCCGCCCGCATTCAGAGGCTCCCCGGCCACCAGTGCACGCAGGCGCTCACCGGCCATCAGGGCGGCTGTAGTGTCCAGCCCCTCCCACAGCACCACAAACTCCTCGCCACCATGGCGTGCCGCCAGATCGCTGCCTCGGCATGCTGTGCGCAGGTGCACGGCCACATGCCGCAGCGCCACATCCCCCACTTCATGTCCATGGCAGTCGTTGATGGCCTTGAAGTGATCGATATCGATCACAGCCAGGGCCAGACCGCTTGCCTGTTGCGGCCTCTCGGCAAATCGCCGCTCCCCCACCGTGACCAGCGTGCGGCGGTTGGGAAGGCCGGTGAGGTAGTCGGTGGAGGCTGCCAGCTCCCACTGGCGGCCAATGCGTTCGGAGCACATGAGCAAAAAGGCCGTCGTCCCCACCACGGGCAGCAATGCGGTGATCATGGGGCTGGCCATGTTGATCCAGGCCCCATCGCCCGTGATGTCAAAGGACGGACTGATGCCACGCCCCAAAAAATAAGCCGCCCGAAACACTGTGAACCCCGCCACAAAGGCAAACAGGCTCGCCATCACGCGGCGGCTGTGCGCACCATCGGGTGATTTCTGCGACACCAGCAACACAAAGCTTGCCAGCAGCAAGAACACGCAGCAGGTCGAAAGAATGACCACACGCATGCGCGTGTCCGGCCGGAGAACCGCGAACCAGAGTATTCCCAGGATGCCCACCGCAGCCGGGGCCAACATCCAGCGCAGATCCGGCAGGCCATAAAACTGCCTTAGCGCACGCCAGTAACCCGTGCACCCCAACAGCACCAGCCCGTTGGCCAGCGGCGACGCCAGCCCCAGAGGCATCTGGTCGCGCGACGCGTACATCACGGCACTGCCGGCCAGCAGCAGCGTAGCGATGCGCCAGGTTTCGGTGCAGTTGCGCAAGGCCACAGGGAAGCTCTTGCGCATCAGGCCCAGCACCCACCCGTTGGCCAGCATCATCAGCGTGGCAACAATGAAGATGGTGACGGGATCCATGGCGGCGGGGGCGAAATGGCGGTTTGCGGCGGGGTGGTGAACGACGAGGTGGCCTCCCCTTTTCATATCGGCGGAAGGTGGGACATTGTGGCCGACCCGGCTTGCAATCAGCCCGCGCATCGTGCGAATGCTCTTCGGCAGCCCGGCTCCGGGGGTCGACCGAACCCCTTGGCGTCACCCAACGCACTGCGGAGAAAGCACAGCGACCCGCCCCACAGCGCGCCAATGTACGGGCTCTGGCAGAGGGCTGCGCCAAAACACAGGCGCGGAGCATTCCGAAAATCGGAACGCACCATTTGCAACACAAGAGGTCTCGGCACCGGCGTTTCCAGCAGGTTCGATCGGTATGATTCTGCGGGTTTTCACTGAGGCTTTGCGCCTTTGGCGCGCACAGCCTTCACCGCAGGTTCCATGTCTCCCATCCCCTCCGATATCGCCAGCGTGCAAACGCTGCCCCAGCTCCTCGCCTACCGCGCTGCCTGCACCCCAAATGCCGAGGCGTACCGCGCCTTCGACCCCACCACCCAATCCTGGATGAGCCTGACCTGGGAGCAAGCCGCAGGGCGCATCGCCACCTGGACGCAAGCCCTGGCTGCGCTGCAACTGCCCCCTGCCGCCCGCGTGGCCATCCTGCTGCCCAATGGCCTGCACGCCATGTGCGCCGACCAGGCCACGCTGGCCACGGGCTGCGCGCCCGTGCCCCTGCACGCCATCGACAACCCCGGCAGCATTGCCTACATCCTGGCCGACTGCGAAGCCTCGATGCTCATCGTGGGCCAGGCCGAGCAGTGGGAAAAGATCCGCGCCGTGGGCACGCCGTTCCCGGCCCTGCGGGCGGTGGTGATCACCGACGACGACACTTCAACCTTCGCGCCCACCGCCGCTTCGGGCGATGGCCCCGCCGTGGGCTCGCTAACGCAGTGGCTGGCGGGGGCCGGTGCAGCCCCAGCGCCCACACCACCCGGTGCAGACGACCTGGCGGCCATCGTCTACACCTCGGGCACCACGGGCAAGCCCAAGGGCGTGATGCTCACGCACCGCAACGTGGTCAGCGATGTGAAGGCGGTGCTCGACCGCATCGCCCCCACGGTGGACGACGTGTTCCTGTCGTTCCTTCCGCTGTCGCACACCTTCGAGCGCACGGGCGGCTACTACCTGCCGATTGCGGCGGGCAGTTGCGTGGCCTATGCACGCTCGGTGGCGCAACTGGCCGATGACCTGAAGACCGTGCGACCCACCGTACTGGTGTCGGTGCCGCGCATCTACGAACGTATCCACGCCAAGCTGCTCGAAAAACTCTCGCCCAAGCCCTGGAAGATGCAGCTGTACGAGGCCGCGCAGAACAAGGGCTGGGCCCGCTTCTGTGCCGCGCAAGGCCTGCCCGCCCCGGCAGCCAGCGAAGGCCAGGCCGCAGGCTGGATGGCCGCCCTGCCCTGGCCCCTGCTGCAGGCGCTGGTCGCCAAGCCGCTGCTGGCCCAGTTTGGTGGCCGCGTGCGGGTGGCGGTGAGCGGCGGCGCGCCGCTATCGCCCACCATTGCCAAGTGCTTCTTGGGCCTGGGCCTGCCGCTGGTGCAGGGCTACGGCATGACTGAGACCGCACCGGTGGTGTCGGTCAACGCACTGGACGACAACGACCCCGCCTGCGTGGGCAAGGCCCTGCCCGGTGTGGAAGTGCGTATCGGCGACAACCACGAGCTGCAGGTGCGCGGCCCCATCGTGATGAAGGGCTACTGGAAGCGCCCCGAAGACACCGCACGCATCCTGAGCACCGACGGCTGGCTGGGCACCGGCGACCAGGCCGACATCGTGAATGGCCGCATCCACATCAAGGGCCGCATCAAGGAAATCATTGTCACATCCACCGGCGAAAAGATCCCGCCGGGCGACCTGGAACTGGCCCTGCTGGCCGACCCGCTGCTGGAGCAGGCGTTTGTGGTGGGCGAAAACCGCCCCTTCATCGCCTGTGTGGCCGTGCTGAACCCGGGCGAGTGGCAGCGCCTGGCGGCCGACCTGGGCCTGAACCCCCAGGCCGCTGACAGCCTGAACCACCCCAGCGTGCACCGTGCTGTGCTGGCGCGCATCGAAAAGAACACCGCCAGCTTTGCCCGCTATGCCGTGCCGCGCACGGTGCACCTGACGCTCACGCCTTGGACGATTGAAAACACCTTCATGACGCCCACGCTCAAGCTCAAGCGCAACAACCTGATGGCGCACTTTGCCGAGGCCATTGAGGGCATGTACCAGAAGCCGGGGCGCTGAACCCCGGTCTGCCCAGGCTCCCTCAAAGCACCAGCTCGCCCTCCCGGGCGTAGGCGGAACCAAAGCGGTTGGCCAGAAAGTCCGCAAGCGCCACGGACTCCTGCCCGACAAAGCCCTGCTGCGGCAACTTGCCTTGCGCCACCAGGTCCAGCGCCGTGCAGATGCCTGCGGCCGTGGTGAGCTGGATGGCGCTCAGCGTGCGCCCAGCCACCTGCGTGCCCACGATATGGGCCGAGTACGAGTCCTGCACCAGCCGCCCGCCCTTGAGGCCTGATGCGGTGGCAAACACCACGATCACGTCCTGGTCCGTGGTGGGAATGGCGGTTTCCAGAATGTCCTTGAGCAGATCGCGCCGGTCCCGCAGGCGCAGGTCATTGAGCAGCAGCTTGAGGATGGCGTTGTGGCCCGGGTAGCGGATGGACTGGTAGTCCACCTGCCGCGCCTTGCCCGCCAAGGTTTCTGTCAGCGTGCCCAGCCCGCCCGAGGTGTTGAAGGCCTCGTACTCCACGCCGTCCAGCGCAAAGGTTTCCAGCCCCTCCAGCGCGGGCACCGTGGTGCGCACGCCGTCCACAATGGCTTCGCAGGGGTTGCAGTACTCGTTGATGAGGCCCTCGGTACTCCAGGTCAGGTTGTAGCGCAGGGCACCCTGTGGGTAGCGGGGCAGCGCCCCCACGCGCATGCGCAGCGTGTGCAGGGTGTCAAAACGCCGGGCCAGGTCATTGCCCACGATGCCGATGAAGCCCGGGGCGAGGCCACATTGCGGCATGAGCACGCTGTGGGCCTTGGCTGCCAGGGCGCGGATGGCCTGGGTGCTGGCCACGTCCTCGGTCAGGTCAAAGTAATGCACACCTGCGCGTGCGCACAACGTGGCCACGGGCACGGCGCGATGGAACGGCAATGCGTTCAGCACGGCGAAGCGGCCGTCGATGGCGGCCTGCAGGCTCGCGTCATCTGTGGTCAATCGGGTGGAAATACCCAAAGTTGCCACCTCGGCCAGCCGCACCGGGTCGCGGTCCACCACCAGGATGTCGTAGTCGCCCGACCGCTGCAGCAAGAGCGCCATGGCAAAGCCGATGTGGCCCGCCCCCAGGATGGTGATGGGGCGGCGGGAGGTGGAGTGCGAGGAAATGTCAAAGGTGGTCATGGCAGTGCTCCCGGTAGTGCTCTCCGCACATGACGGAGAGGTGTTGTGGATGCCTTGATGCTAGGCAACAGCGCTGTCAATGTGTAGCGTTCAAAACGTCGAAAGCGGTTCTTTGTTTTGCCATAACGGCGAATATGATGGGCGTTATGACTTTTTGAGGAAATGCGCATGACCCAGGCCCTGGATGACACCGACCGGCAATTGCTCAGCCTGCTGCAGGCCAATGCGCGTGAGGGCACGGCCACGCTGGCGCGCAAGCTTGGCCTGGCCCGCACCACCGTGGTGGCGCGCATCGCGCGGCTGGAACGTTCGGGTGTGGTGGCTGGCTACGGGGTGCGGCTGGGTACACGGCTTGACGCCACCACCGTGCGGGCCTGGTGCAGCATCAGCGTGCTGCCCAAGGCAGCACCCGCCGTGCTGCGCGCGCTGGAGGCCATGGCAGAGGTTGAAGAGGTGTCGGCCGTGAGCGGGCCGTTTGACTACCTGGTGTTCTTGCGCTGCGCCAGCCACGAGCAGCTCGACACCTTGCTCGACAAGGTCGGCCAGCTGGAGGGCGTGCACCAGACGCAGACCAGCATCGTGCTCAGCCGCAAGATCGACCGACGACAGGTAGGGTGACATCCCCCTGAGCGGCTTACGCCGCTTCCCCCTTTTCTCGGCTCGCTGCGCGATTCGGGACGGGGGACGCTGCGCCAATAGCCACCAGCGCGCTCAAAATCAAGCGCTGAACGCTATGGATACTGAAGCTACCAGCCCTTATCTATCAAGCGATAGTGGCTATTTTTACAACCAGTGAATCAGGCCTCGAACTGCGTCGGATTCTTGCCCCGGATCGGCGCATAAAACGCCTTGATGCGCGCCATGTCACGATCCACATCGCCCGTGGGCTCAAACACCGGGCCCAAGCCGCCGACCTTGCGGCCGTAGTCCACAAAGGCCAGCACGATGGGCACGCCGGCCTGCTGGGCGATGTAATAAAAGCCTGTCTTCCAGTGCCGCGTCTTGCCGCGCGTGCCTTCGGGCGGCACGATGAGCTGCATGGGGCCTTCGGCCTCCCGCATGGCCTGGGCCGAGCTGGCCACCAAATTGTTCGCCTGCTCCCGGTTCACCGGGATGCCGCCCAGCCAGCGCATCACCCCGCCAAAAGGCGCCTTGAACAGGCTGTGCTTGCCCATCCAGTACACCCGCAGGCGCAGCGAAAACGCCAGCATCAGCGTGTACGGCAAGTCCCAGTTGCTGGTGTGGGGTGCGGCGATCAGCACGCTTTTGGCGGCATGGGCTGGCAAGACGCCCTCGACCTTCCAGCCGGTGATGCGCAGGGTGAAGCGGGAAAAAGCGCGCAGGAGCGTGTTGACAACCGGCGTGTCAAAAATGGTGTGGTGCATGGGAAAAGGGGTGACAGAACGGAGCCCGGGGCGCTGAAACAGGCAGTGGGCGCTTGGCTCCACAGGCATCGAGAGCGCCGCGAGTATCGCTGATCGTGCCAATGTCCCGCCTTGACGCAAGGCAAAGTGGAGCCGCCGCAGCTTGCATGCGCCCCTGCAGATTACTCCCAATTTCATAGCGCCCAGGACAATCAACACTAGCGCTACCAGCCATTTTTGCTCCAATTGCCGGAGTAAAGGCGCCATGCCAAATAAAACTGGCGTTGGATCTCTACCGGTCCAGAATGCACCACCAGCAGGTCCGCGTTGTCGCTGCCGCCCCATGCTGCAATCACCTTTGCCCACCACCCCGCCCTACCGCGACCGCAAGCGGTACGCATGGCTGCTGTCCCTGGTGGTGCCCTGCACCGTGGGCGTAGGCCCGGCACTGATGGCATGGACCGGCGAACCGCTGGTGCTGTGGGCGCCGGTGGCGTTTTTCTACCTCGTCGCCCCGTTGCTCGACGGGATGCTGAGCGTGGACCAGAGCAACCCGCCCGAATCCGCCGTGCCTGCGCTCGAAGACGACCGCTACTACCGCCGCATCACCTTCCTGCTGGTGCCGGTGCTGTGGGCGGCCTTCATCTTCAGCGCCTGGTGGGTGGCCACGCAGCCCCTGCCCTGGCATGGCGTGCTGGCGATGGTGCTGACCACGGGCACGGTGGGCGGGTTCTGCATCAATCTGGGGCACGAGCTGGGCCACAAGAACACGCCGCTGGAGCGCTGGCTGGCCAAGCTGGTGCTGGCGCCCACGGCGTACGGGCACTTCTTCATCGAACACAACCGGGGCCACCACCGCGATGTGGCCACACCGGCCGACCCGGCTTCGTCGCGCATGGGCGAGTCCATCTACCGCTTTGTGCTGCGCGAGATGCCCGGCGCCGCACGCCGCGCCTGGGCGCTGGAAATAGACCGCCTGGCCCGCCAGCACCTGCCGCTGCTGTCGTGGCACAACGAGATCCTGCAGCCCGCGCTCATCACGGTGCTGCTGTGGGCAGGGCTGGCGCTGTGGCTGGGCGTGGTCATCCTGCCGTTTTTGCTGGTGGCGTCTTTCTGGGCCAACTTTCAGCTCACCTCGGCCAACTATGTCGAGCACTATGGGCTGCTGCGGCAAAAGGACGCCAGCGGCCGCTACGAACCCTGCCGCCCGCAGCATTCATGGAACAGCAACCACGTGTTCTCCAACTGGGCCCTGTTCCATCTGCAGCGGCACTCCGACCACCACGCGCACCCGCTGCGCCGCTACCAATCTCTGCGGCACTTTGACGATGTGCCGCAGCTGCCCATCGGCTACTTCGGCATGTTCACGCTGGCCTATGTGCCGCCCCTGTGGCGCCGGGTGATGGACCCGCGCCTGCTGGCCCAGGTGGGGCGCGACGCCGCCCACATCAACATCGACCCGCGCCAGCGGGCCGCGATCGTGCGGAAATACGGGTTGCAGGACCTGGGATAGAACGAGTGTGAATGCGCTGGCGACTGGGCTCGGGCACCCTGCGGGCCGACAACCGCCCCTCCAGCACTCCTCTATTGATAGCACCCAGAACAATCGGCACTAGCACCTGCGACCGTTCTGACCCAAAACCCTCCTCTGGCGCCCCTCACGCAGCCAGTGGGATAATGCGGGTTTCGCACCTGCAGCCCCGCAGCGCCCCCGACCAGAGGGGCGTTCTGCTGCAGAACATTCCCCTCCCCGCCTTCGCTGTTTGCCCGTGGAAACCACCCTGAGCCCCTGGCGCATGTCCGTCGCCCCCATGATGGACTGGACTGACCGCCACTGCCGTTACTTTCACCGGCTGCTGACGCGCCAGACCCTGCTGTACACCGAGATGGTGAACGCGGGCGGCATCCTGTATGGCGGCACCGAGCGCCACCTGCGCTTCAACGCCGAAGAGCACCCCGTAGCCCTGCAGCTGGGCGGCAACGAGCCCGACAAGCTCGCCCAGGCCGCCAGGCTGGGTGAGGAATGGGGCTACGACGAAATCAACCTCAATTGCGGTTGCCCCAGCGACCGCGTGCAGCGCGGTGCCTTCGGCGCCAGCCTGATGAAGGCCCCCCAGCTGGTGGCCGACAGCGTCAAGGCCATGAAGGACGTGGTCAGCGTGCCCGTCACCGTCAAGCACCGCATCGGCATCGACAAGGTGGAGGACTACGGCTTCGTGCGCGACTTCGTCGGCACTGTGGCCGAGGCCGGGTGCACCGTGTTCATCGTGCATGCGCGCAACGCGTGGCTGCAGGGCCTCTCCCCCAAGGAAAACCGCGACATCCCGCCGCTGCGCTACGAGGTGGTCCACCGCCTCAAGGCCGAGTTTCCGCAGTTCACCATCGCCATCAACGGCGGTATCACCGCCGACGCGGTGGTGCAGGAGCAGCTGCAACACCTGGACGGCGTGATGATCGGCCGCGAGGCGTACCACAACCCCTGGTGGCTGGCGCGCTGGGACCAGCTCTACTACGGCGGCGCCCCCTGCCCCCTGACCCGAGAGGAAGTGGAGATGGCGATGGTGGAATACATGGAGCGCGAGGCCGCACAGCACGGCACCCCCTGGCCCCACATCGCCCGCCACATGCTGGGCCTGCGCCACAGCCTGCCCGGCGCCCGTATCTGGCGCCAGGTGTGGAGCAACCATCTGCTCAAGGACCGCCCCGCGCGGGAAGTGCATGCGCTGGCTATGCAGGCCTATGCCAGTGGAGCGTCGGAGCCGGAGACCACCCACGCGCAACCGGCGTTGTCGGTCTGATCTGAATCAGTGGCTGGTCTGAACTGTGACGCAGGCGGCCATGCAAACGCGCGCGAAAAATTCGTCCACGGTGCCGGTATGTTTACGCCCGCCCGTCGCGGCCGATGCCGCGAGGTTTGTTGCACTGGCCCGGCGCAGCCGCACGCTGCACGTGCCCTGGACTTCTGCCCCTTCAACCCCAGAAGCGTTTGCCAGCTATCTCGCACAAATGAACCTGCCCATGCACAGGGCGATGCTGGTGTGTACGCCGAACCAGCATGATGGCAGTGAGCAGATCGCAGGGGTCTTCAACCTTTCCCAGATCGTGATGGGCGACTTTCGCAGCGCCTACCTGGGCTACTACGTCTTTGCAGGCTTTGAGCGCCAGGGGCTGATGGGCATTGGCTTGCGGCATCTGTTGCGCTATACCTTTGGCACACTGAAGCTGCACCGGTTAGAGGCCAATATCCAGCCTGGAAATGAGGCATCCATCGCACTGGTCCGCAGCTGCGGATTTCAGCAAGAAGGGTTTTCGCCCCGCTACCTCAAGATCAACGGTCGGTGGCGCGACCATGAACGTTGGGCCATCGTGGCCAGCTGAGTCTGAAAAGTTGTCTGCGCTCGCCAGACCTCTTGCACGTTGGGCTCGCTGTCAGCCTGAGGCGCGGGACTCCAGCCGCCCCACCCAGGCCGCCAGCGGCTCGGGCCGTCCGAAGAGGTAGCCCTGCAGGCACTCGCACTGGCTTTCGACCAGAAAGTCGGCCTGTGCGCGGGTCTCCACCCCCTCGGCCACCACGCGCAGGTTGAGATGGCGGGCCACCGAGATGATGGACTGCACGATGGCCGTGTCATTGGGGTCGTCGGGCGTGTCGTCCACAAAGCTCTTGTCGATCTTGAGCTCGTAGAGCGGGAGCCGCTTGAGGTAGGCCAGGCTCGAATAGCCGGTGCCAAAGTCGTCAATGGAGAACCGCACGCCCAGGCCCACGATTTCGGTCATGCGGGCGATGGTGTCGTCCAGGTCTTCGATGAGCAGGCTTTCGGTCACCTCCAGGATCAGGTGGGCCGGGTTGGCGCCGGTGTGGGCCAGGATGTGGCGCACGCGCTCCACAAAGTCGTCCTGGCGGAACTGCCGCTCGCTTACGTTGACGGACAGCGACAGCGCTTGCCCTGCCACCTGCAAGCGTGCCAGGGTCTCACAGGCCTGCTGGATCATCCAGTCGCCCATGCGCAGGATGAGGCCCGAGGCCTCGGCGATGGGGATGAAGCGGCTGGGCGGGACGTTGCCGCGCACGGGGTGGTCCCAGCGCATCAGCAGCTCGCCGCCCACGACGTTGCCCGCAGCGTCCACCTGGTTTTGCACAAAGGCGGCCAACTGGCCCAGGGTTTGCGCTTTTTTCAGGTCCTGCTCCAGCGCCAGGCGCTCCTGCACGTCGGCCTGCATCGCGGCTTCGTAAAAGCGGATGCGGTTGCGACCCAGGTCCTTGGCGCGGTACATGGCCGTGTCGGCCTCCCGCAGAAGGTCTTCCACACCCTCGCCCCGCTTGGGGAAGAGCGTGATGCCGATGCTGCCGGTGGTGCTGTAGAGGTGGGTGTCGATGGTGTAAGGCGCTTCCAGTGCGGCGCGCATCTCCTCGGCCACCAGCAGCGCAGCGCGCCCGGCGGACTCCATGTCCGACGCCACGTTGTGCACCAGCACCACAAACTCGTCCCCACCCAGGCGCGCCACGGTGTCGCCCGGGCGTTGCAGCTGGGTGAGCCGCTGGGCCACCTGCATGAGCAGCATGTCGCCCACCGTGTGGCCCCGTGCATCGTTGATCTGCTTGAAGTTGTCCAGGTCGATGTAGAGCACCGCCCCCACCTGGGCGGCCTTCAGAGCGTTGGCCAGCGCATGTTCCATGCGGTCCAGCAGCATGCGCCGGTTGGGCAGGCCGGTGAGCGCGTCAAAGTACGCCAGCTGGTGCGACCGCGCCTCGGCCTGCTTGCGCTCGGTGATGTCGCGCGACAGCGCGATGAACCGGGGTTCGTCGCCCGGGGCGGCGCGCTCCTTGCGCGCAATCGACAACTCAAACCAGTGGGCCACCCCGCCCAGCTCCAGCCGGAACTGGTGGCCTGACGAGTACCCGGTCTGGTGGGCCGCTTGCAGCGCCGCATGGCAGCCGGCGGCGGCTTCGGGGGGGACCACATCGCGCAGCAGGCGGCCCAGAAACATCTCTGGAGGCACAGCCAGCTCTCCCGATCGTGCCGACCGGTAGTGGTGGATGCAGCCGTCCAGCCCCAGTTCGAACAACAAATCAGGAATGGCGCTGAGCGTGCTCTCCAGGTCATCCCTGGTGGCGCGCAGTTCGGCCGTCATGTCGCGCGCCAGTGCCACCGCACGCTCGCGCCCCGTGGCCAGCAGCCAGGTGAACCAGGCCAGGATCAGGCTCAGCACCGTGCCCAGAAGTGCCACCGGGTGGTGTCCATCGTCCTGAAAGCGCTGCGCAAAGCCCGGTAGTGGGGCCATGTGCAAGGTCCAGCGGCGCCCGCCCAGCTCCAGCTCGCGCCGCGCTTGCAACGCCGGGGCGCCAGCGCCTTGGGCCGGTGTCTTCAGGTTGCTGAACAGCAGCGCACCCGCTCCGGCACCGGCATCTCCTGGTCCGGTGCCGGAGGATGCCGCACCCGCGCCCGGGGTGCTGTCGGTGATCTGCAGGCCGATGTCGGCGTCAAATTCACGGGACATGCCGTTGATCACGTCCTCCATCAGAAACGGCGCCGACACCCAGCCCGCCAGCCCTTGCCGCCTGCCCTCCACCGTGCCGTTGTCGGCGTCGGCGCGGTACAGGGGCATGTACATCACCAGCCCAGGGGCACCGTTTTGCATGAGGGTCAGTCGCCCGGACAACGCCAGCGCTCCGGTGTCACGGGCCCGGTCCAGCGCCTCCTTGGCAGGGGGAATGGTCAACACATCCAGTCCCAGCGCCTTGAGGTTGGGGCCCTCCAGCGGCTCGATGTGGGTGATGGGTGCCAGCCACTCGCGCTCGCCGGGCGGGCGCACTGCATACTGGTCAAAACCGCGCTGGCGCATGTCCTCCAGATGGGCAGCGAGCGCCTTGCCAGGAAACTGCAGAATCAGCGACACCCCCTGCAGCCCGGGACGGGTTGCCTGCAGCTGCAGCGCGCTCACATAGGCCTGAAACTCCTCGCGGTCGATGCGCTCCGAGCCCTCAAAGTAGCCCTTGACGCCGCGCAACACCACCTCGTAGGTCGCCATGCGGTCCTTGAGGTTGTAGGCAATCTGGTCGGCCGCCACCTCAAAGTTCTGCTCGCGCTTGGTCCTCGTGTTCTTTTCTTCGCTCTGCCAGTACAGGAAGGTCAGCCCCAGGGTCAGCAGCGCGATCAGTGGGGGCAGCACCACGGGCAACCAGCGGTGGTTGCTGGTGCCCGCAACCCCTTCAGACACCCATGCCGCCTGCCCTGGCGCGGCGAGGTCATCGTTGTCGGGGGCTGGGTGGGGTGTCATGGTGGATGGTGTCACTTTGATGCACCGGCATCGTGCACCGGCGGTGCTGCCCCATTATGAGCATCTGTCCTGCGCCGAAAAGGGGCATTTGCGCGCAAACTGCACAGGCTGGCTCCCAACATGCCGTTTATGCTCACACCCGCTGGGCCAAGGGCTATGCGCCCGCACCCACTTCCCGTATCAACCCTGGCAATACCCATCACAAAGGCCTGGCATGGCATCGCTCGATTTCGACCTGGAGGAATCCCAATTTCGCAGCTGGTACACCGCGCAGGCGGTTGCGCTGGAAGACGCCTGCGCAGCGCTGACCGCGCGGGTGGCGGCGGTGGTGACCCAGGCGGGCGGCGTGGACATCACCAAGGTGGAGGGCCGCGTGAAGGATGTGGACGAGTGCGTGCGCAAGTTCGTGCGCAAATACCGTCCGGCGCTGGAAGAGAGCAACACCCCCTACGACATAGAGGCTTACATCACCGACCTGATTGGCGTGCGGGTGGTGTGCCTGTATGAAGACGAGCTGGAGAAGATTGCCCAGATCGTGCGCGCCCATTTCGCTGTGATCGACGTGACCGACAAGGTCTCGGCGGTGGAAAGCACCGAGGCGTCCTTCGGCTACAAAGGGCTGCACCTGGACCTGCGGCTGAGCGTGGCCGAACGCGACCTGCCGGAGCACGCGGCCTATGCCGAGTGGCCCTTCGAGCTGCAGGTGCGCACCATCATCCAGGACTCGTGGAGCGTGCTGGACCACAAGATCAAGTACAAAAAATCCATCCCGGGCCAGCTCAAGCGGCGCATCAACGTGCTGTCCGCCCTGTTCGAGCTGGCCGACCGCGAGTTCCGCCAGATCCGCGATGCCACGGCGGCCGAGCTGCTGCAGGCCCCCGACGAAACCGCCGAACCCGCAACCGATGTCGCCGCCGATTTGCAGGCTCCCACCCGCGCAGCCGCCACCAGCAGCGAACTGAACGCGTTCACGTTCTTGAAGATCGCCACGCATTTTTTCAAGGACTTCGAATTCGAGCCGTCCAAGGTCGATGGGTTTGTGGACGACATCCAGGCCTGGTCAGCCGGCATGACACGTGCGCGCTTTAACAGTTTGATGCGCGAGACGATCGGAGTGGTCAAGCGCTACAAGCAGCACTTTGAAGAGCAAAACCCGCAAGGCAGCTTCAACCCGTACACCGTGATCCGGCATTGCCTGTATCTGAGTAACAAGACGGCGTTCCGCCCCGCATTGCGCAACTCGGCCCGCGAGTCGTTCGAGGCCTGGCTGAGCGACAACGCGGAGCCCAAAGTGCAGGGTTGAGGCAAAAATCGGCGCAAGCGCTAGTGCCAATTGTCTGAGTAGCTATCATTTTGATAGCTTCGCAGCCTTCGTCGCCGAAGCGGCCCTCCGCCCCTGGGGTCACGTCAATTTGTCGCATAGGCGACTGGACATTGGTGGTTTTACTCCATGCGCTTGTTACCAAGTGCTGCTATATTGCACTGCAACAAAACGGAGTTTCGCCCCATGCTGTACCACCTCTACGAAACCCAGCGCTCCTTGATGGAGCCCTTCACAGATTTTGCGCAGGCGGCTTCCAAGTTGTTCAGCAACCCCGTCTCGCCGCTGAGCCAGACCTCAGCAGCACAGCGCATGGCTGCCGGTTACGACCTGCTCTACCGCCTGGGCAAGGACTACGAAAAGCCCGCCTTCGACATCCACACGGTCGATGTGGACGGCATCGGTGTCGCCATCCATGAACGCATTGAGGTCGACAAGCCGTTTTGCGAGCTGCGCCGCTTCAAGCGCTTTTCGGACGACCCTGCCACGCTGACCAAGCTCAAGGGCCAGCCCGTGGTGCTGATCGTCGCACCGCTGTCCGGTCATTACGCCACGCTGCTGCGCGACACTGTGCGCACCATGCTCAAGGACCACAAGGTCTACATCACCGACTGGAAGAACGCCCGCCTGGTGCCGCTGTCGGAAGGGGAGTTCCATCTCGACGACTACGTCAACTACGTGCAGGACTTCATCCGCCACCTGCAGGGCATCTACGGCAACTGCCACGTGATCAGTGTGTGCCAACCGACGGTGCCCGTGTTGGCAGCCGTGTCGCTGATGGCCAGCCGCGGCGAGAAAACGCCCCTGACGATGACCATGATGGGTGGCCCGATCGACGCTCGCAAGTCGCCCACGGCAGTGAACAATCTGGCGACCAACCGCAGCTACGAGTGGTTTGAGAACAACGTGATCTACCGCGTGCCGGAGAAATTCCCCGGCGCGGGCCGCCGCGTGTACCCGGGGTTTTTGCAGTACACCGGTTTTGTGGCCATGAACCCGGACCGCCATGCGACCAGCCACTACGATTATTTCAAGGACCTGATCAAGGGCGACGACGCAAGTGCCGAGGCGCACCGCAAGTTCTACGACGAGTACAACGCCGTGCTGGACATGGATGCGGACTACTACCTCGAAACCATCCAGACCGTGTTCCAGGATTACAAGCTGGTGAACGGCACCTGGGATGTGCGCTCACCCGCTGGCAAGCTGGAGCGCGTGCGTCCGCAAGACATCAAGACAACAGCGCTCTTCACGGTGGAAGGCGAGCTGGACGACATCTCTGGCTCGGGCCAGACCGAAGCGGCCCACGACCTGTGCAGCGGCATCGTGCGCAAGGAGCAACGCCACCTGGAAGCCAAGGGCGCAGGCCACTACGGTATCTTCAGCGGCCGCCGCTGGCGCGACATCGTGTACCCCAAGGTGCGCGCATTCATCCTGGAACACGAGTTGCCTGCCAAGCGCGCCACTGTGGCCACAGCCCCCACACCGGCCCCCAGGCTCGCCAGCCCTGCACCAGCCCCTGCCAAGGTGGTCAGCAAGCCCGCACCGGCAGCCAAACCCGCCGCCACCAAGGTGATCAAGGCGACCAAGGCGCCTACGGCAGCAGCCAAGCCTGCTCCAGTCCGCGCTGCGGCCAAGCCCGTGGCGGCCACCGCTGTGGCCACCCGCTGGGTGCAGCCCGCCGCGGCGCCCACAGGTGCAGCGCAGGCGCCCACCGCTGATCTGGCCACGGCCCAGACCAGCGCCACTGCAGCGCCGTCCACCCGCAGCGGCAGCAAGAGCAAGGCGCGCAAGGCTTGAGCCACCCCGCCTCCGCCAGCACGACCCCATCCCACGCTGCCCTCACCGACTTGGCAGCGCGGATTGATGCCGCCCTGCCCCAGACGCAGTGCACGCGCTGCGGCTATCCAGACTGCGCCAGCTATGCGCAGGCCATCGCCAAGGGGGAGGCGGCCATCACCCAGTGCCCTCCGGGCGGTGCTGAGGGCGTGGCCCGCTTGGCCGCCATCACGGGCCATGCCGTGGCGCCCTTGAGCGCCGACCATGGGGAGGAGGCACCGCGCCGCGTGGCCTTCATCGACGAGGCGTGGTGCATTGGCTGCACCTTGTGCATCAAGGCCTGCCCCACCGATGCCATCGTGGGCTCCAACAAGAAAATGCACACCGTCATCGAGCCTTACTGCACAGGGTGCGAGCTGTGCATCCCGGTCTGCCCGGTAGATTGCATCCAGCTCGACAGCGCCAGCGGCATGGCCACCGGATGGGCTGCGTGGTCTGATGCGCTCGCGCTCCAAGCCAAACAGCGGTATCAGCAACACCGTCAGCGGGTGCCGCTGGAGGATGTAGAGGACGAAGGCTCCGGAGCGCAGGCCGATTCGACATCGGCCGCCACCCACAGCCCAGCCGCCGCTGCGGTGGCCGCCGAGGGCATGGAGGCACGCAAGGCGGCCATTGCCGCCGCCATGGAGCGCGCGCGCCAACTGCGCGAAAAAGGGTCGCGCTGAGAGCGACACCCAGGTCGCTGGACGAGAAACCGCTTGTCTGCGGATTACCGCGCGGCCAGTGACTTGTACACGCCGCAGCCCACGTACCAGTCCCCCACCCGGCTAACGTAGGACATCTTGGTTTGCACCGCGCCGGTGGCCGGGTTGTTGATGTCGTACTCCACCCACCCCGGGGCGCGGTCGGCCTGGGTCACGATGTCGCTCACCAGCCGGTCACCTGCAATGCCGGGGATGTCTTGCACCCGCGTGCCCACCTTGGCCGGGTTGCCACCAAAGGCCAGATAGGTCCCGCCGGCGTCCAGCACAAACACATACATGTCACGGTCATGGTAGGGCTGGGTTTTGTCGGTGATGCTGCGCAGGAATTGATCACGCGAACTGGTCTTGTGCAGCGCCACCGCCTTGTTCACCAGAGCCACTGCCTCATCGGCTGTGCCCTGCTGCAGGCGAAACGCCGCCACCGCTTGCGACAGGGTGGACGCGCGGTGCTCCAGCGCCTCGGCCTGGGAGACCGCGTGGCCCACCATCTGGGCGTTGTGCTGCGTGATCTGGTCGAGTTGCTGCACGGCGGAGCTGACTTCGCTCAGGCCCGTGCTTTGCTCGGCGCTGGAGCCGGATATCTCGGTCATGCTCGCCGCCACACTGCGGATGCCGCTGGCCATGTTGGCAATGCCCTCTCCCGCCGACCGGATCAACCCGGCGCTGGCCTCCACCTGGCTAACCGAGGCGCTGATCAGCTCGCGGATCTCCCGCGCCGCGTCGCCCGAGCGCTTGGCCAGCGTGCGCACCTCGCCCGCCACCACGGCAAAGCCGCGGCCCTGCTCACCCGCACGGGCGGCCTCCACCGCAGCGTTCAGGGCCAGGATGTTGGTCTGAAACGCAATGCTGTCGATGACACCAATGATCTCGGTCATGCGGCGCGCGCTTTGCTGGATGGCCTCCACCGACTGCACGGCGCGGGCCATGGCCTCGGCTCCGGTGTCGGCTGCCTTGCGTACTTCTGCGGCGCGGGCATCGGCGCTGCGCGCGGTCTGTGCGTTGTTCTGCACGGCCGACGACAGCTGCTCCACGCTGGCAGCCGTCTGCTCCAGGTTGGCCGCCTGCTGTTCGGTGCGATCGGCCAGCGATCGGTTACCTTGCGCCAGGCTCTGTCCCGCATGGGCCACCAACGCAGCATTGCTGCGGATATCGGCCACCATGGCCGACAGTGCGAGCACCATGCGGTCCAGCGACTGGGCCATGGACCCGACCTCGTCCCGCCCATAAACACCCGCCCTGGCACACAAATCACCGCGTGTGGTCTGCTCCATCGCATGCGCCAGGCCTTGCAGGTCCGATGCCAGACCCGCATACAACGCGCACAGTGCATACAGAACCACGGCGGCTGCCAATGCCACCGCCCACCACGGAGCATCCACGGCGGACATCGCCAGGGCGCCACCCATCACCACGCCCAGTGTCACCAGTTTGCCCGGCAGGTGCCACCTGCGCATCCACCAGAGCCCGGGGCGCAGCGGTAGGAATCCAGACATCTTGTCTCCGTTATCGTTTTTGAATGTGGGCCATGCTATGTGCCCGCTCTTACGTCGGATTGACAACTCGGCATGGGGTAAACAGTGCTTGACTCCGCACCTGGCCCCGCCCCTCGCCATGGACGGCGCGACACCCTGCACCGTGCCGTGGGCGTATGCCCTTCGCCCATAATGTCGCTCCATGAATCCCCTGCTCTCCCAACTCCAGCCTTACCCCTTCGAGCGGCTGCGGCAACTCTTTGCGGGAGTCACACTCCCGGCGGCTTACAGCCCCATCAGCCTGGGCATGGGTGAGCCGCGCCATCCTACACCGCAGTTCATCAAAGATGCACTCAGTAACAACCTGGGCGGACTGGCCAGTTACCCCGCCACCGCAGGCGAACCCAAGCTGCGCGAGGCCTTCACCCAGTGGATACAACAGCGCTATGCGCTGAACCTGGACCCGGGCACCCAGGTGCTGCCCGTCAACGGCTCGCGTGAGGCACTGTTTGCGTTTGCGCAGACCATCATCGATCCCTCGCAAGGCCAGCCGCTGGTCGTCTGCCCCAATCCGTTTTATCAAATCTATGAAGGTGCCGCCTTGCTGGCGGGAGCCCAGCCGTACTACGCGGCCAGCGACCCCGGCCGCAACTTTGCGGTGAACTGGGACGCGGTGCCCGAGGCTGTGTGGCAACGCACCCAGCTGCTCTTCGTCTGCTCCCCTGGCAACCCCACGGGCGCCGTGATGCCGCTCAGCGAGTGGAAGAAGCTGTTTGAGCTGAGCGACCGCTACGGTTTTGTGATCGCCTCGGACGAGTGCTACAGCGAGATCTATTTCCGCGACGAGCCGCCCCTGGGCGGCCTGCAGGCTGCGGCGCAGCTGGGGCGCGGCGACTTCAAGAACCTGATCTCCTTCACCAGTCTGTCCAAACGCAGCAATGTGCCCGGCATGCGCAGCGGCTTCGTGGCTGGCGACGCAGCGCTGATCAAGTCGTTCTTGCTCTACCGCACCTACCACGGCAGCGCCATGAGCCCCATCGTGCAGGCCGCCAGTATCGCTGCCTGGGGGGATGAAAAGCACGTGGTGGACAACCGGGCGCTGTACCGCAAGAAGTTTGCCCAGGTCACACCGCTGCTGGCTGGTGTGATGGAAGTCGCCCTGCCGGATGCCGGTTTTTACCTGTGGGCCAAAGTACCGGAAGCCCTGGGGATGGACGATGCCGAGTTCGCGCGCGCCCTGCTGGCTCAATACAATGTCACGGTGCTGCCCGGCAGCTACCTGGCCCGCGAGGCCCAGGGGAGCAACCCCGGCGCCCAGCGCGTGCGCATGGCCCTGGTGGCCGAAGCCGAAGAATGCGTGGAAGCTGCGCTGCGCATCGTGCAATTCATCCAATCCCGTACTGCCTGATCTGATCGACAACAACATGACACAACAACTCCAAACCCTCATCGACAACGCCTGGGACAACCGCGCCAGCCTCTCGCCCGCCGCCGCCCCTAAGGAGATCCAGGACGCCGTCGAGCACGTGATTGCCGAGCTGAACAACGGCAAGCTGCGCGTGGCCACCCGCGAAGGCGTGGGCCAGTGGACCGTGCACCAGTGGATCAAGAAGGCCGTGCTGCTGTCGTTCCGCCTCAAGGACAACGAGGTCGTCAAGGCTGGCGACCTGGGCTTTTACGACAAGGTGCAGACCAAGTTTGCCCACCTGTCCGAAGAAGAAATGAAAGCCACCGGCGTGCGCGTGGTGCCACCCGCCGTGGCCCGCCGTGGCAGCTTCATCGCCAAGGGCGCGATCCTGATGCCCTCTTACGTGAACATCGGCGCCTACGTGGGCGAAGGCACCATGGTCGACACCTGGGCCACCGTGGGTTCGTGCGCGCAGATTGGCTCCAACGTGCACCTGTCGGGTGGCGTGGGCATTGGCGGTGTGTTGGAGCCTCTGCAGGCCGGCCCCACCATCATCGAAGACAACTGCTTCATCGGCGCCCGCTCCGAGGTGGTCGAAGGCGTGGTGGTCGAAGAAAACTCCGTACTGGGCATGGGTGTCTACCTGGGCCAGAGCACCCCGATCTTCAACCGTGCCACGGGCGAAATCAGCTACGGCCGCGTGCCTTCGGGCTCGGTGGTGGTGAGCGGCAACCTGCCCAAAACGGCCGCCAACGGCACGCCCTACAGCATGTACGCCGCCATCATCGTCAAGCAGGTCGATGCGCAAACGCGCTCCAAGACCAGCATCAACGACCTGCTGCGCGACTGATCGCGTTGCATGAGAGCGGCTCGATGGGCCGCTTTGCCGACAGAGACTGACAACAAGAGGGAAACACCATGAGCACGATGGAACGAATTCTTCGCCTGATGGCAGAGAAAAAGGCCTCCGACGTCTATCTGTCGGCCAACGCGCCCGCGCTGATCAAGATCAACGGCGAGTGCGTGCCCATCAACAACCAGATCCTGCCGCCCGATGCGCCACGCAACCTGCTGTCCGAAGTGGTCCCCCCGGACCGTATCGAAGAGCTGGAAGAAACCGGCGAACTCAACATGGGTGTGCCGCTCAGTGGCGTGGGCCGCTTCCGGGTCAGCGCCATGCGCCAGCGTGGCAGCTATGCGGTGGTGATCCGCTTCATCTCGCAGCAGATTCCCGAGTTCGACACCTTGGGCCTGCCCCCGGTGATGCGCGAGCTCATCATGGAAAAGCGCGGCCTCATCCTGATGGTGGGCGCCACGGGCTCGGGCAAGAGCACCTCGCTGGCGTCAATGATCGACACCCGCAACGAGGCGCTCACCGGCCACATCCTCACCATCGAGGACCCGGTCGAATACCAGTTCAAGAACAAGAAATCCATCGTCAACCAGCGCGAGATCGGCAGCGACACCCAGTCCCTGCAGACGGCCCTGAAAAACGCGCTGCGCCAGGCGCCCGACGTGATCCTGATCGGCGAAATCCGCGACCGCGAAACCATGTCGGCCGCCATCGCCTATGCGCAGTCGGGTCACCTGTGCCTGGCCACGCTGCACGGCAACAACAGCTACCACGCGCTCAACCGCATCCTGTCGTTCTACCCCGTCGAAGTACGACCCACCATGCTGGGCGACCTGGCATCGGCACTCAAAGCCGTGGTTTCCCAGCGCCTGGTGCGCAAGACCGACGGCGGCCGGGTGCCGGCAGTTGAAGTCATGCTCAACACCAAGCTGGTGTCCGATCTCATCGAAAAAGGCGACTTCTCGGGCGTACGCGAGGCCATGGAAAAATCCATGGCCGAAGGATCGCAGACCTTTGAAGAAGCGCTGGCCCGCCTCATCATGGATGCGCAGATCGACCGCAAGGAAGGCATGGCCTACGCCGATTCGCCCACCAACCTGATGTGGCGCCTGCAAAATGACTTTTCCTTGGCCGCCAACGCCGCCAAGGCCCAGAAAGAAGCACGCGATGCACCCGACGATGCACCGTCGTTCACCGAGATCGTGCTGGACGTCAAGCCGGCGGCGTGATGTGACGCCCCTTGAGCGGCCTGCGGAGTCCTCCCTCAGGGGAACGACGCGCTCGGTGCCTGGCATCCCCTGCTTGGCGGCTCTGGGCTGGGCCACGCAGCGCCAATGCCTGTATCCATGATCGCAGCCCGGCTGCCTGTCTCCATTCCCTGACCCCATCCCATGTCCCGAACCCTGCACCTGGCTGAACAGCTCATTTCCCTGCCCTCCATCACGCCGGAGGACGCCGGCTGCCTGGATCTGCTGGCCACACGGCTCGCTCCGCTCGGGTTTGTGTGCGAACGACTGGACAGTGGCCCCACAGACTTCCGTGTCAGCAATTTGTGGGCAAAGCGACCGGTAGCGTTAGTGAATCATGCCTCATCTGCTATCAAAACAGTAGTATTCGCAGGCCATACCGATGTTGTCCCCACCGGGCCTCTGGCCCAGTGGAGCAGCGACCCGTTCGTGCCCACCCACAAGGATGGCAAGCTCTATGGCCGGGGTGCGAGCGACATGAAGACCTCCATCGCAGCCTTTGTGGTCGCGGTGGAAGAGTTCCTGGCCGCCACGCCCGCACCGCTGATCGAGCTGGCCTTTTTGCTGACCAGTGACGAGGAAGGTCCTTCCGTTGACGGCACCAAGGTCGTGGTCGAGCAGCTCCAGGCACGTGGCGAAAAGCTTGATTACTGCATCGTGGGCGAACCGACCTCGGTCGAGAAAACCGGTGACATGATCAAGAATGGACGTCGTGGCACCTTGAGTGGCAAGCTCAGCGTACGCGGTGTCCAAGGCCACATCGCCTACCCACAACTGGCCCGCAACCCCATCCACCAGGCCCTGCCCGCTCTGGCAGAACTGGCCTCCACTATGTGGGACAACGGCGATGCGTTCTTTCCGCCCACTAGTTGGCAGATCAGCAACATCCATGGCGGCACCGGCGCCACCAACGTGATCCCGGGCGAGGTGGTGATCGACTTCAACTTCCGCTTCTCGACCGAATCGACGGCAGAGGGGCTGCAGCAGCGCGTGCACGCCGTGCTTGACCGCCACGGCCTCGAATATGACCTGCGCTGGACGCTGGGCGGCCAGCCCTTCCTCACCACGCCCGGTGAACTGGTGGGCGCCGTGCAGCAGGCCATCGCCTCCGAGACAGGCATCACCACCGAACTCTCCACCACCGGTGGTACCAGCGACGGGCGTTTCATTGCGCAGATCTGCCCCCAGGTGATCGAACTGGGCCCGTCCAATGCAACGATCCACAAGATCGACGAGCATGTGGTGGTGGCCGATATCGAGCCGCTCAAGAACATCTACCGCCGCACGCTGGAGAACCTGCATGCACAGGCCCTGGCGGCCCAGGCGGTGGCCGCATGAGCAAGGCAACCAGCCACCACCCACCGGCAGTTGCAGGTGACACCGTTGGCGCACTGATCGAATGGGGCACTCAGCAGCTGGAGTCGGCCGGCGTCTCGTTCGGCCATGGCACCACCAATGCGCACGACGAAGCTGCATGGCTCGTGTTGTGGCGCCTGGGCCTGCCGCTGGATAGCGACCTCTCCGATGCACCAGAGTCCATCAAAAACAAACCGGTAGCGCCCGCAGAAAAAGCGTTGGTTGCTACACTTTTTGAAGAACGCATTGCCAGTCGCAAGCCTGCCGCCTACCTCACGCGCGAGGCCTGGCTCCAGGGCGTGCCGTTCTATGTGGACGAGCGCGCCATCGTGCCGCGCAGCTTCATTGCAGAGCTGCTGGTGGACGGCAGCGTGGACGATTTCCTGAGCGACCGTACCCATCGGGTGCTGGACCTTTGCACGGGCAATGGCAGCCTGGCTGTGCTGGCGGCGATGGCCTGGCCCGAAGTCGAAGTGACCGGTGCAGATATTTCGCCCGACGCCTTGGCCGTGGCACGCATCAATGTGGACAAACATGGGCTGCAGGACCGTATCACCTTGCAGTTGTCCGATGGACTGAGTGCGCTGCCCGGCCCCTGGGACCTGATCCTGTGCAACCCGCCCTACGTCAACGCCGACAGCATGGCCGTGCTACCTAGCGAATACCGCGCAGAGCCCGAACTGGCCCTCGCCGGTGGCAAGGACGGCATGGACTTTGTGCGCCAGCTGTTTGCCGCCGCGCCCGCTTGCATGAGCGAAGACGCTGTGATCATTCTGGAGATCGGCAACGAGCGCGCCTATTTCGAGGCGGCCTTTCCGCAATTGCCGGTTTTCTGGCTCGATACCAGTGCAGGAGAAGACCAGGTTTTGCTGGTCACCCGGCAGGCGCTGGCTGCCCAAACCCGGCTCACGGCACAATAGAGCCCTTTACGCCACCTTTGGCAGCTGCAGCGGCTGTGCCGTTGGCAGTTGCGCTGGCCCCCAGAGTTTTGCATGCCACCCGCCTCGTGCGGGTGCGCTTTTTTCTGATTCCCGGATGATCACCCTCAAGAACGTTACCCTGCGCCGAGGCACGAAAGTCGTGCTCGACAGCGTGTCCACCACCATCAACCCCGGCGAAAGCGTCGGGCTTGTGGGCCGCAATGGCGCGGGCAAGTCCAGCCTGTTTGCGCTGCTCAGCGGCAAGCTCCATGAAGATGGCGGGGATTTTCACATCCCGTCGAGCTGGCGGATGGCCGAGGTCGCGCAGAACATGCCCGAGACCGACCAGTCGGCCACCGATTTTGTGCTCGAAGGCGACACGCGTCTGGCCGAGGTGCAACGCCAGTTGGCCGAAGCCGAGGCCAGCGACGATGGGATGGCCATTGCCCATGCCTATTCGGACCTGCATGACGCCGGCGCGCACGATGCCGTGGCGCGTGCCCAGGCGCTGATCCTGGGCCTGGGTTTTCGCGTGAGCGAACTTGACCAGCCCGTCAACAGCTTCTCCGGTGGCTGGCGCATGCGACTGCAACTGGCTCGCGCGCTGATGTGCCCCAGCGACCTCCTGCTGCTGGACGAGCCCACCAATCACTTGGATTTGGACGCCCTGGTCTGGCTCGAAGCCTGGCTCAAGCGCTACGCGGGCACCATGATCGTGATCAGCCACGACCGCGAGTTCCTGGACGCCATCACCAACGTCACCCTGCAAATCCAGCAAGGCGAGTTGAACCGCTACGGCGGCAACTACAGCAAGTTTGAAGAGCTGCGCGCCCAGCAGCTCGAACTGCAACAGGCCAGCTTTGCCAAGCAGCAGGAGAAGATGGCCCACCTGCAGAAATTCATCGACCGCTTCAAGGCCAAGGCCAGCAAGGCCAAGCAGGCGCAGAGCCGGGTCAAGCAACTCGAACGCATGGAGAAAATCGGGCCTGTGCTCGCCGAGGCGGACTTCACTTTCGAGTTCAAGGAACCGGCCAACTTGCCCAACCCGATGCTGGCCATCAGCGACGCCTCGTTCGGCTATGTGGACGACGAGGGCACGCCCACCACCATTCTTACGGGCGTCAACCGTTCGGTGCTGGCGGGGCAGCGCATCGGCATCCTGGGCGCTAACGGTCAGGGCAAGTCCACGCTGGTCAAGACCATTGCGCGCACCATGAAAGCACTGGGCGGCAGCATCACCGAGGGCAAGGGCCTGAACATTGGCTACTTTGCCCAGCAGGAACTCGACGTGCTGCGCCCCAGCGAACACCCGCTGGAGCACATGATCCGCTTGGCCAAGGAGCTGGGGCCTGATGCCAAGCAACCCAGCCGGGAGCAGGATCTGCGCAGCTACCTGGGCAGCTTCAACTTCACCGGGGACATGGTCAAGCAGGCCGTTGGCACCATGAGCGGCGGTGAAAAAGCGCGCCTGGTGCTGGCCATGATCGTATGGCAGCGCCCCAACCTGCTGCTGCTGGACGAGCCTACCAACCACCTGGACCTGGCCACCCGCGAGGCCCTGGCGATGGCGCTCAACGACTTCGATGGCACTGTGATGCTGGTCAGCCACGACCGCGCCCTGCTGCGCTCGGTCTGCGAGGACTTCTGGATGGTGGGCCGGGGGGTGGTCGGCCCATTCGATGGCGACCTGGACGACTATCAACGTTACCTGCTCGAAGAGTCCAAGCGCCTGCGCGAAGAAGCACGCCTTGCCGAGCAGGCGCTGGCCTCACAAGCTCCTGCAGCAGCGCCCGCCGCAACACCGACACCGGTGGTCGCTCTGGCCTCCGTTGCCGCGCCAGCTCCGGCTCCCGCTCTGTCCCCTTCGCGGGATGGGCGCGAGCAGCGCAAGCTTGACGCTCAAACGCGCCAGCAGCTGGCCGAAAAGACCCGGCCACTCAAAAAAGAGCTGGAACAGATAGATAAACGCTTGACGGTCCTGAGCGTAGAACGCACCCAATTGGAGCAAAAACTGACGGAAGCCTTGCCTCCTGCAGAGATCGCCGAGTGCGGCCGGCGATTGAAAGCCGGAAATGATGAAACGGAAAAACTGGAAGAGCGTTGGCTGGAAATTTCTTCAGAACTCGAAGAAATTTCAGCGGCCTCGGTGGGCTAGAGATGTAAAGTCCTGTAAATTCTTTCCAGAATTTTCCGGACTTTCCATTGACCCATCTCGCTTTTATGCTACCAAATGTGTAGCTATTTTTAGTGTGAACCTACAGGCTATTGCGGTTGCATTTTTTTGCGAAAGGTTGTCAACGGACTGTGGACCGCCCGCGTTGTTGGTACATCACAGGAGTTTTCCACCATGAATACCACCGCAATCTTGTCCGCTTGGCCCGAAGACGAACGCGACCGCAAGCGCGCACCGGCCCGCTTCTGAAAGCGCTGCGGCCTTGCCTCTGTTGTGTAGCCACACAGCGCACATCAAGCATAAACCATACCAAGGCATGAGAAATGTGGCCACATTAGCTCCATATTTCGCAGGTGGACCATAGCAAGGTCGGAGTTAACCTCCGCGATTCTTGCAAGTCCCAACAAAAAACCCCGCAGATGCGGGGTTTTTTGTTGGTCCAAGAGGACGGAACAGCCTTTAGCCCATGTGCAGGCCGCCATTGACCGAAAAGTCTGCACCGGTGGCGTATCCGCCCTCTTCCGAGGCCAGCCAGGCGATGATCGATGCAATCTCGCTGGGCTCACCCAGGCGTTTGACAGGCACCGTGGCGACAATCTTTTCCAGAACATCCGGACGGATTGCCTTGACCATGTCAGTGCCGATGTAGCCTGGGCTTACCGTATTGACGGTGACGCCCTTGGTGGCCAGTTCCTGCGCCAGGGCCATGGAGAAGCCATGCATGCCCGCCTTGGCGGCGGAATAGTTGGTTTGCCCCGCCTGACCTTTTTCGCCGTTGACAGAGCTGATGTTGATGATGCGGCCCCAGCCCTTTTCCACCATGTCAGACACCACCTGTTTGGTGACATTGAACATGCTGTTGAGGTTGGTTTCGATCACGGCGTCCCAGTCTTCGCGCGACATCTTGAGGAACATGCGGTCGCGTGTGATGCCAGCGTTGTTCACCAGCACGTCAATGGTGCCGTGCTCTGCCTTGGTCTTGCCAAAGGCTTCCACGGTGGAATCCCAATCACCCACGTTACCGACCGACGCATAAAACGTGTAGCCCAGGGCCTTTTGCTCTGCCAGCCATTTGGCGTGGTCCCGTGTCGGGCCGCAACCAGCGATGACTTTGAAACCTTCCTTGTGCAGGCGCTGGCAAATGGCGGTACCGATGCCTCCCATGCCACCGGTGACATACGCGACTTTCTGGCTCATGTGATTTCTCCTTGTTAGTGATTGGCTCAGGACCCACTCTACCGAAGAAATTGGGCACTGCCGTGAAGGAAAACACTGAAGCCCTTTCCTTTTTGACATATCCACATGCGTCACACAGCTGACGCGAGGCACGCTTAGCGACGCGTCACCGGCGTAGCGCCTTCAGATGCACCAAATGGAGGCAGCGGATTGGCTGCTGTGGACTGCGGCAGCCCCCAAGGACTGGCTTGAAATGCAGGCGCTGTGTTGCGCTAGACGTGCCGTGGCGCAAGCGGCAAGGATTCCCATCCCGGCTTGGCGAACAGATAACCTTGCTGGTAGCGAACGCCCACCGAACTCAGGTAGGCGGACTCAGCGGAGGTTTCAATGCCCTCCGCCACAATGTCGATGGACAGCCGTTGGCAGACCAGCGCAATGCCGCACACGATCGCCTGTCGCACGGGGTCCTGATCGATGTTGCGAATCAGCTCCATGTCGATCTTGAGCACATGGGGCTGAAATTGCACCAGCATGTTCAGCCCCGCGTAGCCCGCACCAAAGTCGTCGATGGCCGTAATGAGGCCCTGGCGCCGGTATTCATTGAAGATGGACTTCAGGTGTGCACCATTGCTGACCTGCTCGCCCTCCGTCACCTCGAACATGATCCGGTTGTGCGGAAAATCGAACTCTTCAGCCGCCTCCATGGTGGCGCGGATGCAGGTCTCGGGCCGATACACCGCATTGGGCAGGAAGTTGATGCTCAGTCGGCAGTCTGGCAGGCTGGCGAGCCCCAGGCGCGACGCTAGTTCAATGGCCTTGACGCGGCACGCCTGGTCAAACCGGTAGCGGTTGGTGTCATCCACCCACGACAGCACCGTACCAGCCGACTCGCCATCTGCACCGCGCACCAACGCTTCGTAGGCGAATGGGCGATCCAACTCCAGGTCCATGATGGGCTGGAACGCCATCGTGAAATCGAACGGAAGCTGCGTCTTGTCACGACAGGATTGGCAGCCCACAGGTTCGAAGGGTTGGGCAAAAATGGTCACTGTCATGGACAAACATCGTAACGCATCAGTACAAAATTGCGCTCTCCCAGCACCAGTGCAAAGCAAAGCCTTTCGCTTGTCGCAAAGCTATCTGGGTTAAAAGGTTGCGATCCGGACACAACACTCGCAGAGGCTGCCAATCCGCTCTCTGTCCCGTCCGTTCAGCAAAACCAATAAAAAAGGCCGCATGGAAATGCGGCCTTTTGACTGAGACTGGCAGTGACTTCGATCAACGCGTCGTTGGCACCACGCCAGTTGCCCCAAGCTGAAGCTGAAGCTGAGGCTCAGCGCTCCAAAGCCAGCGACACACCCATGCCACCACCGATACACAGCGCGGCCAGGCCCTTCTTCGCGTCACGGCGCTGCATTTCGTGCAAGAGCGTGACCAGAATGCGGCAGCCCGACGCGCCGATGGGGTGGCCGATGGCGATGGCGCCTCCGTTCACGTTGACCTTGGCGGGGTCAATGGCCAGTTCCTTGTTCACAGCGCAGGCCTGTGCGGCGAAGGCTTCGTTCAGCTCGAACAGGTCCACATCGGCGGCGTTCCAGCCTGCGCGCTGCAAGGCCTTGCGCGAGGCCGGCACGGGGCCCATGCCCATGGTGGCAGGGTCAAGGCCGCTGGTGCCAAACGCGGCGATGCGCGCCAGGGGCTTGAGGCCAAGGGCGGCAGCCTTCTTGGCGCTCATCACCACCACAGCAGCGGCGCCATCGTTCAGGCCCGATGCATTGCCGGCGGTCACGCTGCCCGCCTTGTCAAAGGCGGGGCGCAGGCCGGCCAGGGCTTCAGCGTTGGTCTTGCGGTTGAGGTACTCATCGGTGTTGAACAGGATGGGGTCACCCTTCTTCTGCGCCAGGCTCACGCCGACGATTTCATCGGCGAACTTGCCAGCATCTTGTGCAGCAGCTGCCTTTTGCTGGCTGGCCAGGGCCAGTGCGTCCTGCATGTCGCGGGTGATGCCGTACTGCTTGGCCACGTTTTCAGCCGTGATGCCCATGTGGTACTGGTTGTACACGTCCCACAAGCCGTCCACGATCATGGTGTCGATCAGCTTCCAGTCGCCCATGCGCTGGCCGTCGCGCGAGTTGGGCAGCACGTGCGGCGCCAGGCTCATGCTCTCCTGGCCGCCGGCCACGACGATCTCGCTGTCGCCCCAGGCCACAGCCTGGGCGGCCAGCATGATCGCCTTCAAACCGGAGCCGCACACTGCGTTGATGGTGAGTGCAGGGGTTTCCTTGGCCACGCCCGCCTTCATGGAGGCCTGACGCGCGGGGTTCTGGCCCACGCCAGCTGCCAGCACCTGGCCCATGATGACTTCGCCGATCTGGTCGGACGAGAGACCTGCGCGCGCGATCGCTTCACGGATCACGATAGCGCCGAGTTCGGTCGCAGGCGTCTTGGCCAGCGAGCCACCAAACTTGCCCACAGCAGTGCGAGCGGCAGAAACGATGACGATGTCTTCCATGGAATGTCCTTGTAGTGGTAAGTGGTGGTTCAGTGATTCTCGCAGCGCCAAAAGTCAGGACTTTTGCGTATCAGGCTTTCTGCTTGACATAGCGGCCGGGCGCGGGCTCGATGGCCTTGAACTTGGTGCCTTTGCCATAGGCCTTGGGCGCAGCAATCTGTTTGCCCGCATGGCTCTTGAGCCAGCCTGACCAGTCGGTCCACCAGCTGCCGGGGTGCTCGGTAGCGCCTTCCAGCCATTGGTCCAGCGTGCCTGGGAACTTGCCGTCGGCGCGGATCCAGTGGCTGCGCTTGCCCTTGGCGGGTGGGTTAATCACGCCCGCGATGTGGCCTGAGGCGCCCATCACAAAACGCTTCTTGCCCGGCAGCACCTGGGTGGACGCATAAGCGGCCGTGGCGGGCACGATGTGGTCTTCGCGCGAGCCGTAGATGTAGACAGGCAGGTCGAGGCTGCCCAGGTCCAGCTTTTCGCCGCACACGGTGAGCTTGCCCGGCTTGACCAGGTTGTTTTCTAGGTAGAAATTGCGCAGGTACCAGGCGTAGAACGGGCCGGGAAGATTGGTGCTGTCGCTGTTCCAGTACAGCAGGTCAAACGGCGGCGGCGTTTCGCCCTTGAGGTAGTTGCCCACCACGTAGTTCCAGACCAGATCGTTGGGTCGCAAGAAGCTGAAGGTGGACGCCAGGTCCTGCCCCTTCATCAGCCCGCCATGGCCCATCTGCATCTCGCGGAACTTCACGAACGCCTCGTCGATGAACACATCGAGGATGCCGGTGTCGGAGAAATCAATCAGTGTGGTGAGGAAGGTGGCGCTGGCCACGGGCTCGTCGCCGCGCGCTGCCAGCACGGCCAGCGCATTGGACAGGATGGTGCCACCTACGCAAAAACCCAGCGCGTTGATCTGATCGGCACCGGTGATGTTCTGCACTACGTCGATGGCGGCCATGGCGCCATCTTCCACGTAGTCGTCCCAGGTCTTGTGGGCCAGGCTGTCATCAGGGTTGCGCCAGCTCACCACGAAGGTGCGGAGGCCTTGTTCCACCGCATAGCGGATCAGCGAGTTCTCGGGCTGCAGGTCAAGGATGTAGAACTTGTTGATGCAGGGCGGCACCAGCAGGAACGGGCGCTCGTACACCTTGGCCGTGAGGGGCTTGTATTCGAGCAGCTGGAACAGCTCGTTTTCGAACACCACAGCGCCTTCGGTGGTGGCCACATTGCGGCCCACCTCGAACAGGCTTTCGTCGGTCATCGACACATGGCCCTGCGTGATGTCGTGCAGCAGGTTCTGCATGCCCTTGGCAATGCTCTCGCCCTTGGTCTCGATGGCTTTCTTCTGCGCTTCGGCATTGAAGGCGAGGAAGTTGCTGGGTGCCATGGCTGCCATCCACTGCTCCACGCCAAATCGGATTCGGGCCTTGGTCTTTTCGTCGGCCTCGACCGCCTCGGCCAGCCCCATCAGGGTGCGGGCATTGAGCAGGTAGGCGGCGGCTGAAAACGCTGCCACAGGGTTGCTGGCCCAGCCCTCTCCGGCAAAACGCTTGTCCTTGACCTCGGGGGTGCCCTGCAGGCCCTGCGCCCAGAGGTCCTGCGCTTCTTTGAGGTATTGCTGCTGCAATGCCTGCAGCTTGGTTTGCGACAGCTTCAGGGGTGCGGCGGCGGGTACCTGCGCCCCCAGGTCCAGTTTCTGGAACGATTGCAGCGCCTGCGACCAGCTTTGCCCGAAAATCTGCTGGAACTGCTGGGCGCTCTCGGCCCAGGGTGATTCAGAAGTCATGCTCATTCCTCGATGGTTGGTCGCTCACAGCGGCTGGGGCCTGATTTTTGTTTCGCGGGTTCATTGTTGCCCACCGCCATGGTGCATGGCAACGAATTCAACGCTTTCAGTGCACACAAACCAATGTACCTCATCGTCATCGCCTGGACCTACGTCACTCTCATGATGGCGGTGGCCGAGGCCACCAGTCCGCAGGGCACCGTGCTGGGCGCCATCATCACGTTTGCGCTGTATGGCCTGCTGCCAATGGGCATCCTGGTGTACATCCTGGGCACGCCTTCGCGCAAGCGCAAGATCAAGGAACGGGAGGCGGCCGAACAGGCTGCGTATGACGCGGAGCAGGCTGCGGCCCGCGTGGCCGATGCGGGAGCCGAGCCGGCAGCGTCAGCCGCGCCAGATGCAGGCGGCAAAGCGCCCGCTGCCGCCGAGGGCGGCGCTGTCGCGGCGGTGCGAAAAGAACCTTGAGGCCTGCGTGACAGTGCACCACGGCGGGGTGCTGTCGTTGCCGTATATGTGCGTGATGCCCATGGCACGCAGCCGCAGCCGGGCCAGCCCTGCCAGATCGCACAGGTACTTGCCCGGTGCGTCGGGACGGGCCACAAAACATGGAGCAGCCGCAGCGCCCAATGCGCCCGGCGCGTCGCAGAACGCTGCGCGCACCTCAGCCCCTACCTCGAAAGCTGTGGGGCCTATGCAGGGGCCCAACCAGGCCAGCGTGTGGGCAGCAAGCTCTGAAACGGCCGGAGAGTCTGGCGCAGATGCTCCTTTTTTGATAGCTAATGAGGCATGATGCACTAGCGCTTCATGGCAAAAATGCTTGAAAACCGATTCCAGCACGCCCTGCCCTGCGTGCCCGGCCAGTCCGCGCCAGCCGGCGTGGGCCGCAGCCACCACCTGGCCTGAGCGGTGGGCCAGCAGCACGGGCAGGCAGTCGGCCACCATGATGGTGCAGACAGCGCCGGGTGCGCTGGCTACGCAGGCGTCGGCCTCTGTGCCGTCGGGGGTGCTCGCATCCAGCAATACAACGCCATCGCCGTGCACCTGGTTCAGGAACACCGCGCGGGCGTCCGGCGTGGTGAATTGCAAGGCGGACTGCAAGGTCTGCCGGTTGGCAGCCACTGCCAGCGGATCGTCGCCCACATGGGTGCCCAGGTTGAACTGGTCGTACGGTGTGCGGCTCACGCCGCCCGTTCGCGTGGTGCACAGCGCATGCACACCGGGCGGTGCGGGCCAGTCGGGCACCAGCCAGTCTGCGTGCCGGCTTGGGACCGACGATGACACAGGCGTCACGTTTCGTTGTCCGGGCAGGCCGAGGGCTGCGCCTGCTGGAATGCAGGCAGTGCCATACAGGCGTCAAACACCCCCATGGTGAGCGGCAGGCCGTCCAGACTGACCTTGAAGCGCTGGGCGTTGAAAATCTGCGGCACCAGGCAGCAGTCGGCCAGCGTGGGCGTATCGCCCCAGCACAGCACCGAGGGCGCCATGCCCTGCGCTGCGCGTTCTTGCGCCAGCAGCTCCAGCTGCCGCTCAAACGCCTCCAGACCGCCACGCACCCAGTGGTGGTACCAGGCGTTCTTGGCATCCTCATCCACCTTCAGGTCGCGCACCAGGTACTTGAGCACGCGCAGGTTGTTGAGCGGATGGATCTCGCACGCCACCATCTGCGCCAGCGCCCGCACCCGGGCCCGGGCCAGCGGCGTGGCGGGCAGCAGGGCGGGCGTCGGGTGGGTTTCGTCCAGGTATTCGATGATGGCCATGGACTGGGACAGCGCCGTCCCTCCGTCGGTCACCAGCGTGGGCACCAGTGCGTCGCCGATGCGGCGCAGGTACTCGGGGTCCTTGTGTTCGCCCTTGACGAGGTGCACGGGCAGGTAGTCATAGTCCAGGCCCTTGATCTGCAGCGCGATGCGCACGCGGAACGAGGCAGAGGAGCGGAAGTAGTTGTACAGCTGCATGGAAGAACGGTGCCTGTGATGGGGTCTGTGGGATACGGAACCGGCGCAGCGTGGTGCCAGCACGCCGCAGATGGCAAGCCTCTGGGGCCTGAGAGCGCGGGACGTGCCGATCAGGCGCCCGAAGTGCCTGCCGGGTCCTGGTGGTTGTATACGACTTTGGAGAGCAGCACCATCAAGTCGGCGCTTTCCTGGGCGGTGAGCGGTGCGGTCAGGCGTTCCTGCACCCGCTGGGCGGCGTCGCGCATCTGCAGGGCGGCTACTTCTCCTTCGGGGGTGATCCACAGCAGCTTGCGGCGGCGGTCGCGGGTGTCGGGCTCGCGGCGGATCCAGCCGCGTTTCTCCAGGCGCCCGATCACCGAGCCGGAAGTGGCTGCATCAAACGCCACGCGGGCCGCCAGGGTCACCTGGTCTTCGCCCGGCTGGGCCAGCAGCTCGTGCAGGATGGCGAACTGCACCGGCGTCACGTCAAATCCGGCCGTCTCTTCCATGAAAAGTGCCACGGTCCGCTGGTGGGCGCGGCGCACCAGGTGGCCCGGCGTATTGTGGAAATCGAAGCTCTTTGCCATGGGCGCGAGTGTAGCGCCCCCCCAGCAGAGGGTCTGCGCCCATGGCACACTGCCACACTGCGGCGCACACGGTACTGCGCCCGGCTTTTTGACAGCATTCCCAGAACCATTGAAAGGCAGACATGAGCTACGTGTTTCCTCCAGCCCCCGTGGTCAGCGTGCCCGTGGTGGGCAGCGGCGAACGGTTTCCGGTGCACCGCATCTACTGCGTGGGCCGCAACTACGAAGAACACGCCAAGGAGATGGGTTTCACCGGCCGCGAGCCACCGTTCTTCTTCCTCAAGCCTGCGGATGCCATCGTGGTCGTCAACGCGGGCGAAACCGGGCAACTGCCCTACCCCAGGCTGACCGCCAACCTGCACCACGAGATCGAGCTGGTGCTGGCCATTGGCAAGGGCGGCAAGAACATCCAGGCTGCCGACGCTTTCAGCCACATTTATGGCTACGCCGTGGGCCTCGACATGACCCGCCGCGACCTGCAAAACGACATGAAGAAACAGGGCCGCCCCTGGTGCATTGGCAAGGGCTTCGACGCCAGCGCGCCCATCGGTCCCATCACGCCGGCAGCCCAGGCAGGTGATGTGGCCAATGCGCCCATCTGGCTGCAGGTCAACGGAGCGGACCGCCAGCGCAGCACCGTGACCCAGTTGATCTGGAACATTGCCGAGACCATCGAGCACCTGTCGGCCGCGTGGGAGCTGCAGCCCGGCGACCTGATCTACACCGGCACCCCCGAAGGCGTGGGCGCCGTGGTGCGTGGCGATACGCTCGAAGGCGGTGTGGACGGCCTCACGCCTTTGCGCTTGACCGTAGTCTGAAGACCACCGGGCTGCCCTGCTGCCCGGCCAGGCGAACGCTGAAAACGCTACGATTTTTATAGCTGGTAGCGCATGTTTCACTAGCGCCATCAGCCATTCTTACCCTCAAGCCCCTGCATGACCTACCGCAGCCCCATCAAACATTGCCGCGCCTGTGGCACCGCCGTGGTGTACCGCCTGCCGGACGACGGCGACACCAAACAGCGTGCGGTCTGCCCCGCCTGCAACACGGTGCACTACGAGAACCCGCTCAATGTGGTGGGCACGTTGCCCGCGCTGCCCGATGGCCGCATCCTGCTGTGCAAACGAAACATCGAACCCCGCTGGGGCAAATGGACGCTGCCCGCAGGCTTCATGGAGCTGGGCGAAACCACGGCACAGGGTGCGGCGCGCGAGACCGATGAGGAAGCCGGAGCGCAGATCGAGATCGGCCCCCTGTTCAGCCTGCTGAACGTGCGCCGCGTGGGCCAAGTGCACCTGTTCTACCGGGCCACGCTGCTCAGCGACCAGTTCAACCCGGGCTACGAAACCATCGAGGCGCGGCTGTTTGCCGAAGACGAGGTACCCTGGGACGAGTTGGCCTTCCGCACTGTGAAAGAAACACTGGAGTGCTACTTTGCCGACCGCAAGGCGGGCACCATGGGCATGCACTTCATCGACATTGAGTAGGCCCTGCCATGACAGTTGCCACCCCCGCAGCATCACCCGTGACCACCCCGCAGGCCAGTGTGCCGCCCGATGGCCTGCCCGCCTACCGCCTGCTCACAGGCCCCGACGACGCCAGCTTCTGCCGCCGCGTGAGCGACGCGCTGGCGCTGGGTTATCGGCTGTATGGCTCTCCTGCGGCCACCTTCAATGGGCAGACCGTGATCGTGGCCCAGGCCATCGTTTGGCCCGGTACGGTGGCCTGACTGCGCGGCCAACCCATCAGGCCGTGGTCTTATCGCACCTGCCGCGCGCAGCGCATCAAGGCTTGGCTGGAATCACGATGACGGTATTGCCGTCGCCCGAGCTACCGGCACTGCCGGTGTTTCCGGTGTTGCCCTTGCTGCCGGTGTTGCCCGTATTTCCCTTTGCGCCCGTGGCCCCCGTGTCACCCTGGTAGCCGGTAGCCCCCTGCATGCCGGTGGCCCCGGTGCTGCCCTGTCCTCCGGTGGCCCCTGTCGAGCCCATACTGCCTGTGGCACCGGTGTAGCCCGTATTGCCCTGGTTGCCCGTGGCTCCCGTCGCGCCGGTGTAGCCGGTATCGCCAGTCTTGCCGGTGTAACCCGTGTTGCCGGTGTAACCCGTGTTGCCGGTGTAACCCGTGTTGCCGGTATTGCCTTGCGCGCCCGGAGGGCCCATGGGGCCGGTGCAGGCGCCCAGGGTCAGGGTGGCCAGTACCAGCAAGGTGGTGGTGATTGTTTTCATGGTGAGTCCTTTGGCGTTGCATGCAGTCCAACGACTGCATGCGCCACTGTGCGGGGCACCTCTGGCAGGGTCTGTTCGCTTGCGCGCTTAGTGCGGGCGACAAACGCTGGACGCAGACTTTGGCGACAACGTCCTACACCTCGCAAAGCCCCCTACCCAGGCGGCCTTGCTGGAAGGACCCAAGGCAACACCCACCCCATCGCGCCGAAGGCGCTGGCGCCACAGAAGCCCAGAAGACGCAACGGCCTATTCGCCCCCCACCCGGTCTTCCGCAGGCACAGGCGGCGAGACAGAACCCGGTGGGTCAATGGTGACCGGCGGCAAGCCTCCCGCACCGGCAGGCCGAGGCGGCATGGCAGGCACCGGGGGTTGCTGGGGGTCGGTACGGAACAGCCCCCGGATCCAGTCGCGCATGGTGCTGAGCGAGCTGTCGGGCGGTGGCGGCGGGCTGGTGTCAAACTCGTCCACAAACCGGTCGTTGCCGTCGATCACCTTGTTGCGGATGGCCTGCTGCATGAACTCGCCCACCATGGGCAACGCACTGCGCGCGCCCTGCCCCCAGTAGTCGCTGCGCAGCGTGATGCGCCCGTCGTTGAAGCCGGCCCACGCGCCCGCCACCACGCGGGTGTGCATCAGGATGAACCAGCCATCGGTGTTGTCTTGCGTGGTGCCGGTCTTGCCCGCCACGTCGGCCTGGATGCCATACCGCGTGCGGATGGCCGTGGCCGTGCCCCGGTCCACGGCACCGCGCATGGTGTTGCGCAGGGTCTGGGCAGCCCGGGGCTGGAAGACCTCTTCGGGAACAGACTTGGCAAATGTCTCCAGCACCTTGCCGTGGCGGTCTTCGATGCTGGTGATGAGCACGGGCTCCACATAGCGGCCCAGGTTCACGATGCTGCTGTAGGCCGAGATCATCTCCTTGAGCGTGACCGGGCTGGTGCCCAGCGCGAGGGACGGAACCTCCTCCAGCTTGGACTGCCGCACGCCCAGGGCGCGTGCCACTTCGGCCACGCGGGCCGGGCCCACCTGCTGCATCACCTGCGCGGTGATGGTGTTCTTCGACAGCGCGAGGCCATCGGCCAGCGTCATGGGCTGGTCGCTGGGCGGGCCGCCATCGGTGGGACGCCAGACGCGGCCACCGCCCAGCGGGATTTCGACGGCGGTATCCATCAGCGTGTCTTCGGGCGTGGCGCCGTTGGCAAACGCAGCGCCATACACAAATGGCTTGAAGGTGGAGCCCGGCTGGCGGCGCGCAGCCTGCACATGGTCAAACGGGTCTTGCGCAAAGTCGCGGCTGCCCACCCAGGCCAGCACATGGCCGGTGACCGGGTCTTGCGCCAGAAAGCCCGCCTGCACACGCGTTTTTTCGGCGCGCAGCTTGGCCATGAAGGAGGCGTCATCCATCAGCGCCTTCAGGGCGTCGTCAGGGGTGTCGCCCTTGTCCACGGCCGCGCGGTATTCGGCGCTCTCGCGCACCAGGGTCTGCACAAGCTCGTTCTTGGGGCCCCAGCCATTGCGCTGCGACCAGGCGGTGTCCGCCACGCCTTGCAATTGGCGGCCCTGCCGTGCCACCGCCTGATTGGCATAGGCCTGCAGGCGCGAATCAATGGTGGTGCGAATCACCAGACCGTCCGAATACAGGCTGTAGCCCTTGCTATCGGCCCAGTCGATGAGCTGCTTGCGCAGCTGGATCGCGAAGTGCGGCGCCGGGCCCATCACCTCCGTCTGGCGTTCGAAGTTGATGCGCAGCGGGCGTTTTTGCAGGGTCTCGAACTGCTTGGCATCGAGCTTGCCCCGCTTGACCATCTGCGACAGCACCGTGTTGCGGCGGGCCTGCGCGCGCTCGGGGTTGAGCACCGGGTTGTAGTAGGCCGTGCCCTTGAGCATGCCAATCAGGGTGGCGCTTTCCAGCACATTGAGCTTGTCGGCCGACTTGTCGAAATAGGTGCGCGCGGCCATCTCGATACCATAGGCGTTGTACAGAAACGGCACGGTGTTGAGGTAGGTCTCCAGGATTTCGTCCTTGGAATACGACGCCTCGATCTTGAGCGCGGTGATCGCCTCCTTGAGCTTGCGCGTGAGCGTGCGCGAGCGCCCGATTTCCTCTGGGAACAGATTGCGCGCCAGCTGCTGGGTGATGGTGGAGCCGCCCTGCGGGTCCCCGCGCAGCGTCAGCACCACCGACGACGCCGTGCGCCGCCAGTCCAGTCCGAAGTGCTTGTAGAAACGGTGGTCCTCGGTCGCTATCAGCGCGTCCACCACGTTGGGCGAAATCTGGTTCAGCTCCACCCATTCGCGGTTGGCCCAGCGGTATTCGGCCAGCAGCTTGCCGTCGGCAGACATGAGCTGCGCCGGCAGCTCGCTCTTGGCCTTGCGGATGTCGCTGATGCCGGGAGTAAAAGGCACCAGCGCCAGCGTGAACACCAGCAGCGCAGCGGGCACCGCCACCACCGTCCACAGCAGCAGGCGCCGCACGGGCCAGGGAACCCAGGCCAACAGGCTCGCCATGCGGGCCCGAAAAGAAAGCAGCCAGTTGTGCATCAATGAATCGCCGGGAGATTGGGGGTCGCTTCAGGACCGCCCCACCAGGGGCCGGTCAGCAAGGAGAAAGGGGAATGAGAACGCGAAAAGAGAGTCGGGCATGGTGCACCGTGCTCCGTCAGACACCCTGGCCTGACAACAGTTCCAGCATGCCGGCTTCGTCGAGCACGGGCACACCCAGTTCCTGGGCCTTGGCCAGCTTGCTGCCAGCTTCTTCGCCCGCCACCACATAGCTGGTCTTTTTGCTGACGGAGCCCGCCACCTTGGCGCCAGCGGCCTCCAGCAGGTCTTTGGCGGCGTCGCGGCTCAGGGTGGGCAAGGTACCGGTCAGCACCACCGTCTTGCCCGCCAGGATCTGCGGAGCGCGCTCGGCCACCGGCCCCTCGGGCCAGGTCACGCCGCAGGCGCGCAGTTGCTCGACCACCTCGCGGTTGTGCGGTTGCTGGAAGAAAGTGTGCAGGCTCTGCGCCACCACGGGGCCCACGTCGTTCACCTCCAGCAACTGCTCAACGCTGGCGTCCATGATGGCGTCCAGCGTGCCAAAGTGCCGCGCCAGGTCCTTGGCCGTGGCCTCCCCCACATGGCGCAGTCCCAGGCCGAACAAAAAGCGTGGCAAGGTGGTCTGCTTGGATTTTTCCAGCGCAGCCAGCACGTTCTGGGCCGATTTTTCGGCCATGCGCTCCAGCGCAATCAGCGATGTGAGGCCCAGCCGGTACAGGTCGGGCAGCGTGCGGATCACGTTGGCATCCACCAGCTGGTCCACCAGCTTGTCGCCCAGGCCCTCGATGTCCATGGCGCGGCGCGCGGCAAAGTGCAGGATGGCCTCCTTGCGCTGCGCGGCACAGAACAGGCCGCCCGTGCAGCGGTGGTTAGCCTCGCCCTTTTCGCGCACCACGGCGCTGCCACACACGGGGCAGGCCTTGGGCATCTGAAAATTGGGTACATAGCCCGTGCGGTTGCCCGGCATCACGCCTACCACTTCGGGGATCACATCGCCCGCACGGCGCACGATGACGGTGTCGCCCACGCGCACGCCCTTCTTGCGGATCTCGAACAGGTTGTGCAGCGTGGCGTTGGTGACGGTGACGCCGCCCACAAACACCGGCGCCAGGCGTGCGACCGGCGTGATCTTGCCGGTGCGCCCCACCTGCACGTCGATGCCTTCGATCTTGGTGGCCATCTCCTGCGCGGGATATTTGTGCGCCACGGCCCAGCGCGGCTCGCGGGTCTTGAAGCCCAGGTCGCGCTGCAGCTGCAGCGAGTTGACCTTGTAGACGACGCCGTCAATGTCGTACGGCAGCGCATCGCGGCTGGCACCCACCTGCTGGTGAAATGCTACCAATTCAGTAGCGCCCACCGCAATTTGTACCTGCGCTGCCACCGGGAAACCCCAGGATTTCAACGTCTGCAGCATCTCGAAATGCGTGCGGAACACGGGCCCACCCTCGGCAGGCGGCGTGATGGCGCCCAGGCCATAGGCAAAAAAGCTCAAGGGCCGCTGGGCGGTGATGTTGGAGTCCAGCTGGCGCACCGCACCCGCAGCCGCATTGCGCGGGTTCACAAAGGTCTTGCCGCCCTGCTCCCGCTGGCGCTCGTTCAGCGCGTCGAAGTCGGCGCGGCGCATGTAGACCTCGCCGCGCACTTCGAGCAAAGAAGGCACGCCGTCGGGCAGGGTCAGCGGAATCTGGCGGATGGTGCGGATGTTGTGCGTCACGTCCTCGCCCACCTCGCCATCACCGCGCGTGGCGGCCTGCACCAGGCGGCCGTTTTCGTAACGCAGGCTCATGGCCAGGCCGTCAAACTTGGGCTCGGCCACGTATTCAATGGCAGGGTCAGCATCGGTCAGGCCCAGCTCGCGCCGCACGCGCGCATCAAACGCCTGGGCGCCCGTGGCCTCGGTGTCGGTTTCGGTGTGGATGCTGAGCATGGGCACCGTATGGCGCACGGGGGCCAGGCCCTCCATCACCGCGCCAATCACGCGCTGCGTGGGCGAGTCGGGGGTGACCAGGTCAGGGTGCGCGGCTTCCAGCGCCTGCAGCTCGCGGAACACGCGGTCGTATTCGGCGTCGGGCACGGTGGGCTCGTCCAGCACGTAGTACTGGTGCGCCCACTGGTTGAGCTGGTCGCGCAGTGCTTTGATTTTGATAGCAGGCTGCGCTTGATCCACTAGCGCTGGAGCCGAAAAAAGATCCAGATTGTCGGTCATGGCCGCACCGGCGCTCAGCTGAAAAGGCGCCGCGCCAACACCGACCCCGCCGACAGATCGCGTCCATCGAGCTGGTCATACAGCAGCTCCAGGTCCGCAGCGATCGGGTCCATGGCCATGGCGGGCAGCGGCGTGCCGTTCTGGTCGCACAGCACGCCATCCATGGCCTGGCACAGGGCGGCGGCCACGTCGCGCAGGCGGGCAAAGGGCTGCTCGGTGCGGTGCACCTGGGCGACGTCCAGGCTCAGCGTGATGTCGCGGATGGCGGACTGGTCCGGATCGTCGGCCAAGGCGGCCTGGGTGTCGTAGCCCAGCGTGAGCAAGGGCGGCAGGCCCTGGGTGCTGGCGGGCAGCACCAGGCGGCCGGGCATTGCGCCGGGCACAAAACCCAGGCGGGCAGCGTTCTGCTGCACGTAGCCAGGGCTCCAGGCGGCCTGGCGGGCGCGCAGCATGAACATCAGCTGAGCGTCGTGGTCGCTGGCGAACTGGTCCAGCTCGCGGGCGCGGGCCACTTCCTGCAGCATGTCGGGGAAGTCGGGGGCGGCGTTGATCGTGTCGGCAAAGGCCTGGGCCTTGACCACGAACTCGGAGAACTCGATCTCGTTGAGCGCGCCCATGCGGTTGGCCAGCTGCACCCCCGCCTGGAAGGACTGGTAGCGCTGGCCAGGGGCCGGGGTTTCCCACTGCTGGGTGGCTTCGTTCAGGCCTTCGATGGCAAAGGGCTTGCTGCCTGCGCGGCGGGTGGGCGGCAACGCGGCCAGCGCCGCATCGCCCGACACCACATGCTCGGGCTGCAGCGAGGCGATCACGTCGATGAGCGGGTCCAGCCCGGGGCGGCGCTCGGACGAAAACGGTGGCACGGGCAGTTGCAGGGCGTCGCCCGCATCCACGGTGTGTTCAGACGGCTCCGGCCCCCGGTCCAGGCCATGGAACTCCCTGGGCGGCATTGCCCCCGCCGCAGCGGCATCAAAACCCGGCTCCAGGCGCTGCGCGGGCTCTGCCGCTGGGTCGTGCTCCGTGGGCAAGGCGCGCTTGGGCGCGTTGCGGCGCGAGGTCCAGGTGTTGTAGGCCACGATCAGGGCCAGCACCAGGCCACCGATGATGGCGAGACTCAGTTGCAATGTGCTCATGTTTGAATCAATGGGTTCAAGCGTCCACCATCGTCAGGGCCGACTCCATGTCCACGGCCACGATGCGCGACACGCCCTGCTCCTGCATGGTCACGCCGATCAGTTGCTCGGCCATTTCCATCGCGATCTTGTTGTGGCTGATGAACAGGAACTGTGTGCCCTTGCTCATGCTGGACACCAGCTTGGCATAACGTTCGGTGTTGGCGTCGTCCAGCGGCGCGTCCACCTCGTCCAGCAGGCAGAACGGCGCGGGGTTGAGCTGGAAGATGGCAAACACCAGCGCGATGGCCGTGAGGGCCTTTTCGCCCCCCGACAGCAGGTGAATGGTCTGGTTCTTCTTGCCGGGTGGCTGGGCCATCACCTGCACACCGGAGTCGAGAATTTCGTCGCCCGTGATGATGAGCTTGGCCTGGCCGCCCCCGAACAGCTCGGGGAACATGCGGCCGAAGTGCGCGTTCACGGTGTCGAACGTGCCCGAGAGCAGCTGGCGCGTTTCGCCGTCGATCTTGCGGATCGCGTCTTCCAGCGTGTTCATGGCCTCGGTCAGGTCGGCGGTCTGCGCATCGAGGAACACCTTGCGCTCGCTGGCCAGCTTCAATTCATCCAGCGCGGCCAGGTTGACGGCGCCCAGTGCCGCGATCTCGCGGTGCAGGCGGTCGATTTCGCTCTGCAGGCCGCCCATGCGCACATTGCCTTCCTCGATGGAGCGGGCCACGGCTTCCAGATCGGCCTGGGCGTCTTGCAGCAAGGTGGTGTACTGCTCCAGGCCCAGGCGCGCGGCCTGTTCCTTGAGCTGGAACTCAGTAATGCGCTGGCGCAGCGGGTCGAGCGCGCGCTCCAGCTGCATGCGGCGCTCGTCGCTGGCGCGCAGCTTGGTGGTCAGGTCGTCGTATTCGCTGCGCTGGGCGGCCAGGGCCTTTTCGCGCTCCATCTTCACTTCCAGCGCGGCCTGCAGGCCGCCTTGGGCGGCGGCGTCAGAGAGACGGGTGAGTTCATCGCGCGCACGCTGCTCTTCGTCGGCCAGGGCCTTGGCCTGTTGTGTGGCGGTTTCGATGGAGCGGTTGAGTTCGCCCCGGCGCGCCTCCAGGCTGCGCTGGGAGAAGGTGGCCTCCTGCGCCTGGCGCTCCAGCGTGCGCTGCTGTTCGCGGCAGGCGGTGAGCTTGCGTTCGGCCTCGATGACCTTGTCGCCCAGCTGGGCCTCACGCTCCTGGCTGTCGGCCAGTTGCATGTCCAGCTCTTCAAAGCGCGCCTCGGCGGCCACGCGGCGCTCCTGCAGGTCGGCCAGCTGGGCCTCGACCTCGGCCAGGTCGCCGTCGATCTGCGCGCTGCGGGCACGGGTCTGCTCGGCCAGCTGGGTCAGGCGCAGGGTTTCGACCTGCAGCTCGTGGGCGCGGCTTTGTGTTTCGGTCGCTTCGCGGCGTGCGGCCACGAGGCGCTGCGAGGCATCGGCATAGGCCGCTTCCGCACGGACCAAAGCGGTGCGTGATTCTTCGGCGATCAGTGCCTGCGCGCGCAATTCCTTTTCGAGGTGCTCGATCTCCTGGGCGCGGGCCAGCATGCCGGACTGCTCGGAGTCCTGCGCGTAAAAGCTCACGCTGTGGGCGCTGACGGCATGGCCTGTGGGCACAAACACCACTTCGCCGGGCTGCAGCGTGCTGCGGCGGGCCAAAGCGTCGTCCAGCGTGGGCGCGGTGTAGCAGCCCTGCAGCCAGTCCACCAACACGGCACGCAGGCCCGCGTCGTTCAGGCGCAGCAGGTCCGACAGGCGGGCATGGGGCGACGATGTTTCGGGGTGGCCCGCCGCAGGGGCGCTGTAGAAGGCCAGGCGTGCGGGCGGCGCATCGTTGCCGCCGGAGCCCAGGAAGCCGCGCACCATGTCCAGGCGCCCTACTTCCAACGCAGCCAGGCGCTCGCGCAGGGCCGCTTCGAGCGCGTTTTCCCAGCCGGGTTCGATGTGGATACGGCTCCACAGGCCCTGCAGGCCATCGAGGCCGTGCTTGGCGAGCCAGGGGCGCAGCTTGCCGTCGGTCTTGACCTTTTCCTGCAGCGCCTTGAGTGCCTCCATGCGGGCCGACAGCTCAGCCTGGCGTGCGCTTTCGCTGTTGACGGCCTGCTGGCGGGCGCGGCGGTCGTCGTCCAGCTGGGGCACGGACCCCTGCAGCTCGTGCAGGCGGGCTGCGGTGGTTTCCGCGATCTCTTGCGCTTCTTCGAGCTGCTCGCGCAAGTTGGTCAGGCGGGCTTCGTCGGGCGCGGCCAGTGCATTGCGGTCGGTGCGCAGGCGCTCGAAGCGGGCGTCCAGCTGGCGGCTTTGCTCGTCAAAGCTGCGCTGCTCGGCAGCGAGCACGCCAATCTGCTGCTGCACCTGCACCACGGCAGTCCGTTGCTCGGCCGTGCGGCTTTGCGTCTGGCGCAGGGCCTCTTCCAGGTCGGGCATCTGCATGGCCTGCTCTTCGACCTGGGCGGCCAGCAGCTCGGCGCGTTCTTCGGCGTCTACCCCCGCACCGGCCAGGTTCTCCAGCTCGATGTCGGCCTCTTCCTTGCGGGTCTGCCACTGCGCGATCTGCTCGGCCAGTTGCACCAGGCGCTGCTCCACGCGCTGGCGGCCCTCGACCACGTAGCGGATCTCGGCTTCGAGCTTGCCGACCTCGGCCGTAGCTTCGTAGAGCTTACCCTGGGCCTGGTTGACCTGGTCGCCCGCGGCGTAGTGGGCCTGGCGGATGGTTTCAAGGTCCGACTCGACCGCGCGCAGGTCGGCCATGCGCGATTCCAGGTCGTTCACGGCCTGCAGGCCGTCCAGGCGCACCTTGTTCTGCTGCTCCTCGGCCTCAGCCCGCTTCAGGAACCACAGCTGGTGCTGCTTGAGCGTCGCATCGGCGTGCAACGTGTTGTATTTGGCGGCCACCTCGGCCTGCTTTTCGAGCTTTTCGAGGTTGGCGTTCAGCTCGCGCAGGATGTCTTCGACCCGCGTGAGGTTCTCGCGCGTGTCCGACAGGCGGTTTTCGGTCTCGCGGCGGCGCTCCTTGTATTTGGAGACGCCCGCAGCCTCTTCGAGGAACAGGCGCAGTTCCTCAGGGCGGCTTTCGATGATGCGGCTGATGGTGCCCTGGCCGATGATGGCGTAGGCACGGGGCCCCAGGCCCGTCCCCAGGAACACGTCCTGCACGTCGCGCCGACGCACGGGCTGGTTGTTCAGAAAGTAGCTGCTGGTGCCGTCACGCGTGAGCACGCGGCGCACGGCCACCTCGCCGTACTGGCCCCACTGGCCGCCCGCGCGGTGATCGGAGTTGTCGAAGACCAGCTCCACACTCGCGCGGCTCGCCTGCTTGCGGGTGGTGGTGCCGCTGAAGATCACGTCCTGCATGCTCTCGCCGCGCAGCTCGCTGGCCTTGCTCTCGCCCAGCACCCAGCGCACCGCGTCCATGATGTTGGACTTGCCGCAGCCGTTGGGGCCCACCACGCCCACCAGTTGCCCGGGCAGCATGAAGTTGGTGGGTTCAGCGAACGACTTGAAGCCAGAGAGCTTGATCGAGGTAAGACGCACGGATCAGAAGGCGGATAAATGCAGGAGGGACGCGGGGGTCAACCAGGGCGCCGGTGCGCAGTCCCGGCGTAAAGCACACCGGCAGGGCCGGGTGTGGGCAAGGCCGGAATGATACCGCGCCGCCTGCCCGCCCCCCGGCCTCCGGGGCCGTCGGTGGCGCCTGGGGGCTCTGCGCAGGCGAAAAATCGGCGAAAATGGCCTGATGCGCTAGTGTGATATGGCTTGTTTGCTATCAAATTTGATAGACAAAAGCGAGCAACGTCAATGCAGCACACACACCTGGTTACGCCCACCCGACTTGGCCTGGAACAGGGCTTCGTCTGCGCGGGCCACCGCCTGGGGCAGGTGCTGCAGTGCAGAGATTTCGCACGCGCCAATCGACACGGTGAGCTGCTCGGGATCGGTAATGCTCTCCACCGCGCGGCGCAGTTTCTCGGCCACCTTCAGCGCGTCGGGCAGCGCGGTCTGCGGCAGGCAGACCAGAAACTCCTCGCCGCCCCAGCGAATGATCTCGTCGCCACGCCGCAAGGTGTCGGTCAGCACCCGGGCCACCGCCTGCAGGGCCTTGTCGCCCGCGTCGTGGCCAAAACGGTCATTGATGCTCTTGAACCGGTCCAGGTCCATCAACAGGATGGACGAGACGGGCTCAAACAGCGAGGCGCGGTACACGCGCCGGTCGATCAGGTCCACCGCATGGCGGTTGAGCAGCCCGGTGAGCGCATCGTGGTAGGCGGCGCGCTGCAACTCCTGGCGTTCGGCGGCCACGGTCATGAGGGAGCCGAACAGCTCGGCCAGCCCTGCAAACAGGCTGACACCGACTTCATCAAAGTAGCCATCACGGTCGGCATACAGCACAAAGATCCCGCTGTAGCCGTTGAAGGTGGAGGCGATGGGCAAGGCCAGCACGTGGTGGATGTCGTGGTGGCGGGCTGCGTCGCGCCAGGGCCCAAACGGCGAAAACTGCGACACCGTGAAAGGGCCTGCAGACTTACCGTCCAGCGTGGTGAAGGCAGGGCCAATGCGGGTGAGCAGGTTGCGTTCGATGTTCAGCGATTCGGCATATGCCGCCGCTGGGCCTGCAAACACCTGCGGGCGGATGGTGTGCGTGTCGGTCGGACCGAACCAGGTCCAGGCCAGGCGGATGTGGCTGGAGACATCCACAATGGCCTGGCATACCCCGCGAATGATCTCCAGCTCGCTGCGCCCCAGGATCAGCTTGGCCGAGCGCTTGAGCAGCATCTCGGCAATCACCGAGCGTTCGCGCTGCGCGTCAAAGCCCTGCGTCAATGGCGAGGGTGCGGGCGGCGAAGGCTTTTTGAAGAACATGAAGGCGGCAGCGGTGGAGCGCCTGCATCATAGGTGGCGCAGCCAGACTGCGGTTGCAAAGGGTTTCACGCTGCGGTTTGCCACCTGCACCCCGCGCAACGCACGCCACCCTGCGCCCGCCGCACGCCGCAGGCCCCGCGTCATCCAAGGCGCCCGTCCAGGGCGCCATTGGTTCGGCGCACCAGCGCCTCAAACTCCGCCACTGCCACGGGGGGGCTGAGCAGGTAGCCCTGCCAGGCGTGGCAGTGGTGGCGCTCCAGAAACTCGCGCTGCGCCTCGGTCTCCACGCCCTCCGCAATCACGCGCAGGCCCAGGCTGGTGCCCAGCGCCACCACCGTGCGCGCAATCGCCGCGTCATTGGGGTCGGTCAGCACGTCGCGCACAAAGCTCTGGTCGATCTTGAGCTGGTCCAGCGGCAAGCGCTTGAGGTAGCTCAGCGACGAATAGCCCGTGCCAAAGTCGTCCAGCGAAAAGCCCACGCCGTAGCCCTTGAGCTGGCCCATTTTGTCGATGGTGTCTTCCACGTCTTGCAGCAGCAGGCCTTCGGTCATCTCCAGCTTGAGCTGGTGGCCGTCGGCCCCCGCACCCGCCAGCGCCGCGAGCACCTGGGCAACAAAACCGCTTTGGTGGAACTGCCGTGGGCTCACGTTCACGGCCAGGCTCAATAAGGCAAGGTCGGGCTGCTGGGCCCATGCGGCCAGCCGCCGACAGGCTGCCTGCAGCACCCACTCGCCGAGCGGCAGGATCAGGCCGGTTTCTTCGGCCAGCGGGATGAAATGCGCGGGCGAGATGAATCCATCGCGCGGGTGCCGCCAGCGCAGCAACGCCTCGGCCCCGGTAATGCGGCCGTGGTCGATCTGGGGTTGGTAGTACAGCTCGAACTGGCCCTGGGCCAGGCCCACCCGCATGTCCAGCTCCAGCGTGGCGCGGGCGCTGACCGCAGCCTGCATCTGGGGGTCATAAAAGCGCAAGGTGTCACGCCCCGCGTTCTTGGCCTGGTACAGCGCCAGGTCGGCACGCTTGAGCAGCTCATCCACGGTCTCGCGCGTGCCACTGTAGATGGTGACGCCCATGCTCAGCGAGCTGTGGTGCGCAGCGCCGTCGATCTGGTAAGGCTCGCGCAGCACACCCAGGATACGCTGACCTACGTCCTCGGCGCGTGCAGCGGCGTCCTCGGGGCTGTCGCCCAGGTCTTCCAGCACCACCACAAATTCGTCGCCGCCCTGTCGGGCCACGGTGTCGTCTTCATGCACGCAGCCGCGCAAACGGTGCGCCACCTGCAACAGCAAGGCATCGCCCCGGTCGTGGCCCCGGGTTTCATTCACCGTCTTGAAGTTGTCCAGGTCCAACATCAACAGTGCACCACTGCGCTGGTGGCGCGCGCTGGTGGCCAGCGCCTGCTGCAGCCGGTCCATCAGCAGGCGGCGGTTGGGCAGGCGGGTGAGCGGGTCGTAGTAGGCCAGCTGGTTGATCTCTTCCTCGGCGGCTTTGCGCTCGCTCAAGTCCTGCATGGTGATCAGGCGCCCCCCCTCGACAAAAATGCCGGAAATCTCCACCGGCTTGTACTTGCCATCCGCACAGCGGATCGTGTACTCGGCCAGCGGGATCACGCCCAGGTGCCTGGTGTCCAGCAGCCTCTGGCGGATCGCATCGCGCTCCGCAGCGTCGGGGTAGGCGCGCTGCCACCAGGTGTCGGTGTCGGGCACCTCCTCCTGCGTGTAGCCGCAGATCTGGACATACCGCTGGTTGCGAAAGCTGATGAGCCCATCGTCCTGCACCAGGCACAGGCCCATGGGCAGGCGCTCCAGAATGCTGCGCAGGCGTTGTTCATTGGCCCGCAGGTTTTCTTCCATGCGCTTGCGCGCAGTGATGTCCTGCACCACGGCAATGTGGTGGCCGGGCGCGGAGCCTGACGCCCACATCGACGACACGGTCAGGTCGCCCCAGACCTCGTGCCCGTCCTTGTGGATGTAGCGTTTTTCCAGCCGGTACTCGGGCACATCACCGCTCTGCAGCCGCCTCACTTGCGCCATGTCCGCTGCCAGGTCATCGGGGTGAGTGAGGCTCTGAAAGGTCATGCCCACCATTTCCTCCGGGCTGTACCCCAGGATGTCGGCGTAGCGCTGGTTGACGCGCACAAACTGGCCCGTGGCCGAGTCCACCTGTGCGACACCCACGGTGGCCTGGTTGAAGAGCGCACGGAACCGCTCCTCACTCTCGCGCCGGGCATCGTCGGACAGCTGGGCGCGCACCAGCGCCAGGGTGCGCTGGCGCACCAGCAGGGCCACGACGGAAGCCAGCAACAACGACACCACCGCGGCCGCCAGCCCGGCCAGCCACGGCAAGCGCGTTTCCGACGCCGTCAGGAACGACCGGGTCGGGTAGAAGGTCAGCTGCCAGCGCCGGTCATGCACCCCCAGCTCACGCACCAGGGGCCGCACACCGGGCAGGCCCGGGGCCGTCTGCTCCAGCAGGGGGCGCACCATGGCATCGCCCGAATCCGGGCGCACCGGTCCGAGATCCGCCATGGCGACAGCGATGCCGTTCAGAAACCCCTGGCTGCCCAGCCCCTGCACCAGGTCATAGACCCGCAGGGTGGACGCCACCGCTCCCACAAAACGCTGCTCGGCCGTGCCGGCGGTGGGGTCGAACACCGGCACGCGGATGACGATGCCTGCGCGATGTGTTGTCTCCTGAAGCAGATCGAACGGGGCAGACACCACGGTCTGCCCGCTGTCGCGGCTGTAGCGCATGGCGGCCAGGTTGGCGGGCTGGGCACTGATATCCAGGCCCAGCACCCCTTCATTGCCGAACATGGGCCAGAGATACTCGGCCACGAAGTACTCGGCACGCTCGCCGGGTGGGTGGATCTTGAACTGGGGCAAGCCGTCGGGTGACAACGAAGTGTCCGCCCTCACCCTGGCCTCGTAGGCCTCGCGCTCACGCCCAGGCACCCAGCGCGTGAAAGACAGGTTGCGAACACCGGGGTAGCGCTGGCCCACCTCCATCTCGCTGGCGGCCCGTTCAAAGTCCAGGCGCGACAAGCGGGGGTTGGCCGTGAACAGACCCCGCAGGCCGTTGACCACCTCGGTGTGACCGGCAATGCGCTGGCTCAGCGCCTCGGCAAACGCCCGCGTCTCCTGGGTGAAGCGCGCTTCTTCGATCTGCGCCATCGACGCGGCCTGGTGTTGCGCCAGCCACAGGCTCACCACCAACCCCAGAACGGCCACACCCATGCCCGCCACCCAATGCCGATAGCGGCTTGGGGGTGCCAGGGCAGCCAGCGGGGAAGACGTGGAAGAAGTCAGAGACGTGCCTTTGCTTTGCTGGCCGGGGAGCCGACCAGACACCATGCAAATTGCGCAGGATAGCGGCAATCCAGCCACTGTGGAGCCAACATTTGGTTACGGCGAAAAATTTAAGAAAAAAGTGCCTCTAGCGCCACAGCGACTTACCTCACAAGCTATGAAATGATGAGCATATTTCGCCACCAGAACGCCCACGGGTTTACCCGACAACCGCCCCTGGCGCCACGGGGTACGGCGCGAAACGGCTGTGGTTTTCATTCACATCCAACGCCCGCCCGATGGGCGGAAACGCGCGTTGCGGACAGGCATCGCGCTCGCACACCTTGCAGCCCATGCCAATCGGCACGGCGGCCTCGGGGTTGGCCAGGTCCAGCCCGCGTGAATACACCAGCTGCGGCGCGTGGCGGATGTCACAACCCAGGGCTACGGAGAACTCCTTGCCGGGCACGCCCCAGCCGCCGCCGCTGCGCGATACCACACGCGCCACCCACAGGTAGGCGCGGCCATCGGGCATGCGCGCCACCTGCGGCACGATGCGGCCTGGCTGTGCGAAGGCCTCGTACACATTCCACAGCGGGCACGTGCCGCCGATCTTGCTGAAGTGAAAGTGTGTGGCCGACTGCCGCTTGCTGATGTTGCCCGCGCGGTCCACGCGGATGAAGAAGAACGGCACGCCGCGCGCACTGGGCCGCTGCAGCGTGGACAAGCGATGGCACACGGTCTCGAAGCCCACACCAAACTGCTGGCCGAGCCGGTCGATGTCGTAGTGCGCCGCTTCGGCCGCCTGCAAAAAGGCCGTGTAGGGCAGCACCAGCGCCCCCGCAAAGTAGTTGGCCAGACCGATGCGCGCCAGCGCCCGGGCCTGGTCGCTAGACAGCCCGGCGCCAGCGGCCAGACGTTGCAGCTCGGCGCCCTGCTCCAGAAACGCCAGCTGCGTCGCCATCTGAAACGCCCGCTGCCCTCGCTCCAGGCCCGCCGCCAGCTGCAGCAGCCCGGCCTCGGCCTGGAACACGCGCTGCGCCTGGCCAGGCAGGTCGGCCACATCCACCACGCGCACCCCGTGGGCCACGAGCAGGCGTCGGGCCAGCGCCTCATCGGCCCGGCCGGGCAGCATGCCCCATTCAGCGGCACAGCGTTCGGCAGCATCGTCCAGCTCGGCAATGTGGTTCTGGCGTGCAAAAAAGAAGTCGCGCACTTCTTCATAAGCCATGGGCGGATGGTGGGCCACAGTGCCCTCGCCGTCCCGGTCATTGCCCAGGGCGGCCAGGCGCTCTAGCGCCTGACGGTGCCGCTGGTGCAACGCCAGCAGCGTGCGCGCCACAGCGGGCATGCCTGCGGCCAGCTCGCGGATCTCTGCCAGAGACACGGCGTCGCCCGCGCCCTCCCCGCCCACCCCGGCAGGCAAGTCGGCCAACACCTCGCGCAGGCCCGTGATGAGGCGCGCCTCATCGTCGTCTGAGAAGCGCTGCACATCCACGCCGAACACCGCGTTGATCTTGAGCAGCACAGGCACGGTGAGCGGGCGCTGGTTTTGCTCCAGCTGGTTCAGGTAACTGGCCGACAGGTCCAGCGCCCGCGCCAACGCAATCTGGGTCATGCCGCGCTCTTCGCGCAGGCGGCGCAGGCGCACACCCATGAAGGTTTTTTTCATTCCATCTTTCTCGCTGCTCTTTGGCCGCACCCCGATCGTCATTCGCAATATTCGCAAATCGACGGGTTTTCGTTCGCAATCATTCGCCAATTCAGGGCTTATAGCGGGATGCCATTGTGCGTAAATTGCGAAGCATGACAACCCCCACTGGCACCGTCGAACTGACGGAAATCGTCTTCCCCGCAGAAGCCAACCACTACGGCACGCTGTTCGGAGGCAACGCCCTGCAGCTCATGGCCAAGGCGGCGTTTCTGGCAGCGCGCGGCGCCGCACAGCGCGATGTGGTGATGGCGGGCGTGACCGACGTGCGTTTTCTGGCCCCCGTGCCCGTGGGCCATGTGCTCACGCTGCGCGCCTGGGTCACCCGTGTCGGTCGCAGCTCGCTCACCGTGTGCGTGACCGGTCTGGCCGCCACGCTGGGTTCGCCCCAGGACGAAGTGCTGAAGGGGATTTTTGAAATGGTGGCGGTGGATGGCAAAGGCCGCCCCGCTGCCATCACCAACACATATGTAAACCAGGAGACCGCATGACTGCCACCGTTGAAACCCCGGGCTTCAAGCCCAAGAAGTCCGTCGCGCTCTCAGGCGTGACGGCGGGCAACACCGCCCTGTGCACCGTAGGCCGCACGGGCAACGACCTGCACTACCGGGGCTACGACATCCTCGACATTGCCGAGGTCTGCGAATTCGAAGAAATCGCCCACCTGCTGGTACACGGCAAGCTGCCCACGCGCGCCGAACTGCGCGCCTACAAGTCCAAGCTCAAGGCCCTGCGCGGCCTGCCGATGAGTGTGAAGCAGGCGCTGGAGCAACTGCCCGCCGCCAGCCACCCCATGGACGTGATGCGCACGGGCGTCTCTGCCCTGGGCTGTGCCCTGCCCGAAAAGGACGACCACAACCTGCCGGGCGCGCGCGACATTGCCGACCGGTTGATGGCGTCGCTGGGCTCCATGCTGCTGTACTGGTACCACTGGGCCAGCTCGGGCCGCCGCATCGAGGTGGAGACGGATGACGACTCCATCGGCGCGCACTTCTTGCACCTGCTGCACGGCACCCAACCCAGCGCCGCCTGGGAGCGTGCGATGCACACCTCGCTCAACCTCTATGCCGAGCACGAGTTCAACGCCAGCACCTTCACCGCCCGCGTGGTGGCCGGCACGGGCAGCGACATGTATTCGGCCATCACCGGCGCCATCGGCGCGCTGCGCGGACCCAAGCATGGTGGTGCCAACGAGGTGGCTTTCGAGATCCAGAAACGCTACGACAGCCCGGACGAAGCCGAGGCCGACATCCGCCGCCGCGTGGAGGCCAAGGAAGTGGTGATCGGATTCGGCCACCCGGTCTACACCGTGAGCGACCCGCGCAATGTGGTCATCAAAGGCGTTGCGCACAACTTGTCGCAAGAGGCTGGCAGCACCAAGATGTATGACATTGCCGAGCGGCTGGAGACCGTGATGTGGGAGGTGAAAAAGATGTTCCCCAACCTCGACTGGTTCAGCGCCGTGAGCTACCACATGATGGGCGTGCCCACCGCCATGTTCACTCCGCTGTTCGTCATCGCACGCACCAGCGGCTGGGCGGCGCACATCATCGAGCAGCGGCAGGACAACAAGATCATCCGGCCGAGTGCGAACTACACCGGGCCGGAAGACCTGGCGTTCGTACCAATCCAGGACCGCAAATAAAAATCAAGACGACCCAGTACCCAGCCCCATGGCCATGAACACCCTGTACCGCAAGCAACTGCCCGGCACGCAGCTGGACTACTTCGACGCCAGCGAGGCCGTCAACGCCCTGCAACCCGCCGCCTGGGCCACCCTGCCCTACACCGCCCGCGTGTTTGCCGAAAACATCGTGCGCCGCGCCGATCCGGCCACCGTCAACAACTGCCTGCGCCAGCTCGTCGAGCGCCGCAGCGACCGCGACTTCCCCTGGTACCCGGCGCGCGTGGTGTGCCACGACATCCTGGGTCAGACAGCCCTGGTGGACCTGGCGGGCCTGCGCGACGCGATTGCCAAAGAGGGCGGCGACCCGGCCCAGGTGAACCCCGTGGTGTCAGTGCAGCTCATCGTGGACCACTCGCTGGCCGTGGAGTGTGGCGGGTTCGACCCCGATGCCTTCGCCAAGAACCGCGCCATCGAAGACCGCCGCAACGAAGACCGCTTTCACTTCATCGAGTGGACCAAAAAGGCCTTTGCCAACGTGGATGTGATCCCCGCGGGGAACGGGATCATGCACCAGATCAATCTGGAAAAGATGTCACCCGTGGTCCATGCCGACCGGGGCGTGGCCTACCCCGATACCTGCGTGGGCACCGACAGCCACACCCCCCATGTGGATGCCCTGGGCGTGATCGCCATCGGCGTGGGCGGACTGGAGGCCGAGAACGTGATGTTGGGGCGCGCATCGATGATGCGGCTGCCCGAAATCGTGGGCGTGGAGCTTACCGGCCATCGCCAGGACGGCATCACCGCCACTGACGTGGTGCTGGCGCTCACCGAGTTTTTGCGCAAGGCCAGGGTGGTCGGCGCCTACCTGGAGTTCTTTGGCGAAGGCGCAGCCAAGCTCACGGTTGGTGACCGCGCCACCATCTCCAACATGGCGCCCGAATACGGCGCCACGGCGGCCCTGTTCAGCATCGACGAACAGACGCTGGAATATTTGACGCTGACGGGCCGCGAGGCGGAACAAGTGAAGCTGGTCGAGGCCTATGCCAAGGCAGCGGGATTGTGGTCCGACACCCTCCAGGACGCTGTCTATGCGCGCAACCTGGTGTTCGACCTGTCGAGCGTGGTCCGCAACCTGGCCGGCCCCTCCAACCCGCATGCGCGCGTGGCCACGTCCGACCTGGCCGCCCAAGGCATCGCGGGCACCTGGGCCATGCCCGCATCACAGGACGGCACGATGCCCGATGGCGCGGTAGTCATCGCCGCCATCACCAGCTGCACCAACACGTCCAACCCGCGCAACGTGATCGCCGCCGCGCTGCTGGCGCGCAACGCCAACCGGCTGGGCCTCACGCGCAAGCCCTGGGTCAAGACCTCGCTCGCGCCCGGCTCCAAGGCGGTGGAGCTGTATCTGAAGGAAGCGGGTTTGCTGGCCGACCTGGAAAAGCTCGGCTTTGGCATCGTGGCCTTTGCCTGCACCACGTGCAACGGCATGTCGGGTGCGCTCGACCCTGCCATCCAGCAGGAGATCATTGACCGCGACCTGTACGCCACCGCCGTGCTCTCGGGCAACCGCAATTTCGACGGGCGCATCCACCCCTATGCCAAGCAGGCGTTTCTGGCCTCGCCCCCGCTGGTCGTGGCCTATGCGATTGCGGGCACGGTGCGTTTTGACATCGAAAAGGACGTGCTGGCGGTGGTGGACGGCCAGGCGATTCGCCTCAAAGACCTGTGGCCCAGCGACGCAGAAATCGACGCTGTGGTGAAAACTGCCGTGAAGCCCGCGCAATACCGCGCTGTGTACGAACCCATGTTCGCCCTGCGGCATGACAAAGACCCCCGCGTGTCGCCCCAGTACGACTGGCGTCCACAGTCCACCTACATCCGCCGCCCGCCCTACTGGGACACCGAGGGCATCGGCGCGCTGGCCGCCCACCCGCGCACGTTGAAAGGCATGCGTCCGCTGGCCCTCCTGCCCGACAACATCACCACCGACCACCTCTCGCCATCCAACGCCATCCTGCGGGACAGCGCTGCGGGCGAATACCTGGCCCACATGGGCCTGCCCGAGGAGGACTTCAACTCCTACGCCACGCACCGGGGCGACCACCTCACCGCCATGCGCGCCACGTTTGCCAACCCGCAGCTCGTCAACGAGATGGCCGTGGTGGATGGCCAGGTGAAAAAGGGATCGCTCGCCCGCGTGGAGCCCGAAGGCCAGGTCATGCGCATGTGGGAGGCCATGGAAACGTACCTGAACCGCCGCCAGCCGCTCATCATCATTGCTGGCGCCGACTACGGCCAGGGGTCGAGCCGCGACTGGGCCGCCAAGGGCGTCCGGCTGGCGGGTGTGGAGGTGGTGGTGGCCGAGGGGTTCGAGCGCATCCACCGCACCAACCTGATTGGCATGGGGGTGTTGCCGCTGGAGTTTGAGGCGGGGGTCAACCGCATCACGCTGGGGCTGGATGGGACGGAGACCTACGACGTGGAAGGCCACCGCGCGCCAGGCGCCTGCCTCACGCTGGTCATCCGCCGTCAAAATGTGGGATGCGCCAAAGTACCTGTGACTTGCCGCCTGGATACGGCCGAAGAGGTTTCCATCTACGAAGCCGGTGGCGTCCTGCAGCGCTTTGCGCAGGACTTCCTGGCGACCAGCCATGCGGAGCGAGGCACAGGCCATGAAAGGCCCCCGATTGATCTTCGTGGCCAAGCCACCGCCTGAAGTGGCCGCAGCGATGTGGAGGACCGTTGCACGCAATGGGCTGGACAGCAGCACCCTGTCCCCCCAGGACAACTGGCACCAGACCCTGTCAGACCGCTATGGAGACACCCCGGAGGTGCGCCAGAAAATGCTGCGCGCGGGCGCACGCGTGAAGGCGCAGGCCTGCACATTGGTGCTCAACCGGATCCGCGACGGGGTGCACAAAGAACAGGGCAAAAACACAATCCACTGGGCCTTTAGGGCTCGTGGAAGGCCGCACTGCTTCGATGCTTTGCTTGTTGCCGTCCGACAAGCGTTGTACGAAGAAGGACTGGCAACGGAAACGGGCCACACACCACACAGCACGATCAGCTACTGGGCGACAACCCGCCTGGGCCCCACCCGGATGGACTCGATTGCCTGGACCCTCGATGAACTTCTGCTGGTCGTGGGCGGCAACGGCAAAAGCTACAGCTACGAAACCATTGGCCGTTGGCCATTGCAGCCCGTACCGCCAGATCCTTCCAACACACAACTGCGGCTGTTTTGAACCGCCGTCACCCACCATCCGGCTGCACCGGCCTGCTCCTTCTTTCCCCCAATGTTTCCATCTCCTCAAATTCGAGTCCCGGCCACCTACCTGCGTGGCGGCACCAGCAAAGGCGTGTTCTTCCAACTGCAGGACTTGCCCGCCCCCGCCCAACAACCCGGCCCCGCCCGCGACGCCTTGCTGCTGCGCGTGCTGGGCAGCCCGGACCCGTATGGCAAGCAGATCGACGGAATGGGCAATGCCTCGTCGAGCACCAGCAAGGCCGTGATCCTGAGCCGCAGCACGCGGCCGGGGCATGACGTGGACTATCTGTTTGGCCAGGTGTCCATCGACCAGCCCTTCGTGGACTGGAGCGGCAATTGCGGCAACCTCTCGGCCGCCGTGGGGCCGTGCGCCATCCACATGGGGCTGATCGATGCCGCACGCATTCCGCTGAATGGCAACCTCACCGTGCGGATTTGGCAGGCCAACATTGGCAAGACCATCGTGGCGCACGTGCCGATCACCCATGGGCAGGTGCAGGAGACGGGCGACTTTGAGCTGGACGGCGTGACCTTTGCTGCCGCCGAGGTGGCGCTGGAGTTCCTGGACCCTGCCGATGAAGGAGACGCGGGCGGATCGATGTTCCCGACCGGCAACGTGGTGGATACGCTGGAGGTTCCCGGCGTAGGCAGTTTTGCCGCCACGCTGATCCATGCGGGCATCCCTACCATCTTCCTGAATGCCCAGGACACTGGCTACGCAGGCACCGAACTGCAAGGCGACCTCAACGAGGACAAGGTGGCGCTTGCACGCTTTGAAGCCATCCGCGCCCACGGAGCCCTGCGCATGGGCCTGATCCAGAACTTGGGCGAAGCCGCCACCCGCCAGCACACCCCCAAGATCGCCTTCGTCGCGCCGCCCGCCAGCTACACGGCCTCCAGCGGCAAAGCCATTGACGCCAAGGACATCGACCTGCTGGTGCGCGCGCTCTCCATGGGCCAGCTGCACCACGCCATGATGGGCACGGCGGCCGTGGCCATTGGCACGGCCGCAGCCATCCCCGGCACGCTGGTCAACTTGGCAGCGGGCGGTGGCGTGCGCAGCAGCGTGCGGTTTGGCCACCCCTCGGGCACCCTGCGCGTGGGGGCCGAAGCAGCGCAGATCAACGGCCAGTGGAAGGTGACCAAGGCCCTGTTGAGCCGCAGCGCCCGCATTCTGATGGAAGGCTGGGTGCGGGTGCCGGGCGACATCTTTTGAAGCAAAAATGGCTTGATGCGCTAGTGAATCATTCGCCAATAGCTATCAAAAATATAGCAACCCAATTCACCACTCCAACCATGAACACCAGACAACAACTCAAAGCCCTGGCCCAGGCTCGCCGAGGCGTCATCGTGCCCGGCGCTTTCAACGCCCTCTCCGCCCGCGTGGTGGCCGACCTGGGCTTTGAAGCCCTCTACGTCACCGGCGCTGGCGTGACCAACATGTGGTTTGGCCTGCCCGACCAGGCCTTCATGGGCCTGACCGACATTGCCGATCACACCGCCCGCATCCGCGACGCGGTGGAACTGCCGCTCATCGTGGATGCCGACACGGGGTTTGGCAACGCCCTCAACACCTACCATGCGGTGCGTGTGCTGGAGCGCGCGGGGGCCGACTGCATCCAGCTCGAAGACCAGGTCAGCCCCAAGCGCTGCGGGCATTTCAACGGCAAGGACGTGATCAGTACCGACGAGATGCTGGGCAAGATCAAAGCCGCCGTGGATGCGCGCCGCGACGCAGGCACCCTCATCCTGGCCCGCACCGACGCCTGCGCCACCCAGGGCTTCGAGGCTGCCGTGGAGCGCGCCCAGCGCTATCAGGAGGCGGGCGCAGACATCCTGTTTGTGGAGGCCGTCACCACGCTGGAAGAGATCCGCGCCCTGCCCCAGCGGCTGGCGGCGCCACAGTTGATGAACATGGTGATCGGAGGCAAGACCCCCATCACCAGCGCCGAAGAACTCGCCGGCTTGGGCTATGGCCTGGTGCTGTACGCCAACGCAGCGCTGCAGGGCGCGGTGGCTGGCATGCAAAAGGCCTTGACCGTGCTGCGCGACGCGCAGCGCATTGACGAAGACCCCGCACTGGTCGCGCCGTTTGCAGAGCGCCAGCGGCTGGTGCGCAAAGCTGACTGGGATACGCTGCAAGCGAAGTACGCCAGGCCTTAGTGTCACCCTCGGGGCAAGAACCCGTCGCGTTTTTGCCTTCAAGGCCGCACAAGCCACCGGTGCCGGGCACAATGGGTCTTTCCAGCACACCGTGCGCGCTGCACCATGCAAAGCATTTCTTCGTTGAACCTGGTGGACCTGTTGCTCGACGCCGTCTGCATCGTGCGGGGAGACAGCTCGATTGTGTTTGTCAGTTCAGCGTTCGAGCGCATCTTTGGGTACACCCCCGACGAAGTGGTCGGCAAGCGCATGCTGGACATGGTGCACCCCGACGACCTGCCCGCCACCCAACGGCAGGCCCACAACGTGACGCAGGGCGAGCTGCAGCTGCAGTTTGAAAACCGCTACGTGCGCAAGGATGGCTCCATCGCCCACATCCGCTGGACGGCCCGCTGGCTGCCCGACAAGCAGGTGCGGCTGGCCGTGGCCCACGACATCACCGCGCGCAAGGCCACCGAGTCGATGCAGGCGGTGATCTACGCCATCTCCGAAGCCGCGCACACCACACACAACCTGCAGGCCCTGTTCCAGCACATTCACCAGATCGTGGGCGGCCTGTTGCCCGCCACCAATTTTGCGGTGGCCCTGTACAACCCGCACGATGACCAGCTGAGCTTTCCGTACCACGTCAACGAGCACCTGCCCGCGCCCGAACCCATGGCGCTGGCCGAGGACCCGCGCTATGCGGAGGTGATCCGTGGCGGTGCCACCTTGCTGCTCACGCCGGACTCGTCGGTAGCAAAGGCCACGCACTGGCGCGCTGCAGCGCATGCCACGCAGGCGCCGCTGTATTGGCTGGGTGTGCCCTTGCAGACGCAGCGTGGCCCCCTGGGAGCACTGGTGCTGCAAAGCTACACCGAACAAGGCCGCTACACCGACAAGGACAAGGAGCTGCTGCAGTTCGTCTCCACCCAGGTAGCGGCCGCCATTGAACGCAAGCAGATGTATGAGCGCCTTGAACATATGGCGCAGTACGACCAGCTCACGCACCTGCCCAACCGCCAGCTGTTTCTGGACCGGCTCAAGACCGCCCTGGCCCGCGCGCGGCGCGACCAGACGCTGCTGTCTCTGCTGTTCATTGACCTCGACCGGTTCAAGGAAGTGAACGACACCCTGGGCCATGCCATGGGCGATCTGCTGCTGCAGCGGGTAGCGCAGCGGCTGCTCGAATGCGTGCGCGCATCCGACACGGTGGCGCGGCTGGGCGGAGATGAATTTGTGGTGCTGCTCGAAGGCGGCCAGGCCCGCGAGCACGCCTGTGCGGTGGCCGACAAGATACTCGCGGCCTTTGGTCAGGATTTCGACCTCGAAGGCCAGCGTCTGTACATCCAGCCCAGCATTGGCGTGGCCATCTACCCCGAGCATGGTGGCGAAGAGCACCGCCTGCTGGGCCACGCCGACGAAGCCATGTACCTGTCCAAGCGCAACGGCGGCAACCAGGTGCGGGTGGCGCTGGCGCCCCTGCATTCCTGATGTCCGTGATGCCAGCCCGTCTTGCACACGTCCGTCCCTGGCTCTGAGGCGACTTCTGTGGGGGCATACAAAGGGACCAAGCCGCTTGTACTGCAGTGCGTGGTGCGGTTGGGTCTGGCTGTGGCGGCCTTGCCGGTGGCCCTTGCCGTCACGCTGATGCTCTATCCGGTGTGGTCATGGGTGGAGCGCACGACAGGCATTGAAAGCGTGGGCCACAGCGGGCCGGCCAGCTGGTGCTATCTGGCCGTGTGGGTGCCCATGGTCACGGCCCTGCTGCTGCCCGCAATGTGGCGCCTGGCCAAGGCACTCTTGCGCAAGCCACATGGCCACGCAGGCACATAGGGGTTCTTGGGTCGAGGTTCACCGCCGCAGGCATATCACCGCACAATGCGGCCTGGCATTCGCAACCCCCCGGCCGGCTGCTCTGACCCACCCCTGGGTCACTTCACCACACTCGGCGCCCAGCGCCACGCACCCATGCTCTACAACGCCTTGAAGCTTGTCCATGTCCTGTCCATCATCGTGTGGGTGGGGGGCATGGTGTTCGCCCATTTTTTTCTGCGGCCTGCCGCGCAGGCACTGGAGCCCCCGCAGCGCGTGCGGCTGATGCATGACGTGCTGCAGCGCTTCTTTGTGGCAGTCACTGCCGCCGTGGTGCTGGTGCTGGGCAGCGGCCTGTGGATGATCGGCCGCGCGGCCAAGCAGGCCGTTCAGACGGGCGGTGTGTTCTCCATGCCACTGGACTGGACCATCATGGCCACGCTGGGCCTGGTGATGATGGCCATCTTCGGCCATATCCGCTTTGCGTTGTTCCGGCGCCTGCAGCGTGCCGTGGCAGCGTCGGACTGGCCCAGCGGCGCCAAGGCCCTGGGCAGCATCCGCAGCTGGGTGGGCGTGAACCTGGCGCTGGGTGTGGTGATCGTCGTGGTCACGCTGCTGGTCTAGGGTCTATTGATTGGATGGGCCCGCAGGCTGCTGCCCCGCGCGGCAGCACGCACCGCGTGGCCCCAGGAGTTTTGACGTTGTTCCGTTTCTTCGAAAGCCGGCTTCCCCCCTACCCCGCTGCAGAGCCGCACTTGCCTCCCAAGGCCTTTTTGGCTTTTGTGTGGGACGGCACCCGTGGCCTGCGTGGCTACGTGGCCGCCATGGCAGGTTTGTCCGCAGCCATTGCCATTTACGAAGCCCTGCTGTTTGCCGTGTTGGGCGTGGTGGTGGACTGGATCTCCACGTCCGCGTCTCCGGGCACGCTATGGGCCGAACGCAAAGCGGCGCTGATCGGCATCACTGCGCTGCTGCTGGTATCGGTGGTGCTGGTCGCCTTGCAGACCAGCATCAAGCACCAGGTGCTGGCCATCAACTTTCCGCTGCGGCTGCGCTGGAACTTTCACCGGCTGATGCTGGGCCAGAGCATGGCGTTCTACGCCGACGAGTTTGCGGGCCGCATCACCACCAAGATCATGCAGACCGCGCTGGCCGTGCGCGACATGATCTTCACGACCACCGACGTGGTGATTGGCATGGGCATCTACCTGGTGACCATCCTTGTGCTGCTGGCCGGGTTTGACGCGCGGCTGCTGCTGCCGTTTGCCGCGTGGATGGGGGCCTATGGCCTGGCCTGCTGGTACTTTGTGCCGCGCCTGGGCCAGGTGGGCAAGGCACAGGCCGACGCGCGCTCGGTGATGACCGGGCGCATCACCGACGCATACACCAACATTGCCACCGTCAAGCTGTTCTCGCACACGCGGCGCGAATCCGAATTCGCCCGTGCCGCCATGGACGCGTTCAAGCTGACCGGCTATGCGCAGATGCGCCTGGTGAGCCTGTTCGAGATCGTCAACCAGCTGCTGGTGGTGGCCATGATTCTCGGCGCGTGCGGCACGGCCCTGTGGCTATGGTCGGCCGGCGAGGTGGGGGCGGGTGCCGTGGCGGCTGTCACCGCGATGACGCTGCGCGTATCGGGCCACGCGCACTGGGTGATGTGGGAGATGACCACCCTGTTTGAAAGCGTGGGCACCATTCAGGACGGCATCAACACGCTGACCCGACCGCGTGCCGTGATCGATGCCCCCGACGCCAAGCCCCTGGTCGTGACCCAGGGCGAGGTACGCTTTGAGGACATGAGCTTTGCCTACGGCAGCGGCCCCGATGCCCGTCCGGTCATCGACCGCCTCAACCTCACCATCCGCCCCGGCGAGAAGATCGGCCTGATTGGCCGCTCGGGCGCGGGCAAGTCCACGCTGGTCAACCTGCTGCTGCGCTTTCACGATGTGCAGTCGGGCCGCATTCTCATCGATGGGCAGGACATTGCCCAAGTCACCCAGGACAGCCTGCGCCGCCACATCGGCATGGTCACGCAGGACACCTCGCTGCTGCACCGCTCCATGCGCGACAACATCCTGTACGGCCGCCCCGATGCCAGCGAGGCCGACCTGCACCAGGCGGCCGCGCGTGCAGAGGCCGCAGACTTCATCGCCACACTCACCGACCTGCAGGGCCGCACCGGCTACGACGCCCATGTGGGCGAACGCGGCGTCAAGCTCTCGGGTGGCCAGCGCCAGCGTGTGGCCATTGCACGCGTGATGCTGAAAGACGCGCCCATCCTGCTGCTGGACGAAGCCACCAGCGCGCTCGACTCCGAGGTGGAAGCGGCCATCCAGCAAAGCCTGGACGGCTTGATGCAGGGCAAGACGGTGATCGCCATTGCCCACCGCCTGTCCACCATTGCCGCCATGGACCGCCTCATCGTGATGGACGCGGGCCGCATTGTGGAAGAAGGCACACACGCCCAGCTGCTGGGCCAGGGCGGCGTGTATGCCCGGCTGTGGGGCCACCAGAGCGGCGGGTTCCTGGGCGAATCGGAAGAAGACTGAATCGGCGAGGACGGATACGAGCCGCCTGGGCGACACGCTGTCGCGCACGCGGCTGTGCGGCGGGTGTGTTGCCCCTACGGTGGTGGGTTTCAACCACCGGATGGAATCGCACCGATGATCAAAGTCACCGCCGTTTACCGCTGGCGTGAAGGCGCCACCTTCAACCACGACTACTACCACTCCGAGCACATGCGCATCGCCCGCGCAGCATTGCAGCCGCTGGGCCTGGTGCGGCTGGAGAGCGACCGTGTTCTCTACCCTGGCGAGCCGCGCCCGGGCCAGATCGTGGCGCTGACCAACGCATTTTTCAGCGACCTGAAGCAGGCCCAGACGGCCGCCAAAGCGACGATGGCCGAACTGTCGGCCGACATTCCCAACTACACCAACATCCAGCCCGAGTCATACTTTGCGCAGGCGTTGGAGCACCCTGTAACCGCCTGACGGCCTCGTGGGTTTGCGGTGGGCGACCCACCCCTACCCACGTTCACGCAAGGCCTTGAACAGCAGGCCCAGGCACACGCCCATGCCCAGCAAGGGGATGGCGGCCAGCACCGCCACCACGGCACGCGCCAGGGGCGACCAGTCAAAGTCGCGCGCCGTGCGCCACGCGCCCAACGCGGCGATCAGGCCCAGAACCAGCATGCCCATGCGGAAGCTGGCTCCGGGTTTGAAGAAAGCCATCAGCAATGCCCCGTTGGCCACACCAATGCCCAGCGCCGCATGGCCCAGGTGCCATGCAAACGTGGAGGTGGAGCGTCCATAGCGGGCATCTTCATGGGCATCGCCCTCGTCGCCCTCTTCGCTGCGATGCGTCGGGCCTGTGCGGCTGCGCGATGGGCTGGGCGCCTGCGAACGCGGAATCTGTGGCTCTGGCGGCCTGGCTGTACCTGGCGACGGCGGGGCGCCATCACCCCGCCCCCATTCGCCTGCGGACAGGCCGGCCGCTGCCGCGATACCCGCCGCCCCGATGGCCGCCCCAACCGGCGCCGGCAGGTTCGGTGCGAGTCCCCGCTCTTGCAGCACGGCACGCAGCCGCCCCGGCTCGCGCAGTGCCATCACCAGCGCCCGCACGGGCCCCTGCTCTTGCGGCTTGATGCGCAGGTCGGCCACCTGCATGGTGGTACCCCGCGTGTTGGCCAGCATGAACAACGCCTTGGCCACCAGGGCATCTTTGGGGCCGCCCTTGCCGCTTTCGATGAAGGTGCCCAGGTTGTAGGTGGCGTCGGCGTGGCCTGCCTCGGCCGCCTGGGCATACCAGGCGCGGGCCTGGGCCAGGTTCACGGGGCCGCCATAGCGGCCATGCTCGTCGCTGGTGCCCAGGTGGAACGCGGCGTGCGGATCGCCCTCGCGGGCGTACCAGCCCGGCAGGTCGCGCAGGGGGTTGCCAGTCCACACCAGGGGTGCTGCGGCACCTGGTGCGGACGAATCCGCAGCCATGGGCGCCAGGCTGAGGCCGCCGGGCGATTCAGAGGCTTCCTGGGCCTGTTTCTTTTGCTGCGCCCGCTGCCGCTGCTCTTGCGCAGCGGCGTTCCACTTGGCGGCTTGCTGCGCGTCCGCCGGTCCACCCCAGCCGCGCTCGAACATCACGGCCAAAAGGCGTTTGGCAGGTTCATGGTCCCAGTCCGCCGCGCGCTGGCACCAGGAGCGTGCGTTCTCGTAGTTGGGCTGCTCCCAGCCGATCACGGTCTCCAGCGCCTGCAGAAACGCGGCCACCTCGTGGCCCTGGGCCGCTGCGGGCTCGAGTGCGTCTGCCGCTTCGATGCGCTTGCGCGAGTACAAAGCCAGTTGCTCGCTGCGGGCCACGGTGTCATCCACCGCCTTGCGCTCTTCGTCCACGATCTGCAGCAGTGGCTCGCCCGGGGCGGCCTTCAGCCGGACCATCAGGGCCTGGATGCGGGCCTTGGCCTTGTCCAGAAAGCGCTCGTAGAAGGCTTGGGCGTCCTTGCGGGTCTCTGCATCGTGCGCACCCATGAGCTGCAGGGCAGCCGCCAGATCGAAATGCCTGCGCTGGCCCATGGTCCCAAATCGCAAGGCCCGGCCCAGCGCGTACAGCGCATGCGGGTTACCCCGCGCGGCCCAGCGCCGGTACTCGGCCCAGGCCCTGGCGTCATCGCCCGCCTGCGGCGCCCGTGCTGCGTGGCGCACCTGCAGATCGGGCTCTTCCGGGGCATCGCCGTTGGCCAGGTAGTGCACGCCGCTTTGCGGGTCATACAGGTTCAGGCCCAGGCGGGCCGCCTGCTCCCAGCCATCGTCAAACGGAGGCCCCCAGTCCGGAAAGCGGGTGTTGATGCCCACGCCAAAGGTCGGATCGGTGATGTCTGGGCCGCCCAAGTAGATGTCCCAGAACCCGGGAAAGCGCGGCTCGACGGCCTGGGCCCACGCTGCGTACTTGGGGTTCATCGGCACCTGGGGGCCTGCCTCCACGCGCTCGTACTGCGCGTCCGCCTCGGCCTTGGTCGTGGGCCACGGCCAATCGGCGGGCTTTTCCCAGATCTGGATGGTGTAGCTCACGAATCCCTCCTCAGATGCCGCTCGGATGCGGCTTGTTGTGGGTGTTGACGTTCGTCAATTGCGAGCGAATTCTAGAAGCGCACCCCGCTCGCCTGCATCGCAGGCACTTCTCTGTTTTGTCCAGTGATGTGCCAGCACCACAGCCGGATAACTCTCCCGCTTTTTGGGTAAAAATGGGCTGTAGCGCCCGTAATTCATGCCCAATTAGCTCTTTTTTTTATAGCAAATCATGTCCACACCACCCCTTTCTGCCATGGCCCTCGCCATGCCTGTGCCCAATGGCGAGCAGCTCAAGGCCGCGCGCGTTGCGGCCGGGCTCAGCCAGGCGCAAGCCGCCGAACTCATGGGCTACCCGCTGCAGACCGGCAGCCGGGGCGGCGTGCAATCGCGCACCTGGCAGGCGCTGGAGAGCATGACCGACGAGCGCAACATGCAGGGGCCGGTGTTTGCGATGTTTTTGTTGCTCACCGGGCAGCATCCAGATCTCGTGCTCGCACATCGCTCGCCATCGACGGACGCCCCCGCGAGCGCGCCAGCGCCCAACCCGCAATAAAAAAGGCGGAACGGCCCAAAGGCAGTTCCGCCAAGTCTCTACAGGAAGAAAACAGGATCGGCCGGGCGATCAGTCCACCTTGATATTGGCCGCCTTGATGACCTGCGCCCATTTGTCCACTTCGGCCTTCTGGAACGTGGCGATCTGGGCCACGCTCATGTCGGCAGGCTCCATGCCAAAACCTTTGAGGCGGGTCTGCATGTCGGGCTGGGCGAGGATCTTGCGGATCTCGTCGTGCAGGCGGCTCACCACCGGGGTGGGCGTGCCCGCCGGCACAAAAATCGCCTGCCAGGACTGCACCTCAAAGTCCTTGAGTTCGGCCACGCCGGACTCCGCCACCGTGGGCACGTCGGGCATGGAGGCCAGGCGCTTGGGCGACGTGACGGCAATGGCGCGCAGCTTGCCGCTCTGGATGTGGGGGGCAGCGACCACGGTGGTATCGAACATCATGTCCACCTGGCCGCTGATCACGTCCTGGATGGCGGGGCCGCTGCCCTTGTAGGGGATGTGCGTAAACTTCACGCCCGACTTGTAGGCCAGCAGTTCCACCGCCAGATGCTGTGAGCTGCCCGTCCCGGCGGACGCAGACGACAGGCCGCCCTGCTTGCCCTTGGCGGCCGTCAGCACGTCTTTCAGGGTTTTATAAGGGCTGTTGGCCGACACCACCAGCACCACCGGGTTGGTGCCGATCAGCGTGACGGGGCTGAACGACTTGATGGGGTCGTAGCCCAGCTTGGGGTACAGGCTGATGTTGATGGCATGCGAGCTGACCGTGCCACCCAGCAGCGTGAAGCCATCCGGGGCCGAGCGCGCGGCAGCCTCCGAGCCGATGCTGCCTGCCGCACCGCCCTTGTTCTCCACCACCACCGTCGTGCCCAGGGCTGTGCCGAGTTGCTGGCCGATCAGACGGGCCAGGGTGTCGGTGGTGCCACCGGCGGCAAAGGGCACCACGTAGCTGATGGCCTTGCCGGTGGGCCAGGTGGTCTGGGCCATGGCGGGCAGCGCCATCAGCGCGCCTGCAGCTGCCAGCGCTGCGGATTGGACCAGGGTTCTGCGTTGCATGTGTTTGTCTCCTAGGGGCAATGAAAAAAGGGGGCAAGGAGCGAGGGCGCATGCGGAGGCCGTGTTGTCGGTGCAGCCTGTGAACGCACGCCCTTACCCGCTCAGGGCATATCGACGATCTCGATCCAGTTGGGGTTCTTGCCCACCGGAACGCGGGTGGGCGCACCGGGAAGGCCTGTCGCGGGGTCAATGGGGTGCAGTGCGACGTGGTGCGACTCCTGTCCAGCAGCGATCAGGAAGCGGCCAGACGCGTCCACTGCAAAACCGCGCGGCGTCTTTTCGGTGGGCACATGCCCCAGGGGCTGCAGCTGCCCGGTGGCGACATCGACGCGAAATGCGCTCAGCGTGCTGGACGTGCGCTCCGACGCATACAGCGTGCGGCCATCGGGCGATAGGTGAATGTCGGCGGCCCAGGGCTTGCCCGCAAAACCTGCGGGCAACGCCGTGGTGCGCTGCAGCGGGCGCAGCGTGCCACGCTCCTTGTCGTAGGCCATCACATGCACGGCTGCATCCAGTTCGTCCAGCAGATACAGGTGGCGCTGGTCGCCGCTCCAGACAAAGTGGCGGGGGCCGGACTTTTCGGGCGCCACGGGGGTCAGCGCGGGCTCGTGGGCGGTGAGCTTGCCGGTCTCTGCATCAAACTTCCAGGCCGAGAGGTGGTCGCCACCCAGGCTGGTAGCAAAGACATAGCGGTTGGCTGCGTCCGCGTGGATGGCGTGCGCGTTGGGCGCAGTGGGGATGAGCTGCTGCACCGCTCCCACGACACCGTCCTTGCCAATGCTGTTGACCGTGATCTTGTGTCCGGGGTAGGAGGCTGCGAACAGCCAGCGCCCGGTGGCGTCGGTGTCGATATTGGCCATGCTGTCGGCCAACGGCGCCTCGCCCAGCTTGCGCAGCTTGCCGCTCACTGGGTCAATGGCCAGGCTGACCACCCGAAACGGCTGTGAGCGCAATGCCACGTAGAGCACGCGCTTGTCCGGGCTGACGGCCATGGGCATGGCAGCGCCGCCCAGTGCCGTGGTGTCCACGGTCTTGAGCGTCCCGGCGGCGCGGTCCAGCTCCAGCACCGACACATCCTGGCTGTCTGCATTGGCCACGTACACCCAGGTGGCTGCCTGTACCGCCTGTACGCCCAGCGCGGTTGCAGCGGCCAGCATCACGGGCGCGACGCGGTGATGGATACGAAATGGGATGGTCATGCTCGGTCCCCTGGTAGTGCCTTCGGCTGGACTGCGACTCTGAAGCGCGCCCGCCAGTGAGGCTGTGGTGGTTCTGCTGCGCCCGGAGACGCCATTCGCAGGGCGTTCCATTGCTGCAGCATCGTGTGATTGTGATATGTCGTCATACAACAAGTAGTGCATTCTGACCCATCTTTAGCGCTGACGGAGAAAGGGATTACCCGAGGTCAAGCACAACCTTGAAGCACCCGCCAGTCAACAATCTCTGGATTTTTTTGGGCCAGAAATCTCAGTACAAACCCTGAAATTCCCCTAAACATGCACTGAATGACACCGGCATGGATTGCATATTTTTCGATCTAGTTGTACGATGACTAACAACACAAACACACGGAGACATTCCATGAGCCTGCAACGTCGCGCAATTCTTCTGGCCTGCACTGCCGCTCTGGCGGCAGCTTCTGCCACGGCCCAGACCGCTGAATGGCCTGCCAAGACACTGCGCATCGTGGTGCCCTACCCACCAGGCGGCAGCTCGGACATCATTGCGCGCTCGATCAGCCAGGCGCTGTCCGAATCGCTCAAGCAGAGCGTGATCGTCGAGAACAAGCCCGGCGCCAATGGCAACCTGGGTGCCGACTTTGTGGCCAAAGCCGAGCCCGATGGCTACACCATGCTGCTGTGTGATGTGGGCGCGCTGGCGATCAGCCCCTCGGTCTACACCAAGCTGTCTTTCGACCCCTCCAAAGACCTGCGCGGTGTGACCATGCTGGCCTACTCACCCCACCTGCTGGTGGTGCACCCCTCGGTGCCGGTCAACAACCTCAAGGAGCTGATCGCCTACTCCAAGAAGAACGAGCTGAACTTTGCCGTGACGGCCACCGGCAGCGCTCCCCACCTTGCCGGCGTGGCGCTGGAGCGCGCTAGCGGCGCACGCTGGCAGTACATCCCCTACAAGGGCGGCGTCACCGCGATTCAGGACACCGTGGCGGGCCAGACCCAGGTGCTGATGAACGGCATGCTGGCCACCCTGCCCCAGGTACAAAACGGCAAGCTCAAGGTGCTGGGCGTTTCCAAGTCCACCCGCATGCCGCTGATCGGTGACGTGCCCACGATTGCCGAGCAAGGTGTGGCCGGCTACGAGTCGGGCACCTGGCAAGGCGTGCTGCTGCCACGCGGCACACCCGATGCGGTCGTGCAAAAGCTCAACAAGGCGCTCATCACTGCCATCCGCGCACCCGAGATCCGCTCGCGCCTGGCCGGCCAGGGCGCCGAAGTGGTGACCATGACCTCCACCGAACAGGACCAGTTCTTCGCCAAAGAACGCGCGCGCTGGGCCAGCGTGGTGAAGGCCGCCAACATCAAGCTCGACTGAGCGCCACAGACACCCGTTTCATTCACCATCCTCTCCCGCTGCAATGACCATGACCCCGCAAGAACTCAAAACCATCATGGGCTCCGGCCTGCTCTCGTTCCCCATCACCGACTTCGACGAGCAGGGCAACTTCCGCCCCAAGACCTACATCGAGCGCCTGGAGTGGCTCGCCCCCTACGGCGCCAGCGCCCTGTTTGCCGCCGGTGGCACGGGTGAGTACTTCTCGCTCTCGGGCCCCGAATACAGCGAGGTCATCAAGACGGCCGTGGATACCTGCCGGGGCAAGGTGCCGATCATTGCCGGGGCCGGTGGCCCCACCCGCACGGCCATTGCCCATGCCCAGGAGGCCGAGCGCCTGGGCGCCCATGGCATCCTGCTGTTGCCGCATTACCTGACCGAAGCTGGCCAGGAAGGCCTGATCGCCCATGTGGAGCAGGTCTGCAAGAGCGTGAAGTTCGGTGTGATCGTCTACAACCGCGACCGCACCAAGCTGACGGCCGAGTCCCTGGCCATCCTGGCCGAGCGTTGTCCGAACCTGGTGGGGTTCAAGGACGGTGTGGGCAACATCGAGACCATGTCTTCCATCTACATGAAGATGGGGGACCGCTTCTCGTACCTGGGCGGTCTGCCCACGGCGGAGGTGTATGCCGCTGCCTACAAGGCGCTGGGCACCCCGGTGTATTCGTCGGCGGTGTTCAACTTCATCCCCAAGACGGCGATGGAGTTCTACCAGGCGGTGGCCAGCGATGACACGGCCACGCAGCACCGGCTGCTCAAGTCGTTCTTCATGCCGTACCTGGCCATCCGCAACCGGGTGGAGGGCTATGGCGTGTCGATCATCAAGGCGGGGGCGCGCATCGTGGGCCATGACGGCGGGCCGGTGCGGGCGCCGCTGACGGACCTCAAGCCCCATGAGATG